>JBAVZU010000216.1:0-44732 GCA_049588915.1 Candidatus Sulfotelmatobacter sp.
CACTGGGACCCAGCTGCTTGGCGATCTGCGAAAACGCATTGGAGAGTTGCTTGGGAGACGGAACCGTCAGCGGGCTCGCATCAGAGGATTTCTGCCCCTCTTTACCTTTCACTCCGAAGGAAACCACCGTGCCAATTAAAATGCCCAGCGCCAGCGTAACCGCAATGCTGAACGAATAAACCCAGCCGCGGTTTTTCCACCGCTGCCAAAATGCCCGCGAATCCATCTGTGCTTCCTCCGAAGACTATAAACGCCCCTTATTATACCCGTTTGCAAACATACAGCCGCAATTCCACAGCTCTATTGAGGGGGTTGCAGCGCGAATGGACCGTTCCCTGTCAGGTTAGACGCATGGACCGTTCCCTGTCAGGTTAGACGCGCGGAACCGCTGTTTCGTTTTGAGCTATTTCGTTCCTGGAGAGCTACTTGGCCTCATAAACCGTCCTGCCGCTGACCACCGTTCGCAGGACTTTGGTGGACAGCAATTTTCCCGGAGCGACGGCGGTAATGTCGCGGTCGAGCACCACGAAATCGGCCAGCATCCCCGGCGCGAGCTTGCCCTTTTCTTTCTCTTCAAACTCGGCGAAGGCCGAGCCGGTCGTGTAAGCTGCAATGGCCTGATCCATCGTCAGCTTCTGCTCTGGGAAATATTCCTGCCTGCCGTCCTCGCTTCTGCGCGTGACCGCAGCATATAAACCACGAAAAGGCGTTATCGGCTCGACTGGATAATCGGTTCCAAAAGCCAGTGGCACGCCCGCTTTCACAAAGCTTGCCCAGGCATACGACGTAGCGGCGCGCTTCGGCCCCAGCCGATCTTGCGCCCACCGCATGTCGGTGAGCACGTGGCTGGGCTGCATGGAAGCAATCACTTTCAACTGCTTGAAACGTGCGATCTGTGACGGCGTGGTGACTTGAGCATGTTCCACCCGCAGGCGAAAGTCGTCTCCTCCATTCGCGGCCTTCACTTTCTGCGCGAGAGCTGCCTTTTCCGCGCCGGCGAAAGCATCAAGCGCCATCTTCACGCCCTCGTCCCCGATGGCATGGAACCCCAATTGGAAGCCCGCCAGCACTCGCTCTTTCGCCATCTCGTCCAGCTTGGCAGCGTCGTAGCGCGGCAATCCGGAATTCTTCGGATCGTCCGCATAGGGTTCGAGCAGCGCCGCCGTGTGTCCCCCCAAAGATCCATCCATAAAACCCTTAAGCATCCCCGTATGCAGCATCAAGTCCGCGCGCGGATGCGAATCGCGCTTCTTCTTCGACTCTTCAATGGAGTCGTTAAACGGCAGCCATTCAGAAATCCTCGCCGTCAGTTTGCCTTCTTTTTCCAGCTGCTCGTAGATCTGAAAATTTTCCCACTCCGGCGAATAATCCTGCGCCGATGTAATACCGTGCTCGGCTAGATCCGCGAGCGCCACTTCGATACCGCGGCGCCGCATTTCGCGCGTCGGATCAGGGATCACTGCTCTTATCGCACCCTGCGCCGTATCGCGTAGAATTCCTGTGGGCTGCCCGTTCTCGTCCCGATCAATCAGCCCGCCTTGCGGATTTTTGCTGGCCGCCGTGATGCCGGCCAACTCCAGCGCGTGGGTATTCGCCACGGCTAGATGCCCATCCACCCGATCGAGGAACACTGGATGCCCGTTCGAGATTTCGTCCAAATCCCGGCGGCTGGGTAGCGCCTTGCCCGGCCAGAGCGTCTCATCCCATCCGCCGCCCAGGATCCATTCGCCCGGCTGAGCTGTCTGAATCTTGGCCAGCACGCGTTGGCGGAATTCATCCAGCGTCTTCACCCCGATAAGGTTAACCTGCAACTTCTGCAGTCCGGCAGCCGCCAGGTGAAGATGGGCGTCATTGAATCCTGGCATGACGAAGCGCCCGCCCAGATCGATGACTTGCGTCTGCGGACCCTTGAGCTTTTCTATATCCGCATTTTTGCCGACGGCTTGAATCCGGTCACCGCGCACCGCAATGGCCTCCCGACGCAAAATGGCCTTGGATCCGCTGTCTGAAGGCAGGCCGGTATAAACATTCGCGTGGAGAAAAATAGTGTCGGCCCGCGGGCCGGAAGAGGTCGGCGTTTGAGCCGGCATGCAATCCTGTGCCTGCAAAGACGCTAGACAAAAGAAGATCACAGCGAACGCCGGGTTTACCATCTTTCGCGTCTTTTGCGAAAGAGCCTGCCCTGAGCCTGTCGAAGGGTGGTATTCCACTGCCGCATCCAGGTTTCGTGTGGGGTGTTCTTGCTTTCGGGTGGCGCAGCGCCTCAGCGCTTCAAAAAGATGCTCCGTCCCACTGGGAGCTTCAGCACCCGCCGATCTCATCATTCTCCCGAGTCCCCCGCTCCAGCCAGCGCCAGCAGGGTCAGCAGAATCCGCTTCAGCCCGAGCTCGCGTCCACTGCTGTCAAACCATTCCTGCAAAGTATGCGCACCGCCACCGGAACCGCCGCCGCCGATGGCGATGGCCTCCAGTCCCAGCGATAACGGAATATTCGCGTCCGTCGACGCTCGTTGAACCTGCGCGGCATTGTTGAGCTGCGCATCGACAGCCCGAATCACATGCAGGATGCGCGCCCCCGTTGCCAACTCCCCGGCGGGGCGGTTACCGATCGGAACCACTTCGCAATGTACCCCGGAAGGCCGCTTTTGCAGAGGTGATCGCATTTCCGCCGCCATCGTCTCGTCTTCCACAGATCGATTCAGCGCCAGGCGCAGCGCCTGTTCGAGCCGCTCCATCTCTGCCATGGAAGTCGACCGGATATCAACCTTCATGCTGGCCGACTCTGGAATGGAATTGACTGACGTTCCCCCGCGAATCACTCCAATATTAAACGTAGTCTTCGGAGTGGTGGGAACCGGCGCCGCGGTGAACGTGTCGATTGCCTTAGCGAGAATCACCACCGGATTGGGCGCGCCAAAGTCGCTCCACGAATGTCCGCCTGGACCGCGCACGATCACTTCAAAGCGCCGGCTCCCGAGCGCTTCGGCGACAACCGTATCCGAGCCCGCGCCATCCAGCACCACGCTGTAGGCGATCGAATCCTTCCAGCGCGGCGTGGAAAAAATGTGTCGCATCCCGCGCAAGTCGCCTTCGCCCTCCTCGCCCACATTCCCGATGAAGACCAGGGGCAGCGCGTGCCGCAGCCGCACCGACCGCAGCAGCGCTGCAATCCCCAGCATGGCCGTAACACCCGCGCCGTTATCGGAAACTCCCGGCCCGTACAGCCGGCTACCCTGCTGCCGAATATTGAGCGGCGTGCTCGCCGGAAAAACGGTATCGATGTGCGCGCTGAGCCCCACATAACGCTGCCCAACGCCGTATCCCATAAATCCAGGATGCGATCCGAATACGTTGCCCACATCGTCGATGCGAACGTCGTCCAGCCCCACTTCGCGAAAGCGCTCCGCCAGCCAGGCCCCGCGCGCCGACTCGCCAAACGGAGGCGCAGCAATCCGCGCCATCTCCATTTGCCACTGCGTCAGTTGCGGCTCATGTGTGCGCAACCAGTTGAATGCGGACCGCACTTCGGGCGATGCCGCCAGCCGCGCCACATCCCGCTGCACCGCAGGCGCAACGTCGGGCAAATCCGCATGGGGAGGATTAGAGCTCATTGGAAGTATTGCGTCAGTTTACAACGCGTAGGACGAAAGGGGGATTACGAACGGGAAACATCCTTAACCAACAGCCAAAGGACATTTCTCCCCAAGCTTCGTACCCCAGCTGGTACCGGCGAGCGTCCTGCTTCCCTGCGTCGATATTAGCTTGCTCATTTCGATTAACTGTGGTTAACTGTTGAAAATAATCCTTGGTTAATCGATGTTGAAACATCGGCATGCCAAGCAAGTCGGAGTATTCCAATGGCGCTGGGGGGTCGCTTTTCTTCTCTTCTGTTGATTCTGGCGTGTCTTTTTCCGGCGGAAGCGCTTGCACAAGGCGAAACCACCACTGCCATTATTGGAGAAGTAAGAGACGCAACAAGTGCCGCTGTGGCGGAAGCCACGGTGACCATCACCAATCACGAAACGGGGTTCACGCGCAGTGCACAGACCGATAGCGCGGGCAGGTTCAATTTCCCACAGCTAAAACCTGGTTCTTACTCAGTAAAAGTGCAGGCAAATGGGTTCGAATCGCAGGAGAACGACAATGTGTTGTCCGGTCTGGGCGCGAAACAGAAAGTCGATTTCACGCTTAGAATCGCTCGATCGAACGAGGTTGTGGAGGTGAACAGCGAAGCGCCCCTCATCAACCCGGCAAATGCCAACACATCGACCACCTTGAGCGCCCCAGTTCTGGAGGATCTTCCGAATCCAGGCGGCGATCTGACCTACCCGCTGCAATTTTCGCCCGGCGCTCTCATCAATACCGCGGGAAGCGGAAACGATTTTGTGGGAGGTACCAACGGCTACGGCAACGTGGAATTCAACGGGTTGCCCGCGCTCTCCAATGGCTACATCGTGGACGGGTTGGAAACAAACGATCCGCTCACAAATCTCAACAGCGGACTCTCCACCAACCTGGTTCTGGGATTGAATTCGATCGCGGAGGTGACGGTCAACACACTTTCTTATGCGGTGGATCAAGGGCGGTATGGAGCATCTCAGGTGAATTACGTGACGAAGTCTGGCACGAACCGGTTCCACGGGAATCTTTACGAACTGTGGAATGGAGCAGTGCTGAATGCGGCCGATTATTTCACAAACGCGACCCCGGGCAATCACAAACCGGGGGCGACCGTGAACCACTTTGGAGGGAGCCTGGGTGGCCCGATCCTGCATAACAAGCTATTTTTCTTTTTCGACAGCGAATGGGTGCGGATCGCGCTACCCATCGTTACGCCGACGATTGTTCCCAGTGCGGCCTTCCAACAATATGTGTTGCAGCAACTTCCGTTGGGACTCACGGATAGCGCCGGGAACGTTATTTATCCGGCGGAACCGCAGGAGGTGCCATTCTATCAGCAGATGTTCTCGCTTTACGAGAATACGGCGGGCACACCCACCGCGATCCTAGGCTGTCCGATCACGGCGGGCTGCGCCATCCGGCAAAGCGTGTCGCATTCGAGCGATGATCACGAACAGGTACAAACCGCGCGCATCGATTACAACATCAACCAGAAAGATACGGCGTGGTTTCGTTTCCAGGCGGACACCGGACTGCAGGCCGCGTGGACCGATCCGATCAACCCGCTATTCAATGCGATTTCTCCGCAGCCGCTCTATTCATTCGCGGCAGGGCACACGCACGTGTTTTCACAGAATCTGGTGAACTACTTCAATCCGGCGTTCTCCTGGTATGAGAGCTTGTTTGGGCCAAGCAACTTCCAAAAGACGCTGGCGGCGTTTCCGATTGTGTTGCAGGGCAGCGGCGTGAATCCATTTACGCCGGTGGGAGGATTGGACAATACATGGGTGCAAGGACGGCGGGCGACGCGGTTCTTCATCAATGACAACCTGGCGTGGAGTCGTGGCGCTCACGAACTGCGGTTTGGAACGAATACCAGAATCTTTCGCTTGAACGACTTTGACTTCGGCGAAGGCACGGTGCCCACGGTGACCTATGCGAACTTGCAGCAATTTATTTATGGGGCGGCGAACACCGCGTCGAAGACGTTTCCATTAAACGCCAACGAGCCTTTTAACTTTCTCAATCTCGATGTTTATGCGCAAGACACTTGGAAGGCCACGCGCAAGCTCACATGGACATTCGGTCTGCGCGACACCCTGAACTCCAATCCGCTGAATCCGCACGAGCAGGTTGCCCGTCTTCGCGGATCCTTCAATTCCATTTCGCATGATGTCAATCAGCCGCTGAACGCCGCCATTCAAACCGGCATCGGCAATCTCTTTTCATCTACGCCCATTGCGATCCTGCAACCGAGGACGGCCATTGCGTGGCAGTTTGAGCCAAAATCGGTATTGCGCACCGGCTTCGGGCTCTTCAGCGACATTTTGCCGGGCAGTGTGGCGGATCTGATCGGCGCGAATCCACCCTACGATAAGACGTTTCAGGGAGGCTTGCTCGGAACTGTAGGTGGTACAGCAATCGCGCCCAACGTGCCCAACAGTGCGGTCGACGCAACAGTTGCGGCAAACCAGATTTTTAGTTCAGGATTTCCCCAGAGCTTGCTTTCCTGCGCAAAGGCAAATCCGATAACCTGTCTTCCCCCCGTAGCGATAACAGCGGTCCCGGATGGCAAACTCCATGCGCCATACTTTATGGAGTGGAGCCTCGGAGTGGAACATCAGTTCGGAACGACAGCCAGCCTGAAAGCACAATACGTTGGCACGCGGGCGGTGAACCAGCCTTATTCGACCCAGGTAAACGGCTACCAGACCGTGTGTCAGGGCTGTTTCGCACCATTCCCTTATCTTCGACCGACCGATCCGCGATTCGGCGCGGTCACACAGTTCTCCACCGGGGCGAACAGTCATTACAACGGCCTTCAACTCACCGCAATGAAGCGTATGGGACACGGGCTGGAAGGGCAACTCAACTACACCCTTAGCCGGTGCATGGATACGGTCTCGAACGGAGGATTCCTGCAATTCTCTGCTGGAGGAATTCTATCTCCACTGCCGGGAGAACTGGCCCGCGACTATGGTCCTTGCGATTATGATATCCGGCACAATCTCAACGGGCAGTACGCGTATCAACTGCCGGTCAAGGTGCGGAATCATTCTTTGGGTTACGCACTCAATGGCTGGCAGATTTCCGGAACTTTATTTTGGCATAGCGGAGTTCCCTTCTCGGTGGTGAGCACCCCGTATTCCGCCGGTGGAAACGGAATCGTGCAGGGCAGCGGACCAGAGTTCGCCAGTGTTGTTCCTCGCGTTCCTCTCTATGAACATCATCCGATTCCCGGCGTCACGCAGCCTGGGACGCTGCAGTGGCTCAATCCGGATGCTTTCATCTCGACGGTCGATCCCAGCACGGGGCAGTGTTATGGCGGTAACAGCCCGCTGAACTGCCAATTCGGAAATCTCGGTCGCAACTCGTTGCGCGGCCCCGATTTCCTGTGGAGTGACTTCTATCTGACAAAATGGTTTTCCTTGAGCGAGCATGTGAAGCTACGGTTTGAGAGTCAGTTCTTTAATGTGTTCAACCACCCGAATTTCGGACTACCAAGCGTCGTGCAGGCCGGCATTCCCGGACGTCCTTCCAGCCAAACTGGATTCGGAGCGCTCACCTATACGACTTCTCCGCCGACCGGACTACTGGGCGTGGGGTTAGGCGGCGACAGTACTCCGCGCATGATCGCGGTTCAGGCACGGCTGGAGTTTTAAACATTGGAGTTTTAAAATTTGAGTTTGAACATTCTGCGGAAACCAGATCGCTACGGCAAGGGGCTCACTGTGTAATCAGGCAGCGATGGAGTGATCGGAGACGAGGCTACCGTACAAGTCGAGGTAGTTTCCAATCATGCGATGGGCGGTGAAGCGTTGGCGGGCGCGGGCAAAGGCGCGATCGGCATAGGCATGGCACAAAGAACGATCGGAGGCGAAGCGGTGAAGTACGGCCGCCAGGCTGCCGGAATCGTTCGTACGGAAGTAAAGCGCATCATCGCCCCAGACTTCGCGAAAGCTGGGAATGTCATTGGCGACGATTGCGCAGCGCGAAAAAGCGGCATCCAGGGCCGGCATGCCGAGCGGTTCGTAGCGAGGCGTGGCGGCATAGATGGCGGCACGGCTGTAGAGAGCACGCAATTGCGCGTCGGTCTGCGGGCCACGGATGGCGACAGAGGCCTGGGCAGTGGAGATTTTCACGTCCGCGCGAATCGGAATGCGGGGAACGGGCACAGTTTGTTCCGCGCCCACGATGCAAACGGGGAATGAATGATTATGTTGAGTGAGAAGGAAGACCTGCTTGCCAGCATCGATCAGGCGACCAACGGAGAGCACGGAATCGTCCTTGCTAATGTAAGGATTGAAAAAGATGGGATTGCGTCCGGGGTAAATGACGGCTTCCCGGCGGGGGCAAGTATAGGTCGTGCGAAGCGCGTCGAGCATCCAGACGGAAGGCGCGACTACGGCATCGGCGGCTGCAATGCCGCGGATCGCGGTGTCGCGATACCATTTTAGCCAGCGCGTAAGATGAGGGATGCAACCTTGCACAGCCTGGCTCCAGGTGATCAGGTCGCCGTGAGCCATGATCACACGAGGAATGTCGACCGGAAGATTTCCGTGACAGAATTGGTGGAGATGGATTACGTCAGGACGAACTTCCTGCACCAGGTTCACCAGGAATTCAGAAGACTCGGGTAGGTCTTGGGGCGCTTCGTCCATCCACTCCAGGCGAAAAGCGGTCGGGCGGTATTCGAGACCGTGAAGACGATCCATCCATGCAGTCTGGACGGGCAAAGGGATCTCGCCGAAGGTGACCAGCGTGACCCGTACGCCACGTGTAACCAGGCCCGTGACCAGTTCGCGGGCGTAGGTCCAGGAGCCAGACATGGTATCGGCAGTGACCAGAACGTGCAAAGACTCTCCTCGTTGCTGGATGCCACCGCGAAGGCGGGATCGAGCAACTGTGCTGGCCTATTTTAGTGCGAAATAAGGTTTGAGTCGAAAACCTTTTTTCGCCAACGTAGCTGCACAAAAAGTAAGCCATGGAATGTAAGTCACGTTGTGGAACGTTAAAATGCCTGTCAAATAAGACTCAGGCTGCCCCTAACCTCACTCGCATTTCATGCGCCAGCTTATTCACGGCAACAATTTTTTCAGCAGCTGGGCCGGGAACGTTTGGAATCGCCATCGCGAGTTCGCAGGATAACAACATGGCTGTGAGGCTTTCACACATTTCGCTGCGAAATTGCAATTCAACCGACAAGCGCGCTTGAATCTCCTCTCGCTGGCGGCGATGTAATGCTGAGCGAACTTCGCGCAGCAACCGCTCCATGCCGCTGACTGCGAAATTTAAGTAAACCAGGATGGCTGTGCCCAGGTGTTCGAGCACCTGGTCACTTTCGGCTGGCTCATTCTCCAGCAGAAACTGATCAACGACTACGGCAGAGTAAGAATGTTCCCGCAACTTGGCAATGGCTTGCTGAAGATTTTCAGCCCAGTGGGCTTCGTCGCCGGTGGATTCTTTAACTGCGGTAACGCACTCTAGGCCGCGTGCTGATGGTGTTATGAGTAAGATCATGCGCCTTCTACAGCACGCAGGCCTCCAGAGAGATTTTCATGAAAAAACGAGAGTTGAGCGACTCTGCTCGAGTATCCGCTTCCCATAGCGAAACATAAGCATTCCGATTTATTCCGATTTGAACTTTCCTCAGTTCAGCCTACTGATTGGCGTGCACCGCGTAATCCTTCAGCTTGCGGTACAAAGTGGTCTTACCGATGCCAAGGAGCCGAGCGGCTTGCAGCTTGTCGCCATTTAGCTCGGCAATGGCACTTAGGATGCTGAGCTTCTCCAACTCCGCCATAGGAACGATTTTGTTCTGACTATGAACCTGTCCATTTATTGGTGCGGCGATCGCAGTACTGGCAATTGCCGCAGGAAGGTCGGGTACGTGG
Organism: Candidatus Sulfotelmatobacter sp.; assembly: GCA_049588915.1. GTDB lineage: Bacteria > Acidobacteriota > Terriglobia > Terriglobales > Acidobacteriaceae > Sulfotelmatobacter. The sequence continues at coordinate 9,515 of JBAVZU010000216.1, forward strand.
ATTAAGGGTCCGCTGGTGAAGGCGCAAGTCCGCTCCAGGCAGTTTTCCAGTTCGCGGACATTGCCGGGCCAGGAATACGCCAGCAATACTTTGAGAGCTTCGTCGCTAAGCATTTTCCCTTGGCCGGAAGCGCGTTTGGTGCGTTCCATGAAATGGGCGATCAGCAAAGCGATATCGTCACGCCGTTCGCGCAACGGCGGAATGCGCAAGCTAAGAACGTTGAGGCGAAAATAGAGGTCGCGGCGGAAAACACCTTCGTTCACCGCTTGCTCCAGATCGCGGTTGGTAGCGGCCAGAATGCGGACGTTGATGGAGATGCGGCGCGTGCTGCCCACGGGACGAATCTCCTTTTCCTGAATGGCACGCAGCAGTTTGGACTGAAGGTCGACGGGAAGTTCGCCAACTTCATCGAGGAATACAGTTCCGCCTTCCGCGATGGCCAGCAGACCATCCTTGGCCTGATTGGCTCCGGTGAATGCACCGCGAACATACCCAAACAATTCGCTCTCCACCAACGTCGGGACCAGCGAACCGCAATCGACGGGGATGAACGGCTTGTCGCGAAAAGATCCGGAATAATGGATGGAGCGCGCTACCAATTCTTTTCCAGTGCCGCTCTCACCAAGGATCAACACGGGGTGGGAACTATTGGCAGCTTTGGCGATGATTCGGTAAAGCTTTTCCATTTCCGGAGCTCGACCGACGAGGCCACCGTATCCCTGCTTGGATTTCAACTTCTCGCGCAAGATCCTGTTCTCGGTTTTAAGCTTCAAATGGTTTGACACGCGTTCCAGCAATGTCTTGAGTTCGTCGATGCTGAAAGGCTTGGTGACATACTCGTAGGCGCCGTGCTTCATGGCCTGCACCGCCGACTGAACCGTACCATAGCCGGTCACAACGATGACCAGAGCTTCGGGACGCAGGGCTTTGATCTGGCGGAGCGCTTCCAGGCCGCTCGCCCCGGGCAGGCGCAAATCGAGCAGGACGGCATCAATGGTTTGGCCTTGCAGCAGGCGCAAGGCGTGTTCCGCAGAATCTGCGACATGGGGAGTAAATCCTAATGAGAGTGCCACTTCCCGGCACGCTTCGCGGATAGGACGTTCGTCATCGACAATGAGCAGGTTAAGAAAATTAGCGGCTAAAATTTGTGGTGAAGGGAGTACCGGACTGAGGGCTGCGGATGTCATAGACGTGGCTCCTTCTTAATCTCACGGAGTGGTGTTGCGGATGAAGCTGACAGGGGAGGGCCGTCTTGCAAAAGCTCTGTCTCGGAAGACTGGGGCGCGGCAGGCAGAAGAACCATAGCCTGCGTTCCGTGCCCCGGTTTGCTTTCAATGTGGATAAGACCGCGGTTAGCGGTGACAAGACTGCGGACGGTAGCAAGACCCAGGCCAGTGCCTCGCCCAGCACTCTTCGTAGTAAAAAAAGGCTCGAAGAGGCGCTGACGCGTTTTCGCGTCCATGCCGCAGCCATTGTCGGAGACGACCAGCAAAACGTAAGGGAAAGCCGCACCATTGCACGGTAACGGCATGGATGCGGCTACAGTCTGAAATCTGCAGTTGCTGGTCTCGACCACTATGTGTCCACCCGCTTTCAGGGCATCGCGGGCGTTGAGAACCAGGTTCAGGACGATCTGCTGCGCCTGCGATTGATCGATTTTCACCAGGCCCAAGGCCGGATCTAGGCGGAATTCCAGTTGGATGTTCTCGCCGATGAGGCGGACCAGCAAATCCTGCATGGCACGGGCAATTCGATTGAGACACAAGGCCTGCGTCTCGCCCGGCTGCGGGTGGGCGAAAACCAGCAACTGATGAACCAAGCCCGTGGCCTGCAGGATGGTGGAGCGAATTTCATCGGCATAGCGGCGCCGGCTGTCGCGCGAACTCATGGTGGAGAGCAGGAGATCGCAGTAGAGCATGACTCCGGTCAGAAGATTGTTGAAGTCATGCACCACGCCGCCGGCCAGGCGGCCTACGGATTCCCACCGCTGACTCTGCAACAGATTTTCGTCAAGGGGAGCGACCTCGTGCTTAGTCTCGGCGATCAGCAAGGCATGGGGAGGCTGCCCGCTGGATATAGGCAGACGCCATGCGGTCCAGTTCGTAACTGCCAGCCCATCTGCACCGCCCGTTACTTTTCCTCCGATACGAATGCTTTCACAGGTGGAATCCAGAAGTGCCCGCAGAAGTAACTTGGTTGTCTCGTGATCCTCGGTGGGAATCAGATCGCTAAGCCTCAAAGTCCGTTCTTTTGCCAGATTGGGATCCAGAGCTTGCTGAAAAGCGAGATTGCTTTCGACAATTACGCCTTGGGAGTTACAACGGGCTGCCGGGATAGGTGCACGTTCGAAGATGGAGCTGAAATCCGTTTCTGCGTTTTCTGTTGCGCGATACTCTAACCGGGCTAATGGAGTGGCGGCGCTCATAGGGATACTCTGCCGTGCGGAGGTGCCGAAACAAACCCCAGATCGGGTGCTCGATACCTCAGTGCTCCCGAAACAGGATCAAAAGCCTCTCGTCGGGAACCTCTCAGCTCTTTTCGAATCCCACTATAGGAGGCCCAATCTGACACTGCGAAGGGCATACGTCACGCAGCATAGAAGCATACCTGTGGAAAATTGGGCGAAAAACATTAGATTGGTTGGACTTGGAGGGAAAGCGATTAAGTTAAATGTCCAGCAAACGACATCATTAATCTTTAATTATTAATTATTCGATCGAGGACTTAGGTTCGAAGATTATTCGATCGACGCAGTGCCGGATTGGCGATTGGCGATTGATTTCGGGGCGGTGAAGGTCAGGGGAGCGGTGAGGCGGAATGTCAAGCGGCGTCCTGGTTGCACCTGGAAAGATCCCGCGGCTGCGCCTGTTCTCATACTGACTGGGTGAGGGTCTGGCTGCCATGTTCCTCTGGCAAACAAGCTTGAGGTTTGGACAGGCAAGACACTGCCATCGAGAGTGAGGGTGTTCAGAGTCAACCGAACGAATCCGCGATTTAGGCTGGGGCCATCTGCGGTCGGTTGGGCGGACTCTACGCGCCCGCTGACGGGCGCACCGCCCTCGACGACAATATTTCCGTCAACGGTGATGGGGCCGGAGACCGACGCTGAGAATACGTCTCCAGGATGGACTTGCGAGATAGGAAGCAAACTCTCCAAGCGGACCGTGATCAGGGTTCCCGCCGGCAAATTGTGCGGACCGGGGTGCCGCACTCGAAAGGGCGTAACGCTCGTCGGCCTGCCCTCTTCCGGTACCGCAGGCCGATCGTGATCGTCGGTTGCGCGCTCCGGATCGGGATGGAAAGGAAGATTCTGCGTGGCGGCCGGAGAACTCGCGCTTGAATCGGTCCAGTGAAATGCATCAGGGCGAGTACATCCTTGTGTGACGGCCAAAGCAAGACTGAGGAGGATCCAAGCATATCTGGACCTTAAACAGTCGCGCCTTCGACAGTTTCCCATGCTAAATATGGTGCTCGAAACCCCTTTCTTGAGCTAGTGGCAAGTCAAGTTCCACTGCGCGGGCCAAAAGAATTAAGCACTTGCGTTAAAACTACGGGGTTTTCCTATGTAGAAATTGCTTTTCCTCAGTGTGGATGCGGGGAACGCGGCAGGAAACGACGAAAAGGCTTCGGGGACCTGTGTCAAGCGAGCGCATGAAAGTTTGTGAGACCAACCTGACGGTCGCCTGATCCAATCTTCCGAGGTGCGACATGCAGTTGAAGCCCTTCCTGCTGGACATGTGGCTGGCCGCCTACGAGCACGACATCGAATTCAACCTGGCCTCAAGCGAAGGACCGCATTGGAGCCTGAATGAGATCCTGAGCCTCGCTAGTGAGGCCGAGCGGCAGCGCTTCCTGAATCATAAATTGGTCTACAGCCGCCCAGCGGGAGCCGAGGGTTTACGCGCTGCCATCGCCGACATGCAAGATGTGGATGTCGACACTGTCCAGGTCGTAACCGGCGCCTCTGAGGCGCTGCTTATTCTCTTTTGGCTGGCTGCGGAGCCTGGAGCCAACGTTGTGCTGCCTCAACCAGGCTATCCGCCCTTTTCCGTCTTACCTGAATCACTTGGGATTGAGACTCGCTACTACGCGATTCGGAAGGAAAACGGCTTCCGTATCGATCTCGAGGAGATCAGGCAACTGGCGGATCGAAATACTAAGTTGATTTTGGTAAACAGTCCCCACAATCCCACCGGCGCAACGATTAGCGATGCGGAACTGGACAGCTTGCACGAGTTCACGGCGTCTCGTGGAATTCAACTGATCAGCGATGAGGTCTACCACCCTATCTATCACCCTGATAATGGCGGACAAGCGACACGATCTGCTTCTCGTTTGCCGCACGCGACCGTCATCCACGATTTCTCGAAAGCTTTCCCTTTATCCGGAGTGCGCACCGGTTGGATGATTGAGCACGACGCCAAGCGCCGTGAACTCTACTGGAATGCGCGCACCATTTTTTCCATTTCAAACAATACGGCCGGAGAAATGCTGGCGGAGATTGCGATGCGCCACCGGAATATCATCCTGGGCAGAACGCAGAGCACTGCAACTCAGAATCTTCAGCACCTTATATCCTTCATGAGCGAGCATCGCGAGACGCTTGGCTGGATTCCTCCTCGTGGCGGAGTGACCGCTTTCCCGTGGCTGGTCAGTGGAGAGAACAGCCGCCCGTTTTGCCAGGCGGCTGCGGAACAGGGCATCTTGCTAGCCCCCGGCGACTGTTGGGATGCGCCCTCGCACTTCCGCCTTGGCTTCGCGAAGATGACCGATAAATTTCCAGAGGCCCTGCACCGACTGGGAGAATTTGTTACGAGTTGGTCAGCCGCGAGTACGACGAAGGCATAGCTGAAACCCAGAAGTGTTCGGACGTGGGGTCGTTGGATGATGACGGCGTTGGGATGCGGACGAAAGTTAGGATACAGACGGATTCCGAATAAGCGGTCCGTCCTCGATAGAGTCGGGGATTATTGGGCAAATTTCCTGAGCAGGGCAGTGGCTTCGGTTAGGAAATCGCTAAACAGTTTAGGGAAATTAGGATCGGGAGGGGTGGTCACGTTAGCAAAGTGAACGGCCTGGAGGACGCGGCGCAGGTGGGATTGGCCGGTCAGGAACTGGACGATGCTGATGAAGCCTCCGCACAAAATTATGCTGGAGAACGACCAGTGCCATCGGCAAAAGACGCAGTAACCGGCAAGCAAGGCGGCGGCCATCGAGCCGCCCATCACATTGAGTGTCTCGCGACGGTCGAGGGTATTGAGAAGCTCGGGGTGCTTGAACCGGATTTCGAGAGTCCGGGCAGAGACTTCCGTCGGATTGCTGACCAGCCAGTCGCGCCAACTGGCCTCGGGCGGATCGGCGATGCGGGTTACCGAGAGACCGGCCGGCAGGTTTCGCGCCTGTTTGGAGGTTACGTAACGCGTAGCTTGCGGAGCGAGATCATGTCCGTTGAACTGAATGGCTGCGTTTGTGATATTGGTTACGCCATGATTGGCGGTGTCGGTGGGGTGGTGGCGGTCGATCATCCAGACAACATACTTCGCCAGACCGGGCACCATGTAAGTGGTTGCGGCCATAACGTTGCCAGCAGCGTAGCAGACGGCAATCAGCGCGATAAAGGCGGCCCACGGCGGCAAGGTATAAGGCCATAACAGACATTTGACCTGGCAGAGTGTGTAGCTTTGGCAGACCAGGCCGATGCCGAGAAAGACCGCACCGGGGAGGGTGTAGCCGAAGGCATCGCGCACGATGTTAAAGGTGGTGTTGAGTTGCGCGACGAAACCGGGCCAACTACCAACGCTCTCGGTGGAATCCGCCATTTCGGGCGCAGATTATACCCAGAGGGCGGGGGCGTCAAGGGAAAGTGCGGGGGTGTTCGGCTTTCGTAACAGAGGTCGGAAGCTGGCCGGAACACCAACCCGCTATCGATTCTGCCGTTCGCGCGTAGTTGATATAACTGGGCGGAACTAAAATTGTCATTCACATTGTGGCCATGTCTCACGAGCCCCGTTTATACTCGACCAACGGAGAAAATCATGTCAATTAGCGAATTGCTGCTGCCTGAACTGGACGAAGAAACGAAAAAGACGCGCACGACTCTGGAGCGCGTCCCCGCCGACAAGAAAGATTTTGCGCCGCATGCCAAATCCATGCCCCTGGGAAAGTTGGCGCCGCACCTGGCGCAATTGGCTGGCTTTGGCCTGACGATATTGACAACACCTGAGCTCGATTTTTCGAAAGGCAGCATCAAACCGCTGCCATTCGAATCTCCCGCTCAACTGGTGCAGGCATTTGAGGAGGGTACGGCGAAGGTTCGCGCTGCATTGCAAGCGACTTCAGATGACGCCTGGAAAGAAAACTGGAAACTTAGCTTTCAGGGCAAGACCATTTTCGAAGGTCAGCGATTTTTGGCTTACCGGGAGATGTTTTTGAATCACATGGTCCATCATCGCGCGCAGCTTGGCGTTTATCTGAGATTGAACGAAAAGCCTGTGCCCGCGACCTATGGACCGTCTGCCGATGACACCATGGGGTTTTAAAGCCGGCATCCTATGCTCAACTAAAAGGTCGGGAAAGCTCGGTTCGAGTGTGTCACCTACATTCCAAAATAGGCTCGGTTTTTGCAGGCTTCGTGACGGCGGAGCAGCGGCATCTTCTCTGTCATCATTCAGAGGCGTCATTGCACTGGGAGTTTGAGCGCTCGTCGCACCATTTCATCGCGTAGTTGACGGCACTCTGAAGCCTATTTGTTGCTCCTAATGTGGTGGAGGATACACTTTTCTTACGAAGCTCTCGGATAACGGCGACAGCGTCTCCTTGATGGATGAGGAGCAGCGTAAACAAAGCGTTCTCTAGCGCAACGCCCCTGTTCTTGCCTTCAGCGATCGTATCAAGTATCGCTGGCTCTGCGGCGCTTCCTAAGACGCGCAGCTCATGAACTGCCGGGTAAAGAACGTTGGGACCGTTGCCATGCATAAAATATCCGCTGCGCTCACTTTCAGTAAGGGGGCGCTTGTAGCCAAGATAGGAGATAAGGAGGGGGATTGCCTGTCGGGGCGGCAAGCTGGCAATCAGACGGAAGGTGGCTTGTACGCACGATGCGGTCGCGGCGTCGTCCGCGGGGTGCTGGAGGTAATCCACCAGTTGCTCTACCGTGGCGTCGTTAAGGGCGGAACAGCGTTGTCCTGCCGACAGCGTTGGCAATAAGCATGCAACCGCTAAAAGCATGGCCTTCGTGAGACTATAATTTGCCGTCAGTACAGTCAGATATTAGTCCTTCTGGCCAAATGGATCGGTCGCTGGCACTCGCATTGTCTCCCGTGCCTTGAAAAAATCCTTAGGCAGGTACATCTCGGCAGCGGTCTGCGCCTGTGCGTCATTGAAATAAACCAGCGCCTCCGCGATAGCAGGTGCTACATCAGCCGGTGCCTTCTGACAAGCCGCGATAATGATCGGGACCGAGGCGTTATCTTGCAGCTTCGCCAACCCCTTAGCAGCCACAGCTTGGATCAAGTAATTGTCGGAAAACATGGCACGACGAAGCAATGGGAGTCCTCTTTGATCGCCCGTCTCGGCCAGAAAAATCAAGTCGCCCGGGAGTTCGTATGCGACGGTCTGCGCTGCGACATCGGCTGGAATGTGGTGCGCCTTAGCCCACTCGATAAATTCGGGCGAGAGTTGCCGCCGCACCGTTCTTCCTTGAGGATCAAAACTACCTGGATAAGGAGCGTCGCTTTCTACTGCGAGCATAGCCTGCTTTACCAAGAAATCCCAGTAGACCTCATCCTCGTCTCCTAGCCTGACTAATGCATCCGCAATCTTAGCCCGCTTATTTGCGTCTTGGCTACGGACAAATTGCTCTTTCAAAGCAGGAATCGCCTGCGAAGCATGGGTTCGCGCAATCTCCTCCACATTTACCAGACCGAAGTTACCTTCCTTCACTTTTTTAACTGCATCAGCGACACGCTGGGCTTGGGTCTGCTCCGCTTGGCCGGATGCCGTGATCGCGAAGAAACACCACATGCTTAGAAAAAGACCTCCACGAATTGTGCTGAGGAGCGCGACCTTCTTCACAATCGCCATTCTATCCTCCATTTGATCGTCTTCACACTCAGCCCATTATTTGACCTCCCAAAAAAAATCGCGGAGAGCATAAATGCTCTCCGCGAAGACTTTCGTTCTCAGAGCGAACTTAGTTGGAGCCGCCACCGGCGTTGGCGCTTTGCGAATCGTTTTCCGGCTGCGCAATTACGCCATCGAACGGTGTCGCGGCGACGTATCGCCCGTGCACTACACTGATGCGGCGCAGCGGGAAACCGGAATCCGGTCCACGCTGCCAGGTGCTGCCGCCGTCCGTGCTCTCGAACACGACGCCAGTCTGGCCACTCGTGGCGAGCAGACGATTGTGGATGCCGTCATAGGTGACCGATGTGATGTCCTTATCGGGCAAGCCTGCGACAACGTGGTTCCAGCTCTTGCCGGAATCCGCGCTATGGAAGGCGCCCTGGCGGGTCGCCACGAAGATCTGGCCGTCGGGAGCGACGGTCACGCTGCGAACGTTAATGGGATATGTTGCCAGCGGCGTTGATTGCCATGCCACTCCCGCGTCCTGGGAAACTAATACCGTGGAGTGCGTGGCCGCGACCACGAGCTGGTCCTGAGCCTGCACGGCAACGAAATCTTTCTCGCCATCAACCGCTCCTCCCATCCAGATTTTGCCATGGTCTTTGCTGGTAAAAAGTCCGGAGGAAGTAGCGGCGTACCAGCGAGTCGATCCGAGATCGGTATCGTTGACGCGGCCTTCCAGCTCGGAGTGCGTGGCCTTGGTGGAAGTGACTATTTTTTTCTTTCCGCTCTTCAAGGTAACTGTGCGCGAAAAGGTTTTCGTAACTTCAATATTGTTGATGGGATGCCAGGTCGTGGTTCCCTGAACGAGTTCGAATGCGCCGCGGTTGGTCCCGGCAACAATGGTTCCGTTGCTGGCTTGCTTCAAGGTGAATACATCACGACCGTCGAGCCCCGAGCTCTTCTGCTGCCAGGTTTGTCCGTTGTCGCGAGTGGAGTAGACGCCGCCAAATTCGCGGTCATTAACCAGGCCGATGTAAAGTAGGTTCGTTTCTTTGCTATCGGGCAGGATGGCGCTGACGTAGCGATGAGAATATCCGCGGTTGGATGAGGTGAAAGTTGCGGCGGAATCGTCGCTGGCCAGCACTCCGCTGCGGTCGGTTGCGAGCAACACGCGCTTCGAGTTGCGAGGATCGATGAGCACATCATTCACTACGACCTGTGGACTGCTTACCTGCTTCCAGTTCTTGCCCTCGTCCACGCTCTTCCATAGGCCCTCAGTCGTGCCGGCATAGACGATCGCCGGATTGCTTGGGTCCTGCTTCAACACACGCGTGCGCCGCGCGGTGAAAGGAATGCCTTTGATTTTGTCGAACAGCTCTCCGCCGCTGACGCTCTTATAAATACCAGAACAGGCGCTGGCAAAAACTTCAGAAGGATTAGCGGAGCTGACGATGATCGAGAACACATCCGAGTCATCGATCATTCCCTTGTTGATGTGCTGCCAATTGACGCCGCCGTCGCTGGTCTTCCAGGCCAGATGCCAGGTTCCGGCATAAACAACGTTTGGATCCTTGGGATCAACCGCGATGGACTCGATATTCTTGACGATGCCGTCGTTCGGAGAAATGCGTTGCCACGCATTGCCGCCGTCGGTGCTGCGGTAAACGCCATCGAGCGCGCCGGCCACGATTACTTTGTCATCGGAGGCGGCAATCGCCATGGCGCGCACGGATTTACCGTGCATGCCGGGAAGAACGGTCCAGTCTTGGCCGCCGTTATAGGTACGGAAGATATCGCCAGCGTTCTGATCCTGGACGCTCCATGCAGACACAAAAATTGTCTTCGAATTCTGGGGATCGAAGGCAATGTGATCGAGCACATAATCATCCCCAGCACCCAGTTTGGCGAACCTGGACCAGCGGTGGCCGCCATCGTCGGAGACGAAAATAACACTGGTGCTTGTGCCCAGAAGCACCCGGTCGGGATTTTGCGGATCGTAAGCCAGACTTCGGACATCCCCACCGTCGGGACCCAAAACGGTCCATTGGCGCGCCTCAGCACCAAATGCCCAGATCGAAGCTAACATCAATAGTGTCAACAATTTGATTAATGCAGATTTCATACTTTTCCTGGCCCCAAAGCGAAGAGTTTAGATGCGACAGTTAGCCTGACAGTCTATACCACCCACAGCAAGTTACTGAAGACCACGCGGAAAAAGGCCGGTGGCTTTCGCCAACCGGCCCTTTTTACATCGCGCCGAGGTTACTGCGCTTTCTTGGCAGCTCGCCTGGCCGCCGGCTTGGGATGATCCGGTATGGCCTTTACTTTGGATTCATCCACGGGTTGAGTGCCGGTCGAGTCGAAGGTTGCGCCCGCAGGCACAATCCAATACTCGGCCGTCTTGGTGCCACCGCTACCGGTGCGCACTTCGATGCGGCTGGGGTCGATATGCTGCTGGGCTTCGCCTTCCGTCAGGTAGAACTTGGAGTCAACGGCGCGTTCACCCGCCAGGTTCTTACGGCGCTCCTTCGGCTCCGCATTTCCGACGATGACCAGCTTGCTGTCGGGATTTTGCTGCAGGTTCTTGGCTACGTCATCCAAGATGGCCTTGCAGGTGTTATCCACGCGCCAAGGCTTCTTCTCGTTGGGGAAGTCGCACTGGCTCAACTTGGCTGCCTTCGGCGGCGGCGGTGGCGGATTTTCTATCGTCGCTTGCGCCGAACCCTGATTGCTCAAACCGCGCGAGTCGGTGCAGGTAGCGCTAACGGTGATAGTTCCCGGAGCCGCTCCCTCGGTGTTTAGCGTCGCCGAGTTGCCGCTTCCAGAAACCGTCCCGCTGCTCGCGGTCCAGTTGGAGACCGTAACCGGAACGCCATCGGGACTGGTGCAACTGCAAGTTACCGAGACGCTGGTCCCAGCCTGGACGCTCGACGGACTGGCCGTGCAACTCATGGTGGGCGGGTTCTTCGGCGGCAGCGGTTTGATGGTGTAGCTCGCCGAGCAGCTCGCCTCGTTGTTGTTCTTCATCCTGGAGTCCGTCACGTGTGCGGTGACGGTGTAGCTACCGGGAGCCGCGTCCTTGGTATCGATCTGCGCGGTGGTGTCTTTGCCGGTGACTTGACCGCCGTTGCCCGTCCAGGCGTAAGTGAGTGTGTGTTTGGGATTGAAGTTGCTGGCCGTAACCGTCGCGGTAATCGGTTCACCCACCATGACTTCGGTCGGCTGCACCGAGCATGAGGCGGTCGGGGGTACAGCAGGTGCGCCGCCCCAGCTGAAGACAAGGCCCGTGCGCAAACGCACGCCTTCGAGTTCAGGCCGCGAGAGATTCTCATCCGCCGTGGTGGCAAACTGATGATAGTTGTGGTTCCCCCAAACGTAGTCAGCTTCAAACAGCCGAAATGCCAACCACTTCTTTATCGGCAAATCCATGCCACCGCCGAGAATGGCTCCTACACCATTCTGCGGGTTGAGGCCGTTCACAGAGAGCCGGTTCAGGCTTACCAGGGTATGAATGAAATAATTGGCACCATCGGTTCGCCAAATGAAGCGCGGTCCAACCGATCCGGTCAGTTCATAGTTTCCGCTTCCCCAGTTATGACCGAAGTCAAATTCCGCGCCCCAATGATGGTCAAAGTTGTAAGTAAGGGCGCTACCGAATCCGGCAGACATGTCGGGGATCTTGTATGGCTGGGGATTGTTGAAATCGGTGAAAGCGGCGGGCACAGTGCCGCCTGGATGCAGCCATTGATATCCCGCAAATAAATCCCATTTTGGATTCGCATCACTCTGGGCGAACGCCGGGCTCGAGATAAGTGATACGGTGAGGATTACTAACAGGCCGATTAACATACGGCCCTTGCTAAACCGAGAAAAAAGTGACATTCCTTCCTCCATATATCGAGACGCGGTTCACCTGCACTTAAGTCCTAACGGCCGCGTCAAAAAAACATCGCAGGTTTAGTAGCTCTTCAGCAGCTCTAAAGTTGGACCTTTGTTTCGGAACCCGCAATTTTAACCTAGAGGAATCTCAAGCGAAAGAGTGATTGTGAATAAAATGCCAATTACCTGTTGAGTTTGTCGATTCTCTCGACGCGATACTGTCTCATATTGACATGGCTCGGAAGGTGAGCTGCTCACTGATCGATGGGAAGCGGTGGCAGCCGACTTCCGGACCTTGCTCCATACGAAGCTAGCCGAGTATGGTTGTACTCTTAGGTGCCTGTGAGACTACTAGGGAAGTGGACAAAAGAACTAAGGGATGAGCCACGAAAGAATATTGATTGTCGAGGATGAAGAGAACGAGCGCACGGGCCTGGCCGAATTAGTTACGTCCTGGGGGTACCGAACCGAAACCGCTAACGACGGGCTCGAAGGCCTGCAGAAGGCGGCGGAATGGACGCCGTCCATTGTCATCACCGATCTGAAGATGCCGCGCATGGGTGGTCTTGAACTCACGGAACGGCTGGCCGAGCAAGCCCAGGCCATGGCGGTGATTCTGGTCACAGCGCAGGGGACGATTGACAGTGCGGTGCAGGCAATGCGGCTTGGAGCCTACGACTACATCACCAAGCCGATCGATACCCACCGCCTTCGTTCGATGCTGCAGAACGCCGCCGCTCTGCTGGAAACGCGCGCCGAACTGGAAAGTACGCGAAAGCGGCTGCGGGACTCCGGGTCTCTCGGCCAATTGCGGGGAACGTCGCGCAAGATGCAGGAGATTTTCCGGCTGATCGAACTAGTATCCCCCAGCACGGCATCGGTGTTGATCACGGGAGCGAGCGGAACTGGGAAAGAGCTGGTGGCCAGGACGATCCATCAGCTCAGCCCGCGGCGGGAACGGCCTTTCGTCGCCATCAACTGCGCAGCCATTCCTGAGACGCTCATCGAAAGTGAAATCTTCGGCCACGAAAAAGGCGCCTTCACCGGAGCTCTGGAACGACGCACTGGATGCTTTGAGCTGGCGGAAGGGGGCACTATCTTGCTGGATGAAATCGGCGAGATGCCGGTGGGCACGCAGGCGAAGTTGCTGCGGGTGCTCGAAGACCACAAGCTACGGCGTCTCGGCAGCAAGGTGGAAACCTCAGTGGACGTTCGCGTGCTTGCCGCCACCAACAAAGTTCCGGACGATGCCGTGGCGTCCGGGGAGTTGCGCAGTGATCTGTATTACCGGCTGAACGTTTTCAACATCCACATGCCGCCACTGCGGGAGCATAAAGAAGATATTTCGGATCTGGTGCAGTTGCTGGTTTCAGAAATGAGCGAGAAACACAGCCGCAAGGTTGGGGCGGTTAGCGAAGCGGTATTGAATTTGTTCAATAACTATACGTGGCCGGGCAATGTCCGCGAGTTACGCAACACCATTGAGCGCGCCGTAATCGTATGCGACGGCGGCATGATTGAGACCAAACATCTGCCGCCCGGATTCGGCCATACAATCCCGCGCACCAGCGTGAATGATCCGGATGCGATCCGTCTGGGTGTGGGCACGACCGTAGGCGAAGCGGAAAAGATGTTGATTCTCAAGACCCTGGAGTCCACCAGCAACAACAAGACAAAAGCTGCGGAAATTCTCGGCATTAGCTTGAAAACCCTTCATAATAAGCTCAAGGAATATGGCAGCGCTTCGACCGATGGGGATCAGGTAAAAGAAGAAGCTGAGCGAAGTGGCTCGTGATCTTTATGCAGTGGGCACTGATCACTGGGCAGTGATCAGTGAGTAGTGGCCAGTAAAGAATCCGAAAGTATTCCGCTCTTCTTTCGGCCTGCTCTGCTGCTTCGAGGGACCACTGAACACTAGCCGCTGATCACTCTCTATCATGCGACGTAAAGCCATCATCGTACTGACCATCACCATCATGGTAACTGTGATGGTGGCTGCCTTCTCCTATCTCTACATTTCGCAGATACTGCGACTGCGCATCAACAATACTTACGAGAGCGCTTACCGCCTGACCCAGCAACTTGCCTACTTTGCGGAGAACGATCTGCCGGATTTGAGCAGTACCCGCATCGACACCAATAATCCCGCATCGGTGCGCGCCGCGCTGGCTGAATACTTGCCAATGGATACAAATCTTTTAAACAATGTTGAATCCGAGCCGGCGCTTTGGCCATACATTTATGACGCTTCTGTAACCGATGCGAAGAATAAAGCACTGCTCCACTCGAATGCGAAGATGGTGGGGAAGCAAGTTCTACCCCGCCAGAATTTCGTAGCTGCGACGACTGCTCACTTTTGGAATCAACTCCGCATGGTGTATCAACCTGCGGCGGTCTACGACGTGAGTTATCCGCTGCAGTTGAACGGAGAGCCGTTTGGCACGATTCGAATCGGCGTTTCCGCTGTCTTTCTTAAGAATGAGCTCACTCCCCGCCTGATGCATGCTCTTTACTTCTCGATTGCATCGATCTTTACGTCGCTTCTGCTCTCCGCAATAATCTCGAACGTGGCCCTCGGTCCATTGCGGGAGATCAGCCGCAACCTTGATAACGTCAGCCTGGGAACGACTGAAGAGCTTTCGGGGAGCGAATCGGAACACGATGAATTCGGGCTGGTGACGTTGAAGATCGCAAACCTGGGGCGGCAGATGCGGGACACTAAGGAAATCTTTTCCGCATTAAAAGACAATGTGGATCAGCTCATGTCCAAGCTGCAGGATGGTTTGATGCTGTTCACGCGCGACTCCTGTGTTGTGCTGGTAAGTGCTCCGGTGGAGCGCTTCCTTGGCAGGCCGCGCGGAGAGCTGTTGGGCAGAAGCGCGGAGGAGATTTTTACCCGCGACTCTGCCCTGGGCTCCCTAGTCATCGATGCATTCGAGCGCAAGCGCACGCTATCGCAACGGGAGATCAGTGCGGCCGGCGGCAGGCGAGTGCAAGTTTCTCTGGATTTCGTTCAGGAAAAGAGCACTCAGATCGGGGCCTTGCTGATTATGCGCGATGCGGAATCGGTGCGGCGCATCGAAGACGAAATCGAGATGTCCCGGCGGCTTTCGGCGAGTGGGCGAGTTACCGGCGGCGTGGCTCACGAAGTCAAGAATCCCATCAACGCCATCGTGCTCCACTTGCAACTCTTGCAAAACAAGCTCACCAAATTGGATCCCGACACCAACCGCCACATGGACATCATTGGCAGCGAAATCCAGCGGCTGGATCGGGTGGTGCAAACTCTGGTCGATTTCATGCGTACCCGCGAGTTGCATCTCATCGAGGTGGATTTTCGCGGCTTGCTTGACGATGTGGTGCTGCTCGCCTCTCCTGACGCGGAGCAACACGGCGTCGAAATCAAGCGCGACATATCTCGAGAGCCATTGCTTATCAAGGCGGACCAGGATTTGATGAAGCAAGCATTGCTTAATGTAGTGCTGAACGGTGTGCAAGCTATGCCGAATGGAGGTCCGCTCACCATCTCGGCGCATCGGGACGGCAACGGAGTAATCGCCGAGATCTCTGATCGCGGCATCGGAATCGCTCAGGATATGCACGAAAAAGTATTCGAGCTTTATTTCACTACCAAGAAAGATGGCAACGGCATCGGATTGGCGCAGACTTATCAGATTCTCGACTGGCATCACGGCTCGGTAGACTTCGAATCGACGGAAGGTCAAGGCACAACGTTTCGCTTCCGCATTCCTCTGGCCGATTCGAACCTCGAATCCGGTCGGGAGGCCCCGGAAATCAGGTTGGAAACCGAGATGACGAAACCGACGGCTTGATTTCTTCTCGCGGCCCAAGGGCGTAAAATCTTATAACGTCGCTACATGGGATTGGAAATGACTCTGGCCGCAGTCCTCGTAGTTTATGCTTTGCTCGTAAGTGGTTTTCCTCCAGGTGCGCGGGATGCGGTTGCGCAGGATCAAAGCAGCGCGACTGCAACTCAAACCCAAACGCCGGCGGACCAAGGTGCAAACCCCGCACCAGCCTCTCCATCCGGGCATCCGCAGAATTCTGGCCCGTCCAAGCCTGCTGCCAAGTCCCGCCGGCATCGCAAGAAAACCAGCGTTCCAGATTGCTCGACTTCGACTGCTCCGTTAGATCCGACGGCCAGCGGAAATGCTACGAGCGGGAATGACACAGCTTCAAAGAATACTGGGTCGGCAGATGAGCATTCTTCCCAGAGGGCTTCCAACCAATCGGCTACTAAAAGCGATACGGGCACGCCGAAACCCTGCCCGCCTCCCAAAGTAGTTATCAAGGACGGAGGTTCTGCCGAGCCTACCGTCCAACTCAAAGAGAATACTACTGCGGAACAGGCATCCCAACAGCTTTACACCACAGAGCAACTGACCGCCGCCGCACAAGAAAACCTGAAGAAAGTAGCAGGCCGCCAACTCAGTGCCAGCCAGAAGGAGATGATGAGTCAGGTGAAGGAGTTCATGGAACAGTCCAGCAAAGCCCTGGCCGAGGGGGACTTGCAACGTGGCCATAATCTGGCCATGAAGGCGCAGTTGCTCTCTGAGGAGTTGGTGAAACCCTGAAGCGCCGCCGCTTGTTTACGGGAGCCATCTGACTGCGAGATTACGCTCCCTAACCTTTCTGCATCTAAGAGTCTGCATCTAAGAGTCGGTTCGAGGAATGTCGGTATGGATGAAAAGATCGTGCAGGAAATACTTCATGAGTTGTTCTCCTCTTTTGAGGCTTTGGATAAGCAGAGCACGGCGGTTTTGCATTTCCTGAAAGATAAAGGCATCGCCGATGATAAAGAGCTTGCCCCTTATTTGGAAGAAGCCGGGAACGCGAGCAGCGTTCGATGGCTGGCCGTGCGGGTGAGGATCGATCATCTGCTCTCTTCCGTGTCGAAGCCTTCAGAGAAGGACACCAGCAAAGAGCTTCAGAAGGCGCCCGAAGGCGGGAAACAACCGGACACCAAATCTCAGGATGGAGAGAAAGGTGAGCGGAAAGATGCCAACACCTCACAGCCGACCCAAAACGGCGAGAGGACCGACAGTCAAGAGAGCGCTCCGAAAGCGGAAACAAAAGAAGAGAATCCAGAGGGCGCAATTAGCGACTCTGCGGACAACCGAGATGCGGAAAAAGCAGCCTAGTTACGCAATAACTCAGTCGGCAGCCACGGGCGCAGGACGCGCCACGACGGACGGTGCCTTCAGTGCAACAGGCGTTTCCGCCGGCGTCTGCAGCCACTTGCGCACTTCGGGAAGAGCCTGCCGCATAGCGACTTCCCCGGCGCGAATCAATTCGGCAGCGCGCTTGAAATCGTCGTAGGCGAAACCTGCAACGTCGGGTTCGACCACCAGGTCGGCAGCGCCACGCCAGAGATGGCTCATCTTATCCTGTGCGATAGCGAAGGATTGTCCAATCACGTCAAACAGATGCCGCGGCGCGCCATCCTTCGACCACTGCCCTTTCAAATGCACCGCTAGCACGCGATCCGCACCCATTTCACGCAACGGGCGCGTAGGCACAGGATGCGAGAGCATTCCATCCACCAGCCAGCGCCCTCGAATGTTCACTGGCAGGAACATGCCGGGATAGGCGCAACTGGCGCGCACCGGATCTACCATCGAACCGGAATGAAAAACTACTCCTTCGCCGGTGTTGAAGTCGGTTGCGGTCACCCCGAGAGGAATCCGCAATTCTTCGAAAGTTTTCACCTTCAGCGTTTGCGTGAGAAACGACACCATCCGGTCGTTGGACGCGAAGCCGTAACGGGAGACGGTCCAGCGCGCGAAGGTTGTGAAACGGCAGGAGCGGGCGACCTTATCCAATTGTTCTAAAGAAAGTCCGCTGCAGTACACGGCCCCAATGAGCGCGCCAACGCTGGTGCCAGCGACTACGCGGATAGGGATCGATTCCTCTTCCAGAACTTTCAGCACGCCGATGTGAGCCATTCCGCGAGCGAAACCACCACCCAGCGCAAGGCCGATCGCGGGAGTTTGTATCTTGGGGGCTGCGTTTTTGCGCGAAATCTCTCGCCCAAAGGCTTGCACCGACCGGACGATCTTGCCGATACTTTTCACCGCTTCCCCGCCTGTCCGCTTCTACGGACCCCACATTCGAGACTAGGTACAAAACCAACTTTTAAGATGCCACAAAGGCCCTTTCTGCTGCAGGGCCCAATTGTGCCATTGCATTACTTTAGGGAGTGCGAGCCTGTATCGCGAGTCTCGGAGAGTAGGGACCTGCGATCGCCGACAGTGACTAACTCTTGTGCTTCTGTTAATTTACAGGCCATGGTGAGGGAGATTTCAGCAGGCGGCGTGGTGGTGCGATATCGGGATGAAGATTGGTGGATGGCGGCGATTGAGCCGCCCGGAGAAGAAGAACGAGCCCTGGCGGAGCAATCGGCAGTTGCCCGCACAAAGAAGAACCCAGTGAAGACCAAGCCGGTACTGGCTCTGCCCAAAGGGCTGGTGGATCCCGGCGAAAAACCGCTGGATACCGCGCTAAGAGAAGTGCGCGAGGAGACCGGGGTAACCGCCGAACCGATCGTCAAGCTCGCCGACATCAAATACGTCTACTCACGCACATGGGGCGACGGGGAGCGCGTGTTTAAAATCGTGAGCTTCTACCTGATGCGCTACCGTTCCGGCCGCATTGATCAGATCACTCCGGAGATGCGAATCGAAGTAGCACGCGCCCTTTGGGTTCGCCTGGAGGATGCCCCGAAACTGCTCGCTTACAAGGGTGAAAGGCAAATGGCGCAGCGGGCGCTGGACTATGTGCTCGCACATCCTGACCCTCCGCAAAAAAAGCTCTAATTGCGGGGAGGCCGGATTTTCTCGGAAGGCGTGGGTCCCGCATAATACTTGTATGCGACTTTTCAAATTTGCGGCTCGTTTAAAGCCGGCGCGACGGCCCATCACGCCCGTCGTCGCCTCTGCCGCCTTGTGAGCGTGAACACTGCCGACAACGACTGGGCGGTAGATAAACTTCCATAGAGAACGATTGCCGACTGTCCATCTTCAATTGTGGATTGCGACTTTTCTGCATCGGCAATTAGCAATTGGCAATTCATCGTGTTGGCCGCGTACTCTGTAAATATCTTCGCTGAGGCTCGATCATGAAACGGATTAATAAAGTTGCAGTTCTCGGCGCCGGAACCATGGGCGCCCGCATCGCCGCGCACTTCGCGAACGCGAGCGTCCCTAGTTATCTGCTCGATATCGTTCCGCCGGATGCCGATGCTCCGGCGCGGAACAGGATTGCAGCAGCCGGTCTTGAGGGTGCAAAGAAATCCAAGCCCGCGGCCTTTATGGATTCTTCGCTCGCCCGCTTCGTCACCATTGGCAACTTTGAGGACGATCTCGGAAAACTCGCAGAGGTCGATTGGATCATCGAGGCGGTTGTCGAGAATCTTGAGATAAAGCGGGCGTTGCTTCGCAAAGTGGAAGCCATCCGCAAGCCGGGGATAATTGTCACCACCAACACCAGCGGTCTTCCTGTGGGAAAAATCTCGGAGGGCTTTTCTGACGACTTCCGCTGGGCATGGTTCGGGACTCACTTCTTCAATCCGCCGCGTTACATGCGGCTGCTGGAAATTATTCCAACGCCCGACACCGATCAGGCCGCAATCGATGCCGTAACGCATTTCTGCGACGTGCGTTTGGGGAAAGGGGTCGTGCTCGCGAAAGACACGCCCAACTTCATCGGGAACCGCATCGGCACGTTCTCCGTGTTGAACGTGATGCGAGTGATGCAGGAAATGGACCTGAGCATCGAGGATGTCGATGCGCTGACCGGACAGGCCGTCGGCTGGCCAAAGTCGGCGACATTCCGCACCATTGACTTGGTGGGCTTGGATATTCTCGGTCACGTGGTCGGCAACATGACCGCAAACGTTCACGATGAACGCAGCGACTTGCGCTTGCCGGATTTTTTTAATCAAATGCTGCAGCGCAAATGGCTGGGCGACAAAACCAAGGGAGGCTTCTACAAGAAAGCAAAAAGTCAGGGCGGCAAGGAGGACGAGCGCCTGGCGCTGAATTGGAAGACGCTGGAATACCAGCCCCGACAGAAACCGAAGTTCGCCGCGCTCGACATGGCAAAGAACATTGAAGCTACGGGCGCGCGGTTGCGCATGCTGCTTGGTCTCGAAGGCGGCAGCCCGCAGAAAGGTGATAAGGCCGGCCAATTCCTGTGGAAAACTCTTTCCGATCTATGGACTTATGCCGCCAACCGAGTGCCGGAAATTTCCAACTCGATTGTGGAGATCGATCGTGCGATGCGCCTCGGCTTCAACTGGGAACTTGGGCCCTTCGAACTGTGGGATGCCGCGGGAGTTGAACCTACTATCGCCCGCATGAGAAAGGAAGGCAAGCCGGTGCCAACAAATGTCGAGCGGCTTCTCGCGGCCGGGCGGAAAACCTGGTACAGCGACGATCCCAAGTCGCAGTCTGGACGGAAGTACTGGGAATTGGGGACTGAAGATTGGCAAGCGGTGCAGGTGCCGGCGGGCGTGTGGTCCGTGACCGTCGCCAAGAAATCCCACGGCGTAGTCAAGAAGAATTCCGGAGCGTCGCTGGTCGACCTCGGGGACGGTGTGGGCTGCATCGAGTTTCACAGCAAGATGAACTCGCTGGGCGCCGACATTATTACCTTGATTCTCCAAACTCTCAAGTCTGGCGGCCCGGGCGACAACTTCGACGCTTTTGTCATTAACAACGACGCGACGAATTTTTCCGTTGGCGCTAACCTCATGTTGCTACTGATGAGCGTACAGGAAGAAGAGTGGGATGACGTGGACCTTGCCATCCGCCAGTTTCAGGGCATGACGCAAGCCATCAAGTTCTCACCGAAGCCGGTAGTGTCCGCGCCCTTCGGCTTGTGTCTTGGTGGCGGAACGGAAATCTCGCTGCACGCCGCAGCTCGGCAGCCGCATGCCGAACTCTACACGGGCCTGGTGGAGGTAGGGGTCGGGCTGCTGCCGGGTGGCGGGGGCTGCAAGGAAATGTTGCTTCGCGCCGTCGACGGAGCGAGTGCGGCGCGAGGCGGCAAAGTCTCCGGCGAAGCGCTGGCCGGATCGATCGAGATGTTGGAAGCAATGAAGCGGGCGTTCGAGACGATTGCCACGGCCAAGGTCGCGAGCTCCGCGCACGAAGCCCGCGTGCTCGGATTCTTATCGGAGAGCGATCGCATCACCATGAATCGCGAGCGCGTGCTTTCCGACGCCAAGACTCGCGCCCTCGAACTTCTGCATGCAGGATACGAACCGCCCATCCCCCGCGCTGACATTCCCGCGCCCGGCGAAAATCTCTTGGCTACGCTGAAAATGGGCGTGCACCTGATGCGCCAGGGCGAATACGTCACCGACTATGAAGTAAAACTCGGCGGCAAGATCGCCGAAGTTCTGTGCGGCGGGAATGTCACCCCCGGCACGCCGGTGAGCGAGCAGTACATTCTGGATCTGGAGCGCGAGGCCTTCAAGTCACTGTGCGGCGAGAAGAAAACGCAGGAGAGGATTCAATACACGTTGAAGACGGGAAAGACGCTGAGGAACTGACGCACATTTTGCTTCAGACTTTTGCGTGGTATATATTTTTGATATATACTATTTCTAGCCTTGTAGGTCGCTAAAATGTCAAATGCGGGTGTCGCCAAGCTCTTCCAGAATGGCCGCAGCCAGGCGGTACGCCTGCCGCGCGAGTTTCGTTTTGAAGGAGACCGCGTGCGCGTGCGTCGTGTCGGCAAAGGCGTCCTTCTTGAACCGATCATTTGTGATCCGGCGGACCTGTTCCGCCGACTCGACGAATTGAATTCCGAGCCATTCCCCTCCCGAGGGAAGCAGCCCCGAGCAGCGAAGCGTCCCACTCTTAAGTGAACTACCTGCTGGACACTAACGCTAGCATCGCGTTGATGAACGGAGCGCCGGTTGCCGTTCGCAGCCGGTTCGAGAACGCCGTTCGGAGGGATTCCCGAATTTATGTCTCCTCCGTCGTCGCCTTTGAACTTTGGTATGGAATTGCCAAGAGCACACGCATTGAAATCAACACCCAGCGCCTCGAAACGCTTCTGTCCAGTTCAGTCATCGGGCTTCCGTTCGATAATCAGGATTCCCGCGCAGCAGGTTCGATCCGTGCAGTCTTGGAAGCCGCCGGCAAACCGATCAGCGCATACGACTATCTGATCGCTGGTCAAGCCTTGGCCCGCCGGCTGACGCTTGTCACGGCTAACGTCTCAGAGTTCTCGCGGATAATAGGGCTTTCTTGGCAGGACTGGGCAAAGCCATAGATCTTGACATAGTAAACGCAGGTAGCTCGCCTTCAATCCAAATCACTCGGCATCCCGTACTTCCCGTGAAGCAGTAAAAAACGGAAAGGAACAATCACATGAAGAATCGCAATGTTGCAGTTCTGCTCGCGCTATTTGCCATGGCGTTCGCCAGCTTTGGTTTTGCGCAAAATCCCATGGTCGGCGGCCATGATATGTCGCTGCAGAAAAACATCATTCAGAACGCGCTCAACTCGGACGACCACACAACTCTGGTCGCAGCGGTAAAAGCAGCTGGACTGGTTGACACCCTGGAGGGCGCCGGCCCCTTCACCGTGTTCGCCCCAACAAATGAAGCTTTCGCCAAGTTGCCGCCGGGCACGTTCGACAATTTGCTCAAGCCAGAGAACAAGGATCAGTTGACCAAGGTTCTCACCTATCATGTGGTGGCGGGCAGGCTGACGTCCAACGATCTGAAGAACAAAATTAAAGAGGGACACGGCACCGCGGAGCTGACTATGGTGGAAGGCGGGAAACTGCAAGCCATGATGCTGGGTGGCAACATCGTCCTCAAAGACGAGAAGGGCGGCACCGCAACGGTGACCATTCCAAATGTAATGCAGTCGAATGGAGTGATCCACGTGATCGACGCTGTGTTGCTTCCCTAGACTTTCCGACGGCTGTTTTCAGAAGGCGCTCGCAAGAGCGCCTTTTTTGCCCAAGAAAGTCGCCGACATGAGCGCTACAATGGTTCTGCAATGTCTAGCTCTCGGGTTTTGGTCATTCTCATTTTAGCCGTGACACTGGGCCGCGCTCAGTCGGCTGGGCAGGATGAGCCTGCGCCTGATGTTCCGGATGCGATCCAGGTGCCGGCAGGGCTACAGGTCGTCGTCTACGCGCACGCGACTGGCTCGCAAATTTACACCTGCCAGGCCAAGCCCGACGGGAAATTCGCGTGGACGCTCAAAGCGCCCGACGCCGAGCTGCATGATCGCAAGGATAAAGTGATTGGACAACATTCAGAAGGACCAAGCTGGAAGCTGAAAGACGGAAGCGAAGTCACCGGCAAGGCGGTGGCGCATGTGGACGCACTCGATCCCGAGTCCGTTCCCTGGCTGCTCGTGAACGTCGTAAGCCATTCGGGAAATGGATTGCTAAGCAATGTGACGACAATCCAGCGAGTCCGCACCCACGGCGGCCAGCCTCCTACGGCCAGCTGCGACGCGGCGCATCGCGACACCGCAACCAAAAGCAGTTATAACGCGGACTATTACTTCTACGCCCCGGCAAAATAGAATGAAGGTCCGCGATGTAATCAAGCGACCGGAAGAACACGGCTGGCGGCTAGTTCGAACCAAGGGCAGCCATCGGCAATAGCATCATCAGTTGAAATCAGGAACCGTCACAGTCGCCGGGAACCCATCGGTAGACATTCCGCCCGGGACGTTGAACAATATCCTTAAGCAGGCAGGACTGAAATGAAATATCTCGTCATCTATGAGAAGTCGCCGACTGGTTGGGGCGCTTACGCTCCCGACCTTCCCGGACTCGGAGTCGTCGGAAAAACGCTGGCCGAAGCGAAAGAACTCATACGCGTAGCGATTGAGTTTCACCTCGAAGGTATGCGCCGGCACGGCGATGCGATCCCGACACCCGGCGCCACAACGGAGTACATCACGGTATAACCCATGCGAGAAGTCATCATTGCCTCATCGGTTCGAACCCCCGTGGGACGCGCCTTCAAAGGCACGCTACGCGCAACCCGTCCCGATGAATTGGCTGCCATCGCTATCAAGGGCGCACTGGAGCGGGTGCCGCAACTCGACCAAAAAGAAATCGAAGACGTCATTCTCGGATGCGCCATGCCGGAAGCCGAGCAGGGAATGAACGTGGCCCGCATCGCTTCTTTACGTGCCGGGCTTCCCGTCGAAGTCTCAGCCCTCACCATCAATCGCTTCTGCTCCTCCGGCCTGCAGGCGATTGCGATGGCGGCGGAACGCATCATGAGCGGCGGTGCGGAAGTGATCGTCGCCGGCGGCACCGAGTCCATGTCGATGATCCCGATGGGTGGCCACAAGGTTTCGCCGAACCCATGGCTGGTCGATCATTATCCCGACGCATATCTGAATATGGGGCTCACCGCAGAACGCGTAGGCCAGCGTTTCGCTATCACGCGGGAAGCGGCGGATGAGTTTTCTTTGCGCAGTCATCAGAAGGCGCTAGCTGCAATTCAGGCGGGCAGGTTCGCCGACGAAGTTGTGCCTGTTCCCGTCAGCTTTACGACGCCGAACGGATCAAAGCCGAGGCGCCAAGAAATTATTTTCAAAATGGACGAAGGCCCGCGCAGTGACACCTCGCTCGAAGCGTTACTTTCGCTAAAACCGGCCTTTCATATGAAAGGCACGGTGACTGCTGGAAATTCTTCGCAGATGTCCGACGGCGCGGCGGCCGCCGTAATCATGTCGGCAGAACGGGCGGAGGCACTGGGCATCCAGCCGCTGGCGCGTTATGTTTCATTCGCAACGGCTGGCTATAAGCCCGAGGAAATGGGTCTTGGTCCGGTGTTTGCGATTCCAAAGGCGTTGAAGATGGCCGGGCTGAAACTCTCCGACATCGATGTGATCGAGTTAAATGAGGCCTTCGCTGCGCAGTCGCTGGCGGTGATTCAAGAAGCTGGTCTCGATCCCGAGAAGGTGAATCCGAACGGAGGCGCGATCGCTCTCGGACATCCCTTGGGTTGCACGGGAGCGAAACTGACGGCAACTATCATTGGCGAACTCAAGCGGCGCAACGGACGCTATGGTATGGTCACGATGTGTGTGGGCGGGGGTATGGGCGCAGCAGGGATTTTCGAGAATCTGAGTTAGCCGCTGTTAGAGCGACAGGGCTATAATCTGTCGGAGGGAGGAAACCTCATGTCAATCTTACGCCTTTTGCTGTTATCGCTGCTGGTTGTTGGCGGGGTCGCAACTCTGTTCGCGCAAAGTTCCTCCTCGAAGATTCCTATCAGGGGTTTGCCCGCGAATGTCGAATCGCATGGCTCTTCGACAAGTGCGGATCTTTCCTCGCTGAATCTAGATGATCGTTCGCAGTTAAACCAGTTCAGCGTGCCTCACATCCTATATAGTGAGCCAGAGCAAACGGATACTCTCTGCCTGAAGATGCGGACGTATAAGGTCGCTCGCGATAATCCGCACTCGGATTCTACCCATGCAGCCGGTTATTCGACTTGCCAGCCTGCGGCGCGGTTTCAAACGCATACTATCGATGGCGTTATTCTGCCGGCAACACCCTAAGAGTCTCTAACGCCAATCCCTTAGAGACTTTTGCGTCCTTTGCGTTTATCTTTTGCGTATGTCGTGACCAATGACCCATACTTTCACGCTCTAATTGGATCACTCTCGAACTATGGAGACTGTTCCTGAAGTCCATAACGTCCAAATCCTTTCGTACCTCACCCTTAGTGGTAAATCTATCGGATTGCTTATAAACTTCAATGTTGTCCTTTGAAAGACGAGTATTAGCGCATTGTGAACGGGACAAACTGAAAGTAAAAGCACTAACCACGAAGCTACACGGACTTTTCTGAAGATCTCCTTCGTGCACCTTTGCGCCCACCGTGATTGAAAGGTTTCTATGGCAACAATGACCACCGCTCCCCATACCAGAATTGCCGGCGGTAGCTTTCTTCTGGAATCCCGCCGTCCTGACGAGGTTTTCACTCCTGAAGATTTCACCGAGCAGCATCAACTCATTGGGCAGACGACAGAAGAGTTTGCCGTCAATGAAATTCTTCCCAACGTGGAGAAAATCGAGCGCAAGGATTTTTCTATCACTCGCGACTTGCTGAAAAAGGCCGGGGAGTTGGGATTGAGTTCGGTGGAAATTCCCGAGGAGTACGGCGGCCTGGCAATGGACAAAGTCACGGCGGCGGTGATCGCAGACCATATTGCGAAGTATGCCGGCTTCGCAACAACTTGGGGCGGTCACACAGGGATTGGCACTCTGCCTATCGTTTATTTCGGCACTGAAGAACAAAAGAAAAAATATTTGCCGCGCTTGGCTTCCGGCGAGATTGTTGGCGCTTACGCATTGTCGGAGTCCACTTCCGGTTCCGACGCGATGAACTGCCGCACTCGCGCCGAACTTTCTCCTGACGGAAATCACTACATCCTGAACGGCGAGAAGATGTGGATCACCAATGCGGGATTCGCGGACCTATTCACCGTCTTCGCAAAAGTGGACGACAAGTTTTCCGCGTTTCTGGTGGAAAGAAATTTTCCTGGATTTTCGGTCGGCGGCGAAGAACACAAGATGGGAATCCGCGGATCGTCCACCTGCGCGATCATCCTCAATGATTGCAGGGTTCCAGTGGAGAATTTGCTGGGCGAGATCGGCCGTGGGGCTGTGATCGCATTCAATATTCTGAACATTGGCCGCTTCAAGCTGGGCGCGATGTGCGTTGGCGGGGGGCGCGTGTCGTTGGAAAATGCCATCGGCTATGCCAAGCAACGCAAGGCTTTCGGCAAGGTGATCGCAGACTTTGGATTAGTTCGGGAAAAAATCGCCAACATGGCGACTCTGCTCTACGTCGGCGAGTCGCTTGTCTATCGCACTGTCGGCATGATGGATGCCGCGCTCGGCGAAGTTGACAAAACCGGCGTTGACGCCATCAAGGAGACTCGAAAGGCGATCGAGGAATACGCCGTCGAGTGCTCGATCGTCAAGGTCTGGGGTTCGGAGATGGTGGACTACATTGTCGACGAAAGTTTGCAAATCTACGCGGGCTATGGCTTTGTCGAAGAATATCCGGCGGAGCGAGCTTACCGCGATGCGCGAATCAATCGCATTTTCGAAGGGACCAACGAAATCAATCGTCTTATCATCACCGGCTTTCTTTTGAAACGTGCGATGAGCGGACAACTGCCACTGATGCCTGCGATCAAGAAACTGATGGATGAGGTCCTCTCTGGACCTTCTGTCGGAGAGGATTTGGAAGGCCCGCTCGCTGATGAGCAAAAGTTGGTAGGGCAGGCCAAGAAGCTTGGGCTATTCGCCGCCGGTGCGGCCACGCAGAAGTACATGCAAGCGATTCAGGACCAGCAGGAAATTATGGGTGCGATTGCCGACATGACGATCGAATCCTATGCCATGGAGTCGACCGTGTTGCGCGCACAGAAAATCGCGGAAGCGAAGGGTGAAGCGGCCGCTGCTCTTCCGATTGCGATGACGCGCGTTTATTTATCACAAGCCATGGAAAAAGTAGAATCTGCGGCGAAGAAAATCATTGCAGCAGTCGCCGACGGCGACACACTTCGCACTCAGTTAGCGATCCTGCGCCGCTTAGCGAAGTATGAACCATTCAACACCATCGAGCTGCGGCAGCAGATCGCGCAGAAAGTGATCGAGCGCGGGAAGTACGTTATCAGTTAAAGCCTGTAGGCATGCGGCTGCGCGCATACAGTGACCGCTGTAGCTGGCGCTACGCGTGGTAATTACGGACTCGCGCAAAGCGACACGGTTCGCGAAAAAATTACTTAGAATCCTGAGTCCAATAGCGCGTAACGGGCGCGCCTCTAGCTTGTTCCGATCCGTCGCTTCGACAATTTTTTTTCAACGATTTAATCCACTCGTACCGCCGCACACTACGCTCGAAATCGAGCGTAATAAATGTTGGCATGCCAGTTGCTTGATGGCTCAGCGTTCACCGCTGGCATGCGCGCCACACGTTGTCAGTCCATTCTTGGCCCGCCGCCGGTCATTTATCGAGGTTCGCTAAAACTGTGGAGGAAGCTATGAAAGGTATGAGGATTCGTGTGCGCTTTACTGGGCCCCTGCTTATGGTGGTGGTGAGTTTTGTTTCACTATTGGTTCTTTCCGGAAGTGCGGCCGCTCAGTGGGTCAGCACCGCAACCCAGGCGGTGGGTCCCAATCTAGTGAACGCAACCGTGCAAGGATTATTGCCGGAGTCAACTCCAGTTCACGTCAACATCGGGCTAGCAATTCAAAATCGTGCTGCGCTGGTCAGCTACGTTAGGAGCATTTCCACGCCGGGCAATCCACTCTACGGGCAAGAACTGCAGCCGTCCGATTTCCTGGCAAATTATGCGCCCTCAAGCGCACAAGTGCAGAGTGTGGTTAGCTACCTGAATCAGCAAGGATTCGAGAACGTTCAGATAGAACCAAATAATCTGATGATTTCTGCGGATGGGACCGCGCTTACCGTCAGCCAGGCTTTCAACACGCAGTTGGAATCGTACCTGGTGAACGGAGCTTCCGTTTACGCGAACATGACGCCGGCGCAAGTGCCTGAAAGTCTCGGAGGAATCGTTGCCGCCGTGCTCGGACTCAACAACAGCGGCGTAATGGCGCTGCCCACCGTAAGCGTGCCGAATTTTCCTGGCGCGTATCGTCCAGCCAATCTCTGGTTGGCGTATGACGTAGGCACAACACCCACGGGTTCCAAAACTCCAATTGCAATCTTCGCGGAAGGCGATGTCTCCGGTGTAATCAGCGATCTTCGGCTTGCCGAGACGAACAATAAACTGCCGGAGGTTCCAGTCACAGTTGTGCAAGTCGGACTCGCCAGCCCTGACACCTCAGGCGCGGACGAATTCGATATGGATACGCAGTACTCCACCGGATTTGCTGACACCGTTTCTCGCCTTTACATTTATGCGACGACGTCTCTGAGCGACTCAGACGTGGCTCTGATGTTCAACCATTTCGCCGCGCAGAAGCTGGCGCGGGCCGGCAGCGCATCTTTCGGCATCTGCGAGGCATTCCCATATCTCGATGGTTCCATGCTCGTGGATGACAACTCGTTCCTCGAGGCGGCCGCGCAGGGGCAAACCGTATTCGCGTCCAGCGGTGACAACGGGTCGGCTTGCGGCGTAGCTGTGGGCGTGAATGGAGTCCCAGGCGGTGGCGCACCCATGGTCAATTACCCGGCGTCATCCCCTTACGTGATTGCAGCCGGTGGCACGACCCTGGTTACCAACAGCGATGGAACTTACGACGAAGAGATTGGATGGTACGCCGGTGGCGGCGGCGTCAGCCAGTTCGAAATTTCGCCTTACTGGCAGTCAGCCGTGAATCCGGCGTCGACCGCGGGCAAAGGCGTGCCCGACATTTCTATGGACGCCGACCCCAACAGTGGAGTTTACATCTGGCTGAATGGAACTGAGCAGTGCTGCTACGGCGGCACCAGTCTGTCATCGCCTTTGTCGTTGGGTGCATTCGCGCGCTTCCAAAGTGCACACTCCAACAAGGTGGGCTTCGCAGGTCCAGTTTTCTACTCCGGCGCCACAGCTCTGCCGAGTGCTGCATCCCCCGCGGGGTTCCACGATATTATCCTCGGGGACAACGGCTTATACACCACGTTGCCGGGTTATGACTTGGTGACGGGGCTTGGGACGTTTGATGTTTCAAAGTTCAATGCAGCCTTGCCCAAACATTAGGGGTAGAGCAGCACGAAGAAAAACAAAAGCCGGGAAGCGGACAAAAAAACGCTTTCCGGTTCTTACCGCGAAGAAAAACAACACTCGAAGTTCCATCGAGACATTTGTACCTCTGCTGGGCGCCGGCAACGATACACAACTAGTCGTCTTTGAAGCGCTGCCGCATGCCTTCTGGTATCACTTCCAGTTGCCCGAAACCAAAGAAGCGTTGGAATTGATGGCGAAGTTTTTCGATGAAAAACTTGGCGGGTCGCGCTGATCTGTCTGTGTGCCAAGCGCGTGTAATTGTCTCCGTTTTCTGATAAAAACGCTTTCATGAAAACCGGTACGCAGTTATTGATCACGATCGTGAGCGTTCCCCTGCTCTTTGTCAGTCTCGTTGCCCAGGAAAATGACAGCATCTCTAAGAACCTTGCGCTTACGCCCCCGATGGGCTGGAATTCCTGGAACAAGTTCGCCTGCAACGTCAGCGAGGACATGATCAAGAGCATGGCCGATGCCGTTGTGAAATCTGGGATGAAGGATGCCGGATATCAGTACGTCAATATCGATGATTGCTGGCAGGTAAGCCGCGACGCGAGCGGCAACATCGTCGCCGATCCGCAGC
This sequence comes from Candidatus Sulfotelmatobacter sp., assembly GCA_049588915.1. GTDB lineage: Bacteria > Acidobacteriota > Terriglobia > Terriglobales > Acidobacteriaceae > Sulfotelmatobacter. The sequence goes on from JBAVZU010000216.1 coordinate 39,812, forward strand.
GCTTTCCGCACGGCATGAAAGCGATTGGCGATTACATTCATTCGCTCGGGCTGAAGTTTGGCGTCTATTCTGACGCCGGCTCGAAAACCTGCGCGGGAAGGCCTGGCGGGCTTGGCCACGAATATCAGGACGCTCTGCAGTACGCAGCGTGGGGTGTCGACTATTTAAAATACGATTGGTGCAATACCACCACGCAAGACGCGAAAGCATCTTACGCGAACATTCGTGCCGCGCTCGACGCATCGGGTCGGCCCATCGTCCTGAGCATCTGCGAGTGGGGTACTGCCAAGCCGTGGCTCTGGGGTGCAGAAGTAGGCGGCAACTTGTGGCGCACCACGGGCGATATACAAGACCGATGGGCAGGCTCGCTGAAATGGCCGGACGGCAGTTGTTGTTCCAATGGAATGCTGGCCATCGTCGATCAGCAGGCCGGCCTGCAGTCCTATGCCGGGCCCGGTCATTGGAACGATCCTGACATGCTGGAAGTCGGCAATGGCGGCATGACGGACAATGAATATCGCGCCCACTTCAGCTTGTGGGCGATCCTCGCCGCGCCGCTGATCGCGGGCAATGACTTGCGCGACATGCGGCCTGCGATCCAAGACATTCTCACCAACAAGGAATTAATCGCGGTGGATCAGGATCCGCTGGGCCATGAAGGGGAACGCGTTTGGAAAAACGGCGATCTGGAAGTGTGGTCGAAACAATCACAAGACGGCAGCCGCGCTGTGATTCTCTTGAATCGTGGGAGTACGGAGTCGGAGATCGCAGCGAATTGGGAGAATCTGGGGTATCCCGTCCACCTAAGCGCTTCGGTGCGCGATCTCTGGCAGCACAAGGATCTGGGCAGGTTCACGGGAAAGTTTTCTACGCGAGTGGCTTCGCACGACGTCGTGATGGTGACCGTAAAACCGTAACGCTGCCCGCACAGAATTCTTTTTAAGGATTTTTCTTCAACTCTTCCATCACGCTCTGGATCAGTTCTTTCGCGTCGGTCAGGCTCTTCATGATGATCTGAATATCCATTACCGGCTTCCCCGGCCATCGCTGGCTCTGGCAGTAGACGCCGTGTTGTCCGACCAACGCCATCGCATCGGTAATCGTATCCATCGTCACGGCTAGCCGACCTCGCGGAACCCCCATCATGGTCTCGTAGTGTTCCAATTCTTCCTGCTTTTCGTCGAATACCGGCATCAGTCGATTGTAACGTGCACGCCCGAGAGAGCATAATTGCTTTCGTTAGTTCGCTTCACGCGTCATATAAATTAGGAACCGGCAATTGGCACTGCATCTGGCACATGACGAGGCGGACCCAGGCAGACCTGGGTGGAACTGCATGCCGATTGCCAACTGCTAATTGCAAGCTGCGTCCTTTAGGAGAAATCATGCGAAAACAACTTGCTATTTTTGCGCTGTTAACACTTGCATTCAGCACACCGGCCTACGCTCAGATGGGCAAAAGCAAACCTAGTCCTCCCGCCTCAGCCACGTGTGATCTGGGGGGCGGAAAAACCATCAAGACCGATTACTCCAGTCCGCGCATGAGAGGCCGAAAGATCTACGGTGATCTCGTTCCATTCGGTGAAGTCTGGCGCACCGGAGCCAACGACGCTACCACGTTTGTAAGCAGCGCCGACGTTATGGTTGGCGGCAAAACCATCCCGGCTGGCAGCTACACGATTTTTACCGTGCCCACGGCCGACAAGTGGACTTTAATCATCAACAAGAAAACTGGCGAGTGGGGCATCCCTTACAAATATGAAAGCGATGAACTAGCGCGAGTGGACATGAAGGTCAGCAAATTGCCTTCGCCCGTCGAAGATTTAACGATTTCGTACGACAAGTCATCAGGCGGCTGCACGATGCACATTGATTGGGAGACAACGCGCGCCTCGGTAGACATCACAGCGAAGTGAACAATCTCGTGCGAAATTGTTGATTTTTGCTGATTTCTTGATTGCTGATTATTGATTGGAAATCGCAAGTGATCTGATTTTCAATCAACAATCATCCGTCAATTTCCATTCGGAGTTACAATCCTTCCAGCAGTATTTTCATGGGAGGTTTCCATGCCCCTCTACGATTATTTTTGCTTCGATTGTCACAAGCCCTTCGAAATCGTCCTGACGCTTAACCAGCACGACAAGGAAATGCCCACGTGTCCGCATTGCGGCAGCAAGAACGTTGAGCAGGAAGCCGCCGCGTTTTTCGCGGTGACGTCAAAGAAAAGCTAGTTGAGCGTTAGCCGTTTTCCGTCACTAGAAGGAAAGTCGGACCGGAGCGTTGTTTGGCTCGGCGAAAGGGGGAAACCCTGCGCCCAAGAAGGGGGATTCGGTGATTTTGATTGTTGATTCAAACCATAGACGATTCAGGCCGATTTTCAAGAATCAAAAGCAGTCATCAACAATGAAAATTACACTGCGGGTTTCCAACGCAAGATCGGCTTTCTGGCCGCCGCCGTTTCATCAAGGCGCGACACCCGCGTGGAATGCGGCGCGTCCAGCACGATAGCGGGATCTTCTTCCACCTCTGCCGCAATTGACTTCATCGCGTCGATGAACAAATCCATTTCTTCTTTGGACTCGCTCTCGGTCGGCTCAATCATCAATGCACCCGGCACAATCAGCGGAAACGCCGTTGTATAGGGATGGAAGCCGTAGTCGATGAGCCGCTTCGCGATGTCCATGGTTCGTACGCCTTGTTTGCCCTGAACTTTATCGCTGAAAACGACTTCATGCATGGTTGGAGTGGAATAAGGCAGGTCGTAAGTGCCCTCCAGACCTTTGCGGATGTAGTTGGCGTTCAAAACTGCATCCTCAGTAGTCTGCCGCAGGCCGTCCGGACCGTTCGCTTGAATATAGGCCAATGCGCGTACGAACATCCCGAAATTGCCGTAGAACGTGCGGACGCGCCCCACGGACTGTGGGCGGTTGTAATCAAAACCAAGCGTGCCATCAGATTTGGTTACTAACACCGGCGTCGGCAAAAATGGCTCAAGCTTTTTCTTGATGGCGACTGGCCCCGATCCCGGGCCTCCACCGCCGTGCGGTGTGGAAAACGTCTTGTGTAGATTCAAGTGCATCACATCCACGCCGAAATCTCCCGGACGTGCTTTGCCCACCAGCGCATTCATGTTCGCGCCATCCATATAGAGCAGCCCGCCCTTGGCGTGGAGAATATCGGCAATTTTGTGGATCTCCTGCTCAAAAATGCCCAGCGTATTAGGATTGGTGAGCATCAGGGCGGCAACATCTTCGCTCATCTGCGCCTCAAGGGCCGCTATGTCCACCATGCCGTTTGCATTCGATTTCAAGTTCTCGACGGCATAATCCACCATCGCCGCCGTTGCGGGATTTGTTCCGTGTGCCGAGTCTGGAATCAGAACTTTCTTCCGCGGACGGCCTTGCGAATGGTGATAGGCCCGCACCATCAGCAGTCCGGTCATCTCGCCATGCGCACCTGCCGCTGGCTGCATCGTGATCGCGTCCATACCGGTGATTTCGATCAGGCACTCGCTCAGCGTTTTCAGAATCTGCATCGCTCCCTGAGAAATCTTCTCAGGTTGGTAGGGATGCCCGTTCGCAATTCCCTCGACGCGCGCTACAGCTTCGTTCACGCGCGGGTTGTACTTCATCGTGCACGAGCCCAGCGGATACATTCCGAGGTCGATTGCATAATTCCACGTCGACATGCGCGTGAAGTGGCGAATGATTTCAATCTCGCTCACCTCAGGCATATTGCCCAGATCTTTTCTTTCGGAGGACCCAAGAAGCTTCGAAGCATCCACTTCCGGGACGTCCAGTGGAGGCAACTTCCAGGCGGCCTTGCCCGCTGACGACTTTTCGAAAATCAATCCTTCGTTCTGATTGACGTGACGCGTCGCTTTGCGTGTCTCCTGCTTCATCGCGTCACCTCCTCAACATCTTCTTCTTTACCCGAACGCACCTCGTGTTCACCCTCCGACAGCAGCCCGGCGGCGGTATCAATTGAACTCCGCTTAGTCAGTTCGGTGCAGCACCACAAGGCCGCATTCCCCAGTTCGGGATAAAACTTTTTAAGCGATAATCCGCCAATGACTTTGTGTTCCAAGAGCCGGCTGTTGATGGCGTGCGGTTCCTGGCTGGTTTGCAACACAAATTCGTTGAAGCGCGGCGATCCGGAGAACAGCACCTTGCCATGTTTGGCGAACTCACCAGCGGCGTACGCGGCTTTCGCCAGGTTCTGCTTGGCCAACTCTTTCAATCCGACTTTGCCGTAAACCGCCATGAAGATGTTTACCATCAATGCCACCAGCGCCTGATTGGTGCAGATATTCGATGTCGCCTTCTCGCGCCGGATGTGCTGTTCACGCGTCGCCAGCGTGAGCACGAATCCGCGCCTCCCTTGTCTGTCGACCGTTTGGCCTACTAACCTTCCGGGCATTTGCCGCACATATTTTTCTCGCGTGGCAATCACGCCGCAGTGTGGACCGCCAAAGCCTAAAGGCACACCGAACGATTGCGCCTCCATGGCGATGATGTCCGCATCGCGAGGAGGTTCCACAATTCCCAGCGAGACGGCTTCGGCAATCGATACCACCAGCATCGCGCCGTGCTTGTGCGCGATTCCGGCAATCGCGTTCACATCTTCCACGGTGCCAAAGAAATTTGGTGACTGCACCAAAATGCAGGCGGTTTGCGGGGTAATTTGCTTCTCGAGTTCGGAGAGATTCAGTCGCCCATCCTCGCCGAAACCCGCCGCCGACAGCGGCATTCCTTGATGCGTTGCATACGTCGCGAGCACTTCGCGATATTCGGGATGCAGACTTCGCGCCACTACCACCGACCGCCGTCCGGTAAGCCGAACCGCCATCATCACCGCTTCAGCCGCGGCCGTCGAACCGTCGTACATGGAGGCGTTGGCCACTTCCATGCCGGTGAGT
>JBAVZU010000217.1:0-41893 GCA_049588915.1 Candidatus Sulfotelmatobacter sp.
GTTGGAACACTTTCCTCCACACGAAAAAGGTTAGAAGTTTAGTCTCGCAGGCGCGACCTCTGCCGGGTCGCGCCGTCGTTCATCTCGTCGTTCATCTCAAAGAGTCCAAGTGCAACCCGCAGAAAGTTGAGCAGTAAACTCATCGGTTCGCTTAGACATCAAAGCTGCGGCTATGAAAGTCGGTCGGGAAGCAGACGCATCTCCAGCCTCCACACTCGAAATGTTCCAAAGCGGATCGCTTCATGGATCTTTCCTTGTCGGAGTGGGTATCCAACACTCCCCCTGAGTTGGTGATTGCCCATCTGGGAATCAGTCGAGAGACGCTGCAAGCAATCCCCAAGCGCAAGCCTTGATCATGCCCAGCTAGCCGCTGCTCCTAGCAGCGACCCCTGTAATGATTTCAATGCAAAAGCGGGCTTCACTTTCCAACTTTCCGATAGAAGACGATAATGAAGACGATAGCGATACAACCCGACAGACGCTGCGTCCTTGCGCGGGAATTCTCTATGCAGTTTTCCTACTTACTCTGGCCGGACAGGACCCTTAGATTGGGTCCGTTGGTCATACAGCCCCCACCTTATGGACCCTTCTGAAGCCGGACCCTATTCTATGAGCACCCGTTCTGGTGTCAGACCATTCGCTCCGGAAGGGATGTGCCTATACACTTATGAGAATTGCCCAAGTTGCACCATTGTATGAGAGTGTTCCGCCTGTGCTTTACGGAGGCACCGAGCGAGTTGTGTCCTGGCTCACCGAAGAACTGGTTCGTCTAGGGCACGACGTTACCCTTTTCGCCAGCGGAGACTCCGTCACCAACGCCCGACTCGTACCGGTGTGCCCGCGAGCCCTTCGGTTAGATGTGGGCTGCAAAGATCCGTTGGCGCGTCACTTAGTCATGATGGAGCGGGTTTTCCAGGAAGCGCCAGCGTTTGACCTCATTCATTTTCATCTCGATTACATTCACTTCTCGATGGCGAGGCGTTCACAAGTGCCTTGCCTGACAACCTTGCACGGACGCTTGGACATTCCGGACCTGGTGTCTGTCTACCAGACCTTCCGAGACCTTCCGGTTGTGTCTATTTCGAGTGCGCAACGCGCTCCTCTTCCTTGGGCGAACTGGCAAGGTACCGTGCTTCACGGAATGCCGAAAAAATCTTTGAAGCCCGGTGAGGGGGCTGGAAAGTATTTGGCGTTTCTTGGTCGAGTGTCACCGGAGAAAGGCGTGGATGAGGCGATCGACATAGCCATGCGATCTGGTATGCCGCTAAAAATCGCGGCCAAGGTGGATCCGGCGGACGTCAGATACTTTGAGACGTGCATCAAGCCGCTCTTGAACAATGGGCTTGTGGAGTTTATTGGCGAAATTGGACACGACGCCAAGAGTGCTTTTATCGGCGACGCTGCTGCCCTTCTCTTCCCGATCTGTTGGCCGGAGCCTTTCGGGATTGTGATGATTGAATCTCTGGCGTGCGGCACGCCTGTCATTGCCTACCGGCGGGGTTCGGTCCCAGAGATTATCGAAGACGGAGTCACGGGCTTTATCGTAGCCGACTCGGATGCTGCAGTTGCTGCCGTCAAGAACATTGGGAAGATCGACCGTCAGATGTGCCGAAAACACTTTGAGCGGCACTTCTCCGATCAGCGAATGGCTCGGGATTACGTTAATATCTACCAAAGACTGGTTAGAAAAACATCATCGGCGATCGCCATCGAGGACGGAGTTCTGAGTTGGACGGACCTGGTACCCAACACTACTACATAGCGACTTCTGAATCGCCTACCGACGATCGCGCGCGCGTACTCAAATACGGAAGAACCTTCTTCGTGTTCGACCGACTCGGCGACGTGCAGACCACTGGCATGGGCGAGCAGGGCCTGTTTTTCGAAGACACACGGCATCTGTCAGAACTGATGATGCTTTTGTGGGGAACCCGGCCCCTGTTGCTTAGTTCGACGGTAGAGACCAACAACTTCCTTTTTACCGGAGATCTCGCGAACCTGGACGTTTCCCGCGACAAGGAAGTGGTGGTTCCTCGTGGAACACTCCACGTGCTGCGCTCTCGCTTCCTATGGAGAAACTGTTGTTACGAAGAGATCGTTTTCATGAACCATGGGCTTGCCGACTTGGTTGTTCCCTTCCGCACCACGTTCGCTGCTGACTTTGCCGATATTTTTGAAGTCCGGGGGATGCATAGGGAGCACAGAGGCCGGCGTTTGCCTCCGGAAATGAGTGAAAACTCGCTTTTGCTCTCCTATGAAGGCTTGGATGGCGCTATCCGACGAACCCATATTGAGTGGGATACTTCTCCTCAGCACGTTACTGAGAGCCAACTGCACTACGACGTCAAGCTCCGCCCGAAAGAACGGGCCAGTTTTTGTTTGTCTATTTCGTGCGACTCCCAAGCGGCTGAGCCGCTAACCGGTTATCCACGAGCCATCATTGCTGCCCGCCGGGAACTGGAAAATATGGGGGATTCTTTTCCCCGCATTTACAGTTCGAATTCGCGCTTCAATGATTGGATCAACCGTTCCATCGCCGATGTGCGGATGATGGTGGTGGGAAATCCGGAGGTTGATTATCCCTACGCTGGTGTGCCTTGGTTCGGTACCGTTTTCGGCAGAGACGGAATCATCACCGCTTTGCAGAGCCTGTGGCTGAATCCTGCCATGGCGAAGGCCGTCCTGGAATGTCTGGCAGAGAAACAGGCAGACAAAGTGGATGCGCGAACGGAAGCCGAGCCGGGAAAGATTTTGCATGAAATGCGTCATGGGGAGATGGCCAATCTCGGCGAAGTTCCTTTCGGCCAATACTACGGCAGCGTGGATGCAACCCCACTCTTCATAATTCTGGCGCGCGCTTATTATGAGCGTACCGCGGATTGCCAGTTTATTCAGCGCTTGTGGCCGAACATTGAGCGAGCGTTGCGCTGGATCGACGAATTCGGAGACGCCGATGGCGACGGCTTTGTCGAATACCGCCAACGGTTAGCCAAGGGGTTGGTGCAGCAGGGTTGGAAGGACTCCAACGATTCCATTTTTCATGCCGACGGCTCTATCGCCCAGGCGCCAATCGCTCTGTGCGAAGTGCAAGGTTACGTTTACGCCGCGAAACTCGCTGCCGCTTACCTTTGCCGTTTTGCTGCAGGCTCGGACAAAGCAGCCGCGCTGGAAGTTGAAGCCGAGAAACTGCGCGCTCAATTCGAGGAACAATTCTGGTGTGAAGAGCTTTCGACTTACGCCTTGGCGCTCGATGGGAAAAAACGGCCTTGCCAAGTACGAGCCTCGAACGCAGGCCACTGCCTGTATACCGGAATTGTTTCTCCGGAACGGGCGCGACGACTGGCGGGAACGCTCTTTCAGGCGGAATCCTTCAGCGGTTGGGGCGTGCGCACGGTAGCCACGAGTGAAGCCCGCTACAATCCTCTTTCCTATCACAATGGCTCGGTGTGGCCTCATGATAATTCGCTGATTGCGAGCGGGCTGGCTAAATATGGGCATAAGAACCTGGCGGGAAAAATATTTATGGGATTGCTCGATCTGAGCAGCATGGTCGAGTTGAACCGGCTGCCGGAGCTCTTTTGCGGGATTGATCGGCGCCCGGGCGAAGGTCCCACGCTTTATCCGGTTGCCTGTTCGCCACAAGCCTGGGCAGCCGCCGCACCATTTTTAATTCTGCAATCTTGTCTGGGAATTTCAATCGATGCAGAACGCAAGCGCATCCTCTTCGATGATCCTTATTTACCCGAGGGAATTCCTACCCTCGCGATTAAGAATTTACGGTGCGGTGATATTGGCGTCGATTTGATGCTTGAAAGGAGGAACGATTCCGTCCTCGTGCACAAGGCTGGCACACCTAGCGCAATCGAAATCTTAACCATCGTCTCCTGAATCGCGCTATTTCTCCTGCGACCTTGCCATCGAAAAGCGCAGCAACGACTGAGCCTTACGGAATGATTTCCCGCCGTCTAAGGGCTTCTGACGATTGTCCTCGCGCGCTTTTAGCTTTCTCATGGATGGATCAATCGAAGATTAATCAAGGAGATCGCTTATGCACAAACTGAACATCCTGACAACTCGTATGACTCTTGCCGCATGCATAGCATTAATGCCGGTGGCGGTTATCGCCCAAACAGGTTCAATGTCTTCCGGTTCATCCAATGGAAGTGAAACCGGCATGGCGAATAAAGATAGCGCCAGCGCAAAGTTTGTAAGGCAAGCTGCCGAAGGAGGGTTGGCAGAGGTAGAACTCGGAAAACTTGCGACCGAGAAAGCCGCAAGCCCGCAAGTCAAACAATTTGGCCAGCGCATGGTCGATGATCACTCGAAGGCTAACGACGAATTGAAAGAGATTGCCAGCAGCCAGGGTATTCAAGTTCCAGATAAGTTAAGCGCAAAGGACGAGATGACAAAAGAGCGTCTCTCTAAACTAAGCGGTGAGCAATTCGACAAGGCGTACATGTCGGACATGGTTAAGGATCACACTAAAGACGTTGCGGATTTTCAGCGGGAAAGTCAGTCTGGGACAAATCCTCAAGTAAAAGAGTTTGCCTCGAAGACGCTCCCGACTCTCCAGAGCCATTTGAAACAGGCCAAGGAGATCGCACCTACAACCACCGCCACGAACCAAATGAAGTAATCGTTAGAGTTGAATGAATATTTTTTGGATGTACACTGCAGAGTGCCGCCAGACCCATCGTGGATGGCGGCACATTTTTCCATTCCGGCCGATATCATTCACGGCTGGGCGCGGTTGGCCACAGGTTAATGATTTCCGCGACCACTTCAACCGGCTGCTTATCGCCATCCACCATAATTCCCTCTTTCGGCTCTTCCAACGCTTCCAGTTGGCTCTCGAGCATTTTCTCCGTCATGAAATGTCCGCGCCGCGCACGTAGCCGCTGGTGAAGCGTTGCCTGATCCACGCGCAAATAAACTAACTTTACTTCTGGAGAGATCTGCAGCTTTTCGCGGTAGGCGCTCTTCAATGCCGAACAAGCCAGGACGATATTTTTCCCAGCAGCAATTCTGGAAGCTATCAGCGCACGCAAAGTTTCGAGCCATGGACGGCGATCGTCATCCGTAAGCGGAACTCCGTTTCCCATCTTTTCCACATTTGAGGCGGGATGAAAATCGTCTCCATCCATGAATTCCCATCCGAGTTGAGACGCTAGCAAACGTCCCACCGTCGTCTTCCCTGCTCCGGATACACCCATCAACAAGATGACCACATTGCCTCCGTTCATCGGAATATCGCGTAATCCTCAAGTACTAAGCAACCATCGTGAGGGTTCCTGCCACTTACGTAGGTGCAGAAAAATTTTCGGATGACTTCCGGGGTCTATCTCCCCGACCTCGATATTCTTCGTTGTTGACACCACGAGCATATATGTAAGCAATTTTGTTCACTTAACTCACCAAAATCCAATACCGCGCGTGCGGATTATTTGAAAGGACTCTATGTATCACCATATTAAGAAACTCATGTACACCGTCAACGTAGACACGCCTGATCCAAGGTTCGGCAACATGTTATTGGAGCAATTCGGAGGAGCCAACGGAGAACTTGCGGCGGCGATGCAGTATTCCATTCAGGGCCTCAACTGTGATGATCCAGACCGCAAAGACATGCTCATGGATATCGGCACCGAAGAACTCAGTCACCTCGAGGTGGTTGGGACTTTGGCCCGCATGCACTTGAAACCCTTAAAGAAAAATGACAGGGATGCAGCTGCGGAAGATCCACTTATTACGATTGCGGGTGGCGGCGGGGTCAGCTTGTTTAATTCGATGGGCGACGCCTGGACTGCGGATTATCTCAAGATCACTGGCGAACTGGATGTCGATCTGCGCAGCAACATTGCCGCAGAAGCCAGGGCGAAGATAGTTTACGAACGGCTCATCAATTTCTGCGACGATCCCGGATCGAAGGACGCGCTTCAGTTTCTGATGACTCGCGAGATCACTCACATGAAAGCCTTCACCGCGGCGCTTGAGAGCCTGGGCAAGGATCCATTCTCTATCGGACAGATCCCGCCTACTCCTGTGCTGGTAGATCAATACTTCAATGATTCCACTGGTGTTGGAGATGAAGGGGAAACGGATGCGCGTGGCCCGTGGAATGAGGGCGGTGACTGGGAAATCGTGGAGGCTCCGGAACTCGAACAAGGAGTGGAAAACATGGAGTCCGCTCAAGGAGAGGAATCCGGCGAAAGAGCGCCGAGCAAAGGCACTGGCCAGGAGAAACGTAGGAGCGCATTCGGCAAGACTCGAAAGACGGCGTAGCCAAAGAGCGTAGACGGGTAGAAAGGTGCGGGCCAATTCGTGTTCGGCTCTGGATCCTTGGCCGGAATCGCCACTGAACGCGATGTCCTATCTGAGCAGCTTGATTCGAGTCAGGCTGCTCAGATTGCCTTAATCCGAAGAAAGCACGCGGCCATACAACACGCCCCAATTCTAAAACCCAAACCTCAATCCAAACTGGAAGTAGCGGGGCAAGTAACCATTCGCGTCAGCTGTAATCGTTCCGAAAGCCGGATCTCCAAATGCCGAGTCCGGCTGGGCAAAGCGCGGATGATTCAGGAGATTGAATATCTCGGCTCTGAGATCGATCGTCATCCCTTCTTTCGGCACGAATGACTTGTAAAGATTCACATCCACGTCATGGATGCCGTTCACGCGCAAGCCGGGAAAATAGCGTGGGGCATTGCCGGGATTTTGATCGCCGGGATCGGCGAAGCAGTTGGAATTAATAAATGAAGCCACCGGCGCGACCCCGTTTCCTTCGGCCGCGGAGTTCGCCTCCCAGTTCACTGCGACGTCTTTCATGCTGAGACCGGTCTTGAGCTGGGAGCAGACCACATTCGGGCGCTGGCTGCCATTCGCAAGCCGCGGATTGCGCATGCTGATCGCTATCGGTTGGCCAGATTGTTCCGTGATCAGAGTGGCCATCGACCAACCCCCGACAACCGCATTGAGCGCGCGATTCATACCGCCGCCAATCCATTCATTTCGGCCTACGGGCAATTCCACGACCACGGCGGCCGCAAGGCGCTGCGGTGCGTCATTAGCGCTTATACTGTGCTCCAAATACAGCCGGTCGAGTTGTTGCGGAACGCCGTTTGCCAGCGATCCTACCCAATTATTTCGTCCGGCCGAGGAATTATCGGTCAACTTGGAGATAGTGTAGTTGCCCTCGAAACTGATGTGGTGCGTGGTGCGCTTCTGGAAACGGATCTGCATCGAGTTGTACCAGGAGCTGGCTTCCTCCAACATCAAGCCTTCGAAATCTCCCGTGAACTGCGGGTATGGATTGAGTAGGTATCCGAGCGGGATTTGCGAAGTGCTGTAAAGCGAATCCGGCTCATTGAAGCAGGGAGAAGTAGGAGTGGATGTGCACGGCTGGGTAAACATCGGCTGAAATGGGTTTGTCACCGGGTTCTGGAGAAAGCTAGTCACGCAACTGTCGGCTTGGCAACTAGGATCTGTCGGTGTTACCGCAGCGGAAATCTTCGCCAGAAGAGCTGAAGAAATGAAGTCTCGATTATTAGTACCGGCCCACGGGAGGTGTGTACTGCGGTTTGCGGAATAATCGACGCCTAAGACGATCTGGCTGGGCAGTTCCCGCTGGATACCGACATTCCATTGGTAGAGATCGGCATCGCGCGCCGCATTCGTGCCCAGATCGTTGTTGTTCGCATATCCCCAATCGGCAAACTGGCCGTACTGTTTGCCCTGCGGCCCGGTAAAGCCTGTTGGAAACGGATTTTCGAGCGTGGCGTACTGCGAGGCAAAATTATTGTTGGTAAAGAAAATCGAAGCCGTCTTGCTGAAAGCCGTTCCAGGATATTGAAAGTTTGTCGCCGGACTCATGCCGAAATAAATTCCAGCGCCGCCGCGCACAACCGTCTTCGAATCGAAGGCATAAGCGAATCCGAATCGCGGTCCGATATCGTTGCGGTACACCGGAACGTGTCTCATGCTCGAGGTAGGAAACAGTGTGGTCCCGATCAATTGCTCCGAGGAAGGAAAGCTCAGGCCTACGGACGCCAAAGCGGCCTGGGCACTGCTTAAATCGAGATTCACTCCGGTGGGCGCAGTGAAGTTGCTGAATTGGATACGGTTGTAGCGTTCGTCATATGGCGTGCTCCACTCATAACGCAGACCAAGATTGAGCGTGAGCTTTGCATTGACTTTCCAATCATCTTGAAAATAGAACCCGGTCTCAGCCGATCGGTTCGCGACTGACGGCAAAACCGGAAGCGAAGTCGGCTCCGCCGGAAAGGGATTGACGTTGTCGCCGTATCCAAAAAGCGTACTGGCGAAGGGGTTACCCGTTGCATTCCCATTCGCATCCACGTCGCTGTTCGGAGTTGGCGAGGTTACATAGTCGGTAAAGTTGAACACGCCGGTAGGATCCGAAGGCTGAAAGAAGTTGTTGTAGAAGAGCCTCTGCTCTCCACCAAACTTCATCAGGTGCGATCCCCTGGAAATGGCAAACTGGGTTGAATAACTGTATAGCGTATGAGCGAAGGTGGTGTTGACACAGCATTGATCGTAAAGGTCCGTCCAGGGCGCAGTTTGACCGCCCGAAGACATGTAAAATGCCGGCATCCGATCGATTCCATTGGCCTGCTGGAAGACCGATGACAATTGAATCCCAGGCGGCAAAGAAGCGTTGAAGCTGGAAATGGTGGGAATCCCCGGTGTTTCCACTTCGTGCACCCGGTCAACCGCGAAATGGCTCGTCCAGACGATCCGCGAGTTCACCGTTCGTGCATATTCGATCGAGGCATTTTGCGCGAGCGTGGGTCCGCTCGCGATTCCATCTCCGGATCCGTTGTTGTCGAAGCTGTCTCCAAAGATCGTGGGAGTGTAATAATTTGACGAGCCGCGGCTATAGCGTCCGCTGATGTGGTTCTTGTCGTTGATCTGGTGATCTACTTTGATGTCGAACTGATAATCCGGAGCATGTGCCGTCCCGCTGAAGATGTAGTTGTTAAACTCGCCCGGCAAGTTGGGTTGCGGATAGAGGTTGAGAACGGCTTTGCCGATGGGGTCGATTTCGCCCGGAGGAATTACGTTCGGATTTCCCTTGTATTGCACTTGTGGCCTGCATTGCCCGGTGGAACAGGCGACCAAAGGTAGTGTCGGGTCATAGATGCTGGTAGCCGTCGCCGAAAAATCCCCTCCTCGCTCCGCGAGCGTTGGAACCGTTGCGAGATTGCTGAACGCGCTGATGCTGCGAACTTTTTCAAAATCGGCGAAAAAGAATGTGCGATTCTTGCGAATCGGGCCGCCGATCGAAAATCCCCCCTGGTCGCGCTTGCTGTCCGGTTTTGGATTCGGGGCCGGATTGAAAAAATCACGCGCATCCATTTGTGATCGCTGAAGGAAGTACCAGCCGCTACCGTGGAAAGAGTTAGTCCCACTCTTCAGAACCATGTTTACAACGGTGCCGCCGTTGTTGCCAAACTCCGCCGAAAAGCTGTTGTTCTGCACCTTGAATTCCTGCACCCCTTCGACCAGAGGCTCGTAGTAAACATTCGTATTTCCGCCCTCGCCTTGTTCGGGCGCACTGATCAAGGCGCCATCCATCCGTATTTCCGCGGTCGCGTTGCGCTGCCCATTGGAAACGAAATTTGTTCCGGATGGATAGTTGTCCTGAGTGCCTGATCCGGCTGTCTCGGTCACACCTCCCGCTAAGAAAGTTAATCCGAAGAAATCGCGATTCAAAAGAGGCAGATCTTTCACGTATTCACTGGTCACGTCAGTGCCCAGGGTTGCGTTGCCTGTATCGAGCAGCGGCGGAGTCGTTGTCACTTCTACCGAAGACGATACGCCCGCCAGTTCCAGCCTGAAGTTCAGCGACGATTCCTGGTCGACTGCCAGCACAACGCTTGTCCGCTCGGCCGCCCGAAAGCCCGGCGCCTCGGCCTTTACGTCATAGGTGGAGGGGCGCAGTCCAGTAAAGAAATAAGTGCCCTTGTCGTCGGTGCGCGAAAAACTGGAGATGTTTGTGCCCACATCCCGGATCGTGACCCTGGCATTTGCGACGACTGCCCCACTCGCATCAGAGACCACACCGCGTAACTGTGCACGGTAGTTGCCTTGCGCAGCCATGAAAGTCGAAACGATGGCAAACATGGAGATCTTCAAGACCCACAAAAGGACCTGCCGAGTTAGCTTCATGAGATCCTCCGAGCACGTCCGCCTTCATGCCGGCCTCAACCCGCCAGCAACACCACCAGACTTGCGAATTATTACGATTTATTACGAAACCAATCTTTTACGACTGTAGGGTCTGCTTGTCAAGCGGAATGTCCGCTGCTATCAATCAGTGATTTGGATTTATTCTTCAATCGTTCGGCAGCCAGAGAACTGCGCCCTTCGAAATGGGCGGCAGGGTGAAGGTAACCGTTCCTTGCTTCAATACGCCTTGTACTTTCTGAGCGTTGCCGAGAAACGGCAGGAAATAGGCCGAACTGCCGCGCGCCTCAGGCACGCGGATGGTGACATTCTGAGGAGTCTGAACAGGATTTTTGCCGCCAACCAGCCCAGCGAAGTTCGCAAGGAAGACGTGCGTTTCACCGTTCACGCGAGCTATGGAAGACGCTACTTGCGGGGATGCCGTGATTTCGATGCTTGCGCTCGGCGGAAGACTGTCCAGAAACGCCTGCTGCATTTGGGGAGTAGCGTTCTCAAAGCTGGCCTCTAGAGATGCGATGTATGCTTTACCGGGGCAACTGGAAAAGCGCGTGACGTTTTTCTGACCGCCTGCTTCGAGAGCGTTATTTCCTGTAATGATGAGCTTCTTACCCTCTCCAGTGTAATGTTCGAGCCACGACTGCTCATCCTCGCTCAAAATACGAACATCCGGAAGAATAAGAGCCTGGCCATGAAATTCGTGGAGGGTTCGCGGCGTGACGATCTGAAATTCCCGGTGGGACTGCATCAGCAGAAGAACAATTCCGCGATAGGAGCGAATGAAATCGTCCGCATAGTAGTTTCGCGTTTGAGGGGAGAAATATACTCCTATCGGATCGATTGGACTGCGCGGCAGGTAGAAGGTTTTTTCGTTTTGCTTAATCCAGGAAAAAATCCTCTTGCGAGTAACCGGATCGTTCGATCCCGCCATGGAATGACCGGGCGCATCCCAGAAATTTGCCCCCGCCATGACTTGGGACATCGCCAGGTTCATCATGGCCTCGCGCTTATCAATAACTTCGTCTCCATCCCAGGAATAGTTCAGGATCCAGGTCGCCTTCCCTTGCGCGAACGCCCGGAACGTATGCATGCCAATTTGATAGTAGAACCAATCCAGCGGCGTGCGCGACGAGGCCATGTGGTCTCCGCTGCCGAATTCGTATTCGTGCGCGATGGCGTCAACCACGGGATATAGGCTGTAAACATCGGCTCCCACGCGCGCTGATTCCGACTCGATGCCGGGATAGATTTCTGGAATGGTTTTGATCTGCGGATTTACCGACTTGGCGTTCTGATCGATCTCGCGCAAAAAATCCGTAATGGTTTCAATGCGAAAGTCTATCCAACGGCGAAAGTTGGGGTCGGAAAAATCGCCGAGCTTCAAATCTTTCTTCGCTTCGAGTCCGGTCTGCTTTTTGAAAGCCGCCACCGTGTAGTCGTCGAAGCTGGCCCAGGTGTCTTCCCACCCCTCGAAGTGAGTCATCCAGTAAGGAATGTCAATGTAGATGCCATCGATCCCCGTCGCGGCAATCTGCCGGACGCGTTCCATATAAGTTTTTCGCCATTCCAAAGCATAGGGACTTACCCAAACATCCTCGTCGCCGGGAGCGATCCAAAAAGCCGTACCCCCGCCGAAGATCGCGGGCTCACCCGTGATCTTGCGCTGCAACCAGTCGGGGTGATCCTTAGCCAGTGTGTGCGCAGTCTTATCGCCATGGGCCGTGATGCATTCGGTTCCAGCGATGTACACGAAGGCGTAGTTTCCTGCAGCGTGCGCCTTCTCCGCCACGGCTCGAATCGCTTGCAGCTTAGCTTTGGGATCAACAAAGCTCTCGTAGCGGCCGGGTATATCGTTATCTACCTCAATCCCAAAGACACCGGTCTCCTCGGCGTCGGCGACGATTTTGTCCGCATCATTTGCTTTAAGTCCGTACGCACTAATGCGCACATAGTTAGTCCAATTCTGTTCGACGGGGGTTGGAGAAGCCGCCGCAGCCAGGAAAACAATAAGAACACAAGAAAATGCAATTCTATGACGATGCATGGGATCCATTCGTTACTCGAGAAGTAACCGCGTCTTCTCTCGTTAGACGCGGCGCAGCACTTCGTCCGACAGAAATAAACCATAAATGTTCCAGTGCCTGAGAAGAGGTGTGCGACGGAAACTCGAAAATATTCGTCGCGAGTTCTCGCAAGCAAAAGCCGGAGCTTCGTTTTGTTGCGCATGTAGGTCGGAAAATCCTACAGCAAATTAAAAAGCTTGACAGATTATTAGTGTTATAGTTAACTACAACACTAGATGTGATGGGCGGCGCGCCCTCGGTCCATTAGTTACTCGGCAGCGAAGTAAATGAGCTGGACCGTGATCAAGAAAAAAAGATAAGGAGTAAAGATCATGAAATCGCTTCGTATTCTCGCGGTAGTAGTTCTGATGTCGCTTTCCACCGCGACATTCGCACAGTCCGACTCGCAAAAGTCCTTCGACAAACTGAAAACGTTGGCGGGCTCCTGGGAAGGCCGCGTGACCACCGTTCCGCCGCAAGCCGACATAGAAGGCAAGCTCATTCAGGCCACGCTACGCGTGACTTCGATGGGCAATGCGATCCTGCATGAGATGACGGGAGCCGGAAGACCTGACGATCCCATCACCATGCTCTATCTAGACCAAGACCGCTTGCTCCTGACCCATTATTGTGACGCCGGGAATCGGCCTCGCATGACGGGCAAGATGTCCCCAGACGGAAAAACCGTGGAATTCGATTTTCTCGACGTCGCAGGCAGCACCCAGTACGGGCACATGCACCACGCAATCTTTACCGCGATCGATGCAAACCATCACAACGAGGACTGGACTTACATGGAGCCCGGGGACAAGCCGGTCCACGCTCACATGGAGCTGCAGCGGACAAAGTGATTGCACTTCTACGCCATTAGGGTGAGGAACCCGAGGAGGCGCAGCGGTCGATCAAAGGTGTTGCTCGTTCCTGACTGCGCGAGGAATGAACCCTGAACCGAAGCAAAGAAGGTAAGGAGAATGAACATGAAATCCCATCGTTTTATGCTGTCCGTTGTTCTGCTGTCGCTCTCTATTGTGGCTTTCGCGCAGTCTGACATGGAGAAGTCCGAGGCGCAGAAGTCCTCCGTGGCTGCTGCGCCGTCGGAGGCGCAGAAGTCGTTCGCTACCATGAAGAGCCTGGCGGGAGAGTGGGAAGGCCCCGTCACCGTCCCGGAGATGCCGGAGATGTCTGGAGGCAAGCCAATGCACCTCTCGCTGCGCGTAACCTCGCGGGGAAACGCCCTCGTGCACGAGTTCCAGGAAGCAGGAACGCCGTTGGATGCGACCAAGTACGACCATCCGGTCACGATGCTTTATGTGGACGGTGACCAGCTCACGCTGATTCACTACTGCGACGCGGGGAACCGACCGCGCATGACCGGCAAGATGGCGCCCGACGGCAAGACGGTCGAATTCGAGCTCAAGGACATCAGCGGGAGCACCGAGATGCACATGCATCATTCCGTGTTCACCCTCATCGACGCTAACCATCATACCGAGGATTGGACGTTTATGATGAAGGACAAGCCGATCCACGCGCACTTCGACCTGCGGCGGACGAACTAACACTCGCGCTCTGGTAACGTTTGCAGGAAGGGGCTTTCCGAGGATCTGATGGACCGTGAGTGGAATGACAGTCAGCCGATTTACCGGCAGCTTCGCGACAAAGTCGTCGCCATGATACTCGACGGCGTGCTGAAAGAAGGGGATCCGCTGCCCTCCGTACGCACTGTTGCGGCTGAATATCGCGTCAATCCGCTCACGGTTCTGAAGGGCTATCAGCAACTGGTTGACGAGGGCCTCGTCGAGAGCAGACGAGGCCGTGGCATGTTCATCAATGCCGGCGCTCGTAGTCTGTTGCTGCAGGGCGAACGACAGAAGTTTCTGGCCGAAGAATGGCCCAGGGTCTACGCGAACATTCAGCGGCTCGGCCTGCGGGTGAAGGAACTGCTGAATGGTGACGGCATATCTGGTCAGTCCTCCTCCAAGGCCGTACAGTCGAAACCCAGCAAGTCGAATCCCCTCGAGGAGGAACGCTGAGGCCATGGCATGCATCGAAGCACGCGGTCTCCGTAAGGTGTTCGGCGCAACCGTCGCGCTGGACGGCATCAACTTGCGCGTCGACGAGGGACGCATCCTCGGACTCATCGGCCCGAACGGCGCAGGCAAAACCACCGCACTCAACGCGATTCTCGGCCTCATCCCTTATCAGGGAGAACTGAGGGTGCTCGGACGCGATCCGTGGACCGAGCGCGATCAACTCATGCGCGATGTCTGCTTCATTGCCGATGTCGCTGTGCTGCCGCGGTGGGCGCGAGTTTCTCATCTGCTGGACTACATCGGCGGCGTGCATCCGCGATTCGATCGCGCAAAGGCGGAGGGTTTTCTGGCGAAGACCGATATCCGCCACACCAGCAAGGTAAGGGAATTATCGAAGGGCATGGTGACGCAACTGCATCTCGCACTGGTCATGGCCATTGATGCGAAATTGCTTGTGCTCGACGAGCCTACGCTTGGTCTCGACATCCTGTATCGCAAGCAGTTCTATGATTCCCTGCTGAACGACTACTTCGATCGCAACCGCACCATCGTCGTGACCACCCACCAAGTGGAAGACGTGCAGTACCTCCTCACCGATCTCATGTTCATCAACCGCGGCCGAATCGTTCTCGGTTGCAGCATGGAAGAATTCGAGTCCCGCTATCTGGAAGTAACTGTGCATCCCGAGCGTGTCGCCGCCGCACGGGAGCTCAAGCCGATTCACGAGCGACAGGTGCTCGGTCGGAGCATTCTGCTGTTCGATCTGAGGCTCGATCATGCCGACCGTCAGCAACTCGCCGCACTTGGCGACGTGCGCACGCCCAGCATCTCAGACCTGTTTGTTGCCATGTTAAGCGATAAGTCGGGCAATCACGCAGGCACGGCACAAGGAGTGGTTAAATGAATAATCAATCGAACGCCATGCCCGAGCCTTCGCTTAGCTCGCAGGAGATCGCTCCCGCGGTAATGTCGCTGACTCGGCCGATGTACTGGTCGGTACGGCGCGAATTGTCGGAGAACCGCTCCATCTACCTCGCACCCCTGGCTGCCGCCGCGACGGCGCTGCTTGGTTTTCTGGTCAGCTTGATTGGTCTGCCGCATCGGACAGATGGTCTGGCGACGCTTAACCCTGCGCACCAACACGAATGGATCACCCAGCCGTACGACATCACGGCGGGTGTGATGATGGCCACCATGATCCTGGTTACGGTCTTCTATTGTGCCGACGCGTTGTACGGCGAGCGCCGTGATCGCAGCATCCTGTTCTGGAAGTCGCTTCCGGTTTCCGATCGCACCACTGTGCTTGCGAAGGCGAGCATTCCGTTCGTGGTTTTGCCCCTGATCACGTTTGCGATTACCGTTGCCATGCAGATCATCATGCTGCTTCTGCATAGTGCAGTACTGCTGGCGAGCGGTAGGAATGTCGCGACACTATGGACACAGTTGTCGGTCATTCAGATGTGGCTGCTGCTGCTCTACCATCTTCTTACGGCCCACACGCTTTGGCCCGCGCCGGTGTACTGCTGGCTACTGCTGGTTTCTGGCTGGGCGCGCCGCGCAATCTTGCTGTGGGCGATAATACCCATCGTCGTAATTGCCGGTGTTGAAAAGCTTGTCTTCCAAACTTCGCATTTCGCTGCTTTGGTGGGTAGTCGATTCATCGGCGACACACCATCGGTTGCCTTCACGCCGCCAGGCACCTTCCCGATGGATCCAATGACACACATCACCCCAGGAAGATTCCTTAGCACGCCAGGTCTGTGGATCGGACTAGCAATCGCCGCGGCGTTCCTCGCCGCAGCGATCCGGTTGCGCCGCCCTCAAGGTCCGATCTGAGCACATGCGCACCTGAGCAATCGATCGCGTAACAGAAGCGAGCGTGAACACAACGGTAATGGGGGCGGATTACAAGCCGCCGATTTCTGCGGCCTGCTCATGTCTCCGCGCTGCGTCACTCTGCCAGAGTTCCAGATCGGATGTTCTCTCGTTCTCAGCAACTTAGCGAGCCTACAATATCCGCACTCCTCATTCGTCTACAACCATAGAGGAAGCATGTGGCGAGTCTGGATCTAATGGCGCTCGAACCGGACCAGCGGATCTCCGATGTGGTCAAGCGAGAGCAGTCCCGGCTGCGCAACTTCATCGGCCGGCGCGTCCCGGACCCGCGCGACGCTGAAGACATTCTGCAGGACGTCTTCTACGAATTGGTGGAAGCGAACCGTCTGCTGATGCCGATCGAGCACGTCACCGGCTGGCTGTTTCGCGTGGCGCGCAATCGCATCACCGACCTCTTCCGCAAAAAGAAGCCGGAAAGCTTCAGCGACGCGGCGGTTGAGGGCGAAGGCGGCGAGGTGCTGCAGATCGAAGATCTTTTGCCGTCGCCTGATGCCGGGCCAGAAGCGCTTTACTTTCACGACGTGCTTCTTGATGAGCTCGAAGAGGCGCTCGACGAACTGCCGAAAGAGCAGCGCGAGGTGTTCGTTGCGCACGAGTTGGAAGGACGCAGCTTCAAAGAAATGTCCGCCGCGACCGGCGTGAGCGTGAATACGCTGCTCTCGCGCAAACGTTATGCGGTGCTGCATCTGCGCGAGCGCTTGCAGAGCGTCTACGACGAATTTACGAAAGCATGAGGAACTGAACATGAGAAAAAAATGGATTGTCATCGCTCCACTTGCGATTCTGGCAATGCTGGCGTTTATCGTGATCGGCGGCGAAATAGTGCTGCATCTGTGGAACTGGCTGCTGCCACCACTCTTCGGCTGGCGCCAGCTTACCTTCTGGCAAGCGCTTGGACTTCTCGCGCTCTGCCGGATCCTCTTCGGCGGATTTGGATTCCACGGTTCCGGTCGCTCCAATATGCGCCGCCGGATGAGAGATCGCTGCGGGCGCATGACGCCGGAAGAGCGGGAACGGTTCCGGGAAAGCATGCGCGAAGGTTTCGGCTTTAGCCCATCCCCCGGCGAAACCAAGGCGTAATGAAGGCAACACGCGACAATGCAACGAGCCGGCCTGTGAATTGGCGTCCCCGGCGGGATGCGTTCTAGACGGGATTCTGCATCAGAAGCTGGCAGAGCGCCAGGCCCTCAGCTTTTATCTGCGCTCTGCCGTCTCCGGTTCACTGGGGTGCATAGTACTGCGGCGAGTCTTACCTCATGGTTGGTACCTAAAACATTGATCGGTTAGGATAGTTCAATTAAGGAGGACTTATGCAAAGCGTGGTTGGAATTTTTTCCTCAGTTGTGTCGGCGGAGAGGGCTGTGCAGGGCTTATTGAACATTGGCATGACGGAGCGCTCTATCGTCTTCTTGAGCAGCGCACCGGGGGAGGACAGTGCGGTCAGGGCTTTGGCTGACAAGGAGCTAGATAGAGTTCCGACGACAGATGCAGAAGGTGATGGAATGGGGAAGGCGATGGGCGCATTGCTGGGCGGAGCCGTGGGAGCGAGTGCGGGATTGGCGGGCGGGGCAGCGATAGCGAGTTTGCTGGTGCCGGGAGTGGGCACGATTTTTGCGCTTGGAGTGGGTGCTGCCGCAGTTCTGGGACTGGGTGGCGCGGCTGCGGGAGCAAAGGCCGGGGATGTTACCGAACATGCGATGGATGTAGGAGTTCCGAGAGATGACGTAAAGTTTTATCATGAAGTGTTGAGGCGCGGTCGGTCTCTGGTGATTGCCAATGCGGATAACGAGGAGTTAGGCGAGAGGGCACGAACGGTGTTCGAGCAACAGGGTAGCGAAGATGTGGGGGAGGCTCGCAAAGAATTGGCGGCGTAGAGGCGCAATCCGATGCTTGGATGAGGCGCGCTGTTAGGGGTACCGATTCACCTCGAAATAGCACCAGTCGAAGTGTCCTTCGCCTGATCGCATGCAATCGGTGATTGCGACGCAGGATGGATCGAACACAACATGTGGTATCCGACCAGATAAATTTCGCAATTAGCACCTGGCGCCAAATCGCCCAAGGCAAACGCCACTGCTTTCGCTCGTATTGCCACGTCACAGAAAGGACTCCGACTTCTGTTTCAAACGTCGCTCCCATCGAATGGTTGAACACCCGGCGCTAGGCAGCCTTCGTGGCATCCTCAAAGCAGTTTGAGCAGAACGGCAAAGGGAGAGTCCAGACCTTTCCACTCCACGACAAAAATGTGGCGTCCAAGTGCAACAATTCGAAACCGCACTTTCGGCAGTTGGTAAGGCGAGGTTGCGCACACAAAACGGCGAACAATTCTTCAACGGATTTTGATGGAACGACAATAGATTGAGAAGTATTTTTCGCCACGGAGAGGCTCCTTTGCTGACTGATCAGGGCTGATCTACGCAAGGAACCGTCACCCCGACTCGTAAGGTGCGCGGCGGAAAGATGCGTTAAGTCTGTCTGGCGATCAAGCTACGCGCAAGAAAGCAAAATGTCCATCGTTTTGATGGTCAGGAATTGACAGTTATCCACTACGTGGGCGAATGATGTGTGGCGCGAAATGGCTAACGGATTTCGCCATCCCACTTCGAGGACTGTTTCACTAAAGCTCCGTAGCACTCGCAAGCGGCCTCTTCCAAGGCTTCTCGATCCACGATATTTACACTGCCGCGAGAATAATTAATCAGCCCAGCCTTCTGTAGCAAGGTAGCCGCAACCGTCACGCTGGAACGGCGAGTTCCCAGCATGTGGGCAAGAAATTCCTGTGTGAGCGGCACAACGTCCCCGCCGATCCTGTCTTGGCTCATCAGCAACCATCGCGCTAGCCTTTCATCAATGTTGTGCAAGGCATTGCAAGTAGCGACCTGCGATCCCTGCATTGCTAAGACCTGCGCATAGCGATGCATCCGTTTCTCCAAAGTCGGACATGTTCGTAGGCGTTCGACTAGAAGAGCTGCGCTTAATCGGAATGCGGTTCCTTCAATCTGGACAATGACACGTGCGGGGCTGGACGTGAAGCCCACGAGAAGTGGCAGACCTACGAAGCCTTCCTTGCCGGTTAATCCGACCTCCACGCTCTTTCCCTCTTGTGTCACGTTTAACACGGAAGCCAAACCGCTGTTCATGAAATAACCATATTTGATCTGTTCCCCTGCTTCGTTCAGGACATCATGGATGCGCACGGGCAAGAAAACCAGTTGGGAGTAAATGGCTTCACATTCCTTGGTTGGAAGGTTGAGCAGGAGCTTATTGTGAAGGGTGTTTCCATCAAGATGCCTGCGCTCCGAATTTGTGCTGGTAGCAGTGGATTTCGCCATGAAAGGCTCCTTGGAAATGCGGCGTTATGCCTGATTCGCAAGGAACCGTCATTGTGCCGGAACGCGGCGGAAGGTTGCGCGAGACCTACCTCAATACTACTCCTTTTGTCGCCTGCCGCACGTTAAACCATCCGTTGTGGGACACACATATACGCGATTAGGACTTATTGGTGCAGCAATGAAAGGGTCTCGAGGGCCTTCGCGCTTCCCTTGCGGCTTCCCCTAAGGAGCCGCTACCCTCAATGGGGGTTGCGCGGTAGGTTGGCTGGCTGTTGCAACACCATTTCTAGCGCATAACATTCGCCGTGCACTGCTTGCCCATTACTGATGTCTTTCGAATCGTTAGCTTAAGGTTTGACTCTTTTGGGCAGCAGCGACATAATGCACAACTGCCGCCGGTTCCAGTAAAGTCAAGGAAAAAGGAGTGAAGCGTATGTGGAAAAGGCCGGATGATGCAGCGGATGCGCAGCAACCAAAGGTCACGCCGAAAGAGATTCCTGAGACGGCGGAGATGTCCTTGGAAGCGGCCAGCAAAACGCTGATCGAGGTTTACCGAAGACGCAAGCCGGAGCAGACTACTATCGCAATTACTCATGAGAATGTTTCCACCAGTCAACCGTTGGTGCCGGCGACCATGGCGACGTACTCAGAAGCGACGAACCAGTTTACTAAGAACGTGAACGCTTTCATGGAGCAACTTCCACTTTTTACTAAGGCGCGGGATGCGTATGAGCAAGCTATGAAGGTTAGCGCAGAACTGCGTAGGGAATTGGATGCCGGAGACGAGAATATTCGGAGTCTCATGAGTTCCTTAGAGCAGGCGCTCGAGGCCGCTCCTGACAGGAAGAAAGAGCCCGCGAAGGTCGAGGCAATCAGAGCGAATAACCAAGGCGCCGTAGCGAAATAGATTTTCCGTGAGGGTTGCTGAATTTGCTTGGGCACGACATTTCTTGCAGCAGCGTCCGCACCGGCCTACAATTTGTTCCGCAGTTCATTCCAAGGAGGCGCACATGTCCGGAACCCGTAAAGTGATTGATTGTCGCCGTTTCCCTGCAGAGAAGCCTTGCTCGATTGCCATTTCTGGAACAGAAGACGAAGTGGTGGAACTTGGAGTCCTCCACGCCACCACCGTTCACGGGCATCAAGACACGCCAGAATTGCGGGAGCAACTTCGCTCCATGCTCGAAGACGAGAGTACCACCGCCGCCGAAGCAGCATGACGCCAGATGGAAGAAAAGGGGTGCGTTTCCGCGCCCCTTTTTTTCTTTTGAAAACCACGAACCTCCGCGCCCACCCTCGGGCCACATCGCCGCTTTGGGGGCTGCAAGTCTGATTTCGCTATACTGATTCCAGTGCCCGTCCCGAGTTTTTCAAACTACATCTCTCGGCCGCCAAATTACTGCGCATGAGGCTGTTTTCCTGTTGGCATCGCCAACGCAGAGCGTGAAAATGTTCGGCGTGAAAACGTTCGGCTCGACACCTCCGCGCGTGAACGGGCATACTGATTGGTATGTCGGCTATTGGAAAACGATCGCGACGCAAGCAGGCGACTTCGCGGAATCCGGAGCGCACACGAGGGCTCCTGTTGGAGGCGGCTTTCCAAGAGATGTACCGCTCTGGCTATCGGAGCGCAGACCTGGATGCCATCCTGGGGGCAGCGGGCGTCACCAAAGGCGCGCTGTACTACCACTTTGACGACAAGGAAGCCCTCGGGTATGCGGTGGTGGACGAGGTCATCGCGAGTACCGTTCACCAAAAGTGGGTGCAGCCGTTACGAAACGCCAAGAACCCCATCGATGTTCTGGTCCGCATTATTCGGTCCGAATCCCTGAAAAAAGAAGACGTACAGCGTGGCTGCCCCTTGCTTAACTTGTCTCAAGAGATGTCAGGGCTGGATGAGGGATTCCGCAGAAGGACGGCAAAACTTTTTAAGGCCTGGCACGACGCCGTGGCCGAGGCACTGCGTGCAGGACAGAAGCGCGGGGTGGTGCGGAGTGATATAAACGCCAATGAAACGGCTACGTTTCTGATCGCAACGTACGAGGGTTATGTGGTTCTAGGAAAGAATTCGCAGGATCCCCGGACGATGCAGTCGGGCCAAAGAAGGGTGAGGGGACACCTCGAGTCGCTACGCGCGCCACGAGGTCGGACGCAAGTGGCAGGCCGCCGATAGCCCCCTTTGTTAACCCCTCAAGCCATTTTGGTGGGCACGCGAAAAATGTTAGTTTGGCTTCCTTACCCGGTTCGGCACCCATCCGTTTAGCGGGCAGCCCAGCGTTGCCGCACCCCAGCCAGAAATTTTTCTTTATCCGCGCGCATTTGTTTTACCAGCGCCTGATTGCCGGTGTCTTCGTGGGCGGCTGCCCAGAGCACCATCTCCGTGAGAACTGGCGCCAGATCGATTCCTTTCTTAGTGAGCAAGTAAACTACTTTGCGCCGGTCGGATGGGTCCGGTTCCGTGGTGATAATTCCGTAGGCGGCGAGCTTCCGCAGGCGGTCCGCTAGGATATTCGTTGCAATCCCTTCATAACACTCCAGAAATGTTTTGTAGGTGCGGGCTCCCTGCAGCATCATGTCGCGAATGATGAGCAGGGACCAGCGATCGCCCAGCATTTCCACCGAAGCGTTCAGCGGGCATCCTGACCGCCGCTTTGGGCCCTTCTTTCTGACCATCTTAACTCTATTCTTCAATATTTACTTGCAAGTCGCAAGTTAAATGTGAATACTGTTTTCGATGTCATTTGATGTTTGAGGAATGGCAGAGATGACGGGATATCTTGAGACCAAAGGAAAACGAACATGAAGGCTGGCGGGATCGAGAAGAAAACGACTTCTGCGGGCATCCGTGTCATTCGCCCAGCCTGCTGGCAATTGTCGTTAAACATACATACTGGTCGGTATCGCAGATGCAACGCTCAGGTGGAATGGCCGCATCATAAGAGTCGGATCGCACTAAACTCTGTGCCGAAGGGGAAAAGTAATGGGCCGAAGAACACCCAAGCTAATCGCATTCGGAAGCTCCCTGCTTGTGGTCGCACTAGGTGCGGCCTCAATGCAAGCACAACCTAAAACCCAGTATCCCAGCATGGCCGCACTTGACCAGTACCTGATGCCTGATCGAAATGCCGAGATAGCCTTGGCACGAAGTGCGGCTCCGGACTCCATATCCCACGACGCTAAGGTTCTGGTTCTTGGGCCGCATGGCTATGAAACCGCCGTCGAGGGCAAGAATGGTTTCGTATGCGTCGTGGAGCGAGGCTGGATGGCTCCATTCGATAATCCGGAATTTTGGAACCCCAAAATTCGAGGCCCCCTCTGCTTCAATCCGCCCGCGGCTCGTTCCATCCTTCCGATGACTTACAAAAGGACGGAGATGGTCTTGGCGGGCTTATCCAAGGCTCAGATCAAGGACGGAATCTCGATCTTCGCCAAGAAAGAGCTGCCCGCGCTGGAGCCTGGTGCTCTGACCTACATGATGTCGAAGGACGCGTATCTTACCGATGGCGGCGGCCACAACATTGCTCATTTGATGTTCTATACCCCACTCATGGACGGTGCCGCTTGGGGCGCGGACCTGCCCCATTCTCCCGTCATCCTGAATCCACAGTTCGCCCTGGAGGGGATCGACGTATTCGTGGTTCTTACCGGCATGTGGTCGGATGGAACGCTTGCGCCAGTCAAGAATTGACACTGCGCGAATCTTTAGGCGCGCACGCCAGGCAACCAGGCCACTCCGGGAGGAACTGATGACCGACTGAGATTTATCACGTCTATTGCTTCATAGATGTCCGTCTTAGCTTTAGTCCGCGGATCGGCTTGGCTCGCACCGTCCTTCGTGAGAGTGGCCCCGGCGCCTGGGTATGGGTTGAAATGGAAAGCTTTTATCCCGTGGATTCCGCAGCGGGCTCTCAGCTTTAAGGAGTAAGTAGTTTCTCGAGGCATGAGGTGCAGGTTCAGCATTCCTCGGAGAGGAGTTGCAATCGTGATGGGACTATCACCGCAACTACAGATTGCTCCAAAAGGGACAAGTTCTCGAATCGCGATCAGGGCAGGCAAGAAGATTATATTTATCGACTCTACAGACATCATCGCTGTGGAAGCCGAAGGTCACTATGTCTTGCTGCAACACAAATCAAGCGGCTACCTGCTGCGCGAGTCGATTTCAACGATGGCAGAGAAATTGAGTCTGTTTGGATTTGTCAGGATCCATCGCTCGTCTCTGGTGAATGCCGCCTTCGTTGAAGAGATCCAGCCATTGTCGACCGGGGAGTACGCACTGCGCGTGAGGGGGGGCAAGAAATATACAGTTACTCGTACTTACAGAAAGAATCTACATCTTCTTGCCGAGTCGTGGATCGGCACCGACGGTTTTGGCCAGATTGAACGCGAGGGTGTGATCAGTAGCGATTGACGTTCCGGGAAACATTCCCGGGCGAACTGTTATTGAAAGGGTTTTCTGGCTCGGGGTGAATACCTATGGATCTCGTCCCGAATTGCGAGTACACTTTCAAGATCAAACCGCTCGATAGAGTTGTTCTCCGACGACGGGCTTGCTCGGCCTAAACTAAATCGGGCGGCGCAGTCCGCCGCGCAACGCCGAGCTGCTAAAAATTGAACTTCAGCGAGAACTCCATAACGCGCGGAGATCCCAGGCCAAACACACCCGAACCCAGACCAAGCCGAAGGCTGTTAGGCTGCGTTCCAGATGTGCCGTTCACAGTTCCTACCACGGGGGTCTGAGCTGGAAGCCCCGGCTGACCCGCGAGACTGAGCACGCCGCTGAGAGTATTCTTCGGCGCGTCGAAGTTGGCGAAGTTCATCACGTTGAAGAAACTGACACCCGGCTGCAATTCCAGCCGCTCTTTCACTTTATAGGTCCAGTTCAGGCTGGTGTCGAAATCCCGCAACCAGCCGTTGTTGGCTTCATCTGGCGGCGCGGGGTTGACCACAGGCATAACGGCTCCGAGCTGCCTCAGTTGGATCTGCGTAAAGAGCCCAGCGTTAATGAGCGCTGTGCCGGCTGGAGTGGGATTGCCCGCGTAGGTGCTGTTGTAATGGCTAATCAGGTTGTTGATGTTGGAACCATTGACCCCTCGTCCGAAGGAACCCAGGTTCGTCCCGGGGAGAATCCCCCCCAAGCTCCCATTCGTACCATTCGGCCCGTAGCCGTCGCCCGTGCCGTCTCCGTTGACGGCGGTCACAAAGATACCGCCTGGAGTGCCGGTAGGAGCCAACGTCAGTGTCTGGGGCAGCGCGCTATAAAAGTGTCCAATTACGCTGACCCGGAAGCGCGCAGGAAACTCCATGGTACCGCCGAAGGAAATCTGATGGGTACGGTCCAACCCGTTTGGGCCAATGTATTTGCCGGGGTCGTCGTAGTCCCATGCGCTGTTTACGAAGTCACCATCGATAGCCTGGGAAATATATTTTGAAAGCGCATAAGACACTTGCAGGTTCACGTAGCGAATGCCCTTGAAGGGATCGCGTACATCTTGCTTCAAGGAAGTCTGCAACCCGTTATAAACGGATCGGCCGATGGGAAACAGCATCTGGTTTCCGCCGACTCCACCAACTGGCCCCGGCGATCCGGGTTGGCCATTGGCGATGCCACCGAATGCCGCATTTGGGCACGCAGCTCCGCCACAGAGCTCGTAACCTGAATCGAGTCCGTTCGAGGCAAAGTTGACAATGGTCGCGCCGGCTGCAATGGCACAGGGAATCCCCGCCGTGCCCGCCGGACAACCGAAAGCCGCATTGGTCGTGTTGATGGCAGTCTGAGCGGCTGCTCTATTCAGGAACCGTGCGTCTCCCACATGATTAGTATCCACTGCGAGTAACGTGTGAGTGGAGATGTTGCGAAGATAATCCGCAGTGAGTACCATCCCTCGGCGAAGCTCGCGCTGAATGCCGAAATTCATCTGCACTGAGCGCGGAGTTCGGTAGGTGGGCGCGAACAGATTCGTGCCCGTCCCATTGGGGCCGGTATCGCCCAGTGTGTTAAGAATATAGCCCGGGTTTGGTCCAGCGCCGACGCCTTGCGAGGCGGCCTGATATTGCGTCTGTAGTGCCGCGATCTGCGCCTGCACTTGCCCAATGGGCTGGCCGCAGATGTTCAGGCCGCCGGGTCCGGTTCCAGGGTTGACCACCGTAGACGTCCCCGGAAGGGTGTACGTGAATCCGCTGCCACCTGAGCACGCAGGCTGAAAGCCCAGGAAGTCGCCTGTGGCCAAGCGCCCCGGCCGGTCGAAAAGAACGTTGTTCCAGATCGAGTTTTCGTAAAACAAACCAATTCCAGCGCGAATCACGGTCTTTCCGCTGTGATTCGGATCCCAGGCGAAACCGAACTGTGGGGCAAAATTCTTACTCGGATCGTTCACGCGGTTCCCTAAGCCGGAATAGAACTGGTTGTCAAAGTCCTGGCTGATCTGCGGAATTGGCGCCAGGTCGCTATCCGTTCTTCCGGTGTCTCTCACGTACCGCAGCCCATAGGTGAGGGTCAGATTCGGCTTTATCTTCCAGGAATCACCGATGTACCACGAAATTCGATTGTCCGGCCCCAGGCCTCCGAAGGGAAAACCGAACGAAGGCTTTTCCGTGGAATACCCCGCACCATTGCCCAAAAGCACATTTGTTGCCGGGTAATTCAGCGCGTTGGTTGCTCCACCCGGCAGGGTCAGGCAGATGCCGGTGCAAGCACTCGCGCTGGCGTTCACAGCCGGCCCGTCGGCCAGAAAACCGGCAAACCCTCCGCCGCGAATGTGGTTCCAACCGCCGCCGTAGCGAAGGATGTGCGTGCCGATCGCCCTGCTGCCGTCATACTTGATCTGATGATCAGACTGCGGCGTGCTCTGCGGAGCCAACAAGCCTTGGCCTGAGCAGAACACATCGGGCTCAACTCCTGATGTGTTAAGGCAGGTCTGATCTGGGCCAATGGCCAACTCGAGAGGCGACGTTGGATTGAAGGGCGTGGTCGCTGTCGTCCCACTTCCGATGTGGTTGAAGAACTTCATATAACCGAGACGGACGCTGTGCGTATAACTGCCTGTTGTGAAGTCGAGTCCGATGACGTGATCGCGGGTATGAGTTTTGTTATCCAGCGGTTGGAACGCGATCGCCTCAAAGGCCGAAACGTCGCTGTTCTGGTCGTAGGAAAAGCGGTAGAACAAATGGTAGTTCTTGGCTATCTGGTAATCCAGTTTCCCGATTCCCTCCACTTCGCGGAACGGCGCCAGGAAGGCGCCCGAGTCGGCTTGAAGAGGAGGGCCCGCCAGGACAGGCTGATCGAAAGCCTGCTGGGTGCGCTCGGCGTCGACGAAGAAGAACAGTTTGTTCTTGATGATTGCCCCGCCGAAGTTACCACCGTATTGATTTCTCTGGAAATAGGTGTCCGATGCCCCCGGCAGATTGCCGTCGAGCGTTTGATCACGGAAAGCATAGTAACCTGCGCCGTGGTAAGAGTTGGTCCCGGACTTGGTTACCACATTCACTGAACCCGAAGAGGTCAATTCCGTGGACAAATCCAGCATCGACTCCCCGATCTGAAATTCCTGGATGGCTCCCTGGGGAATGTCTTGTGTCGTCGTACCAACGGTTTCGTCGCTGGTATCAACTCCATCCACTTCGATACGTGCCGTGCGCCCAAAACGCCCGCCGAAAGATATGGAAGAGAATCCTTTTTTCGTGGGGTCGAAGTTGCCGCCATCTTGAATCTGGACTCCGGGTTCCAACTGGGCCAGATCGAGGAAGTTTCTGCCGTTAACCGGCAGGTTCTCGATCTGCTCGGTGTTGATTACACCTTGTACCGTGGCTTGTTCAGTATTCACCTGCAACGTGCCCGCTTGCACTTCGACCACTTGACCTGCGTCGCCCAACTGAAGTTTGAAGTTGCCGGGTGTCGTGACTCCTACATCCACAGCGACAGTTTCATCTGAGGTCTTGAATCCCTTTGCCTCCACCCGCACCAGGTAATTCCCAGGAATCAACGCGCCGGAAGTGTAGGTTCCTGCTGAAGTCGTCGTCTGAATGATCGCCTGCCCGGTCGTGGTGTCGGTAATTGTGACCTTAGCTCCAGCAACCACGGCGCCAGTCGGATCGACGATTGTCCCCTGGATACTTCCAGTAGAGATCGTGGTTTGTGCGCGCACCAAAGCGGCAGGGAAAAGAAGGAGGACGACTAACGCTACCAGCGCACTAAACCGCGTAGCGAAGTGACGGTAATCGGAGATCGCACTCATGGTGTTTCCCTTTCGTAGAGCGGAGATTATTTACATCGCGTGCTCAACGCCGCGAGGCATCCTTTCCCGGATGCCTCTCTTTGCTTTCAGCTTCGGTTAGCTAAAAGTAGAACTTCCCGCCTAGTTGCACTACCCGGCCGGCGCCATCCGTGCTTATTTGCTGGACGGTATTGATGGTTCCGAAGGCTGCGCTGGAAAGGTCATTAACCGGCGCACCAAAATTGGCGTGGTTAAAGGTGTTGAAGGTCTCAAACCGGAACTGGAAGTACATCGACTCGGTAAAGTGAATACTCTTCTCCAAAGCCATATCCCAGAAATTCAACCCCGGCCCATAAAAAGGATTGCGACTGGCGGTACCCTGCGTCCCGAGTGCGGGAATTGCGAAGGCAGCGGGATTCACCCACTGCTGCGTGGGACTGTTTCTGGGGTTGTGATTGATTTCTAACGGGGCCCCGGTAGCATTGACGAAGTCCGGGGATGCGAAAAACTGTTGCTCCGGATTACTCTGCAAGTCATCGTAAGCAGTCTGGAATACGGCTACTGGGAAACCGTGCTGGAAAGTGCCGATTCCCGAGAGGTTCCAGTCATCGGTCAGCCGTTTCCAGCGGTGCCCATACTTGTAGAACGGC
The DNA here is from genome assembly GCA_049588915.1 of Candidatus Sulfotelmatobacter sp. GTDB lineage: Bacteria > Acidobacteriota > Terriglobia > Terriglobales > Acidobacteriaceae > Sulfotelmatobacter. The sequence continues at coordinate 28,391 of JBAVZU010000217.1, forward strand.
AGGGTGTAGACGTAGTTCACCACCAGGCGCTGCGGCGCATCATTGGCCGAAGGGCCATAGTTCCGATTGAAGTTTAAGGCGTTAAAGCCAGGATTGTTGAAGGCGCTGTTTTCCAGGCTCGAGGTGTAATCGAAATAGCGGGACCAGGTATAGGAAGCCTGAAACTGCAAGCCACCGCTGAAATGCCGATTGATCTGCGCTTGCAGAGAGTTGTAGTTCGAGTTCCAACCGCTGGCGAATACGCCAATACTACCATAGACGTTCGGGTTGTATTGGTAAGTGTTCGCAGCAGCGGCGGACAGATTGAAATCGCTGGTGGCGCCCTCAGCCACCGCGACCGGGTTTCCAGACGCGTTTCCCGCCGGATTCATGTTGTAGGCGCCCTCCAGGTGACGCCCTATCGTTCCGACATAGCCAATACTCGCAACCGTCGATCTTGAAACCTGGTATTGGAAGTTCAGGTTGAAGTTCGTTGACCTGGGAGAAGTCAGGTGCGGATCGTAGAAAACGTCGTTGAAGCCGATGGGTTCAAACGGAGCGAAATTAGGGGACGTCCCGGCCGCCGGGGGAGTAAACGGAAACGGACTATTCGTAGTTCCACTCGGGATCGCCCCCACCGGAGCAGGATTGACGGTGGCGTAAGGGTTCGCAAAGCCTGGAGAGCTGATCGCCCCTCCTCCACTCGAGGTTATCGAAAATGGCGCGTTGGTGAGCGTTTGCAACGTAGCCTCTGAGTCCGTGCGGTTGAAATAAAGCCCAATGCCGGCACGAACACTCCACTTGTGAGAAGCGTCCGGACTCCAGGCAAATCCCAAGCGCGGCGCGAAGTCGTCATAGTGAACGCTGGCTCCTCCATACGTCCCGACTCCCTTATCACCGGGGAATACGATGCCAACCGGAGCCGTGGGGAAAACCGTGGATTGCTGTCCCGGGTGGAACGCGTCCAGAATCTCCCCGTTCGCGTAGAGATTTTTATAGGGAGTTTCGACGTCCCAGCCTACACCGAGGGTAAGCGTCAGATTGGGCCTCACCTGCCATTGATCTTGGCCGTATGAGTAATATTCCCGTCCCCGCGCCCGGATGATGGCCCCACTTCCTTGGGTATACTCGTCGGGCAGCCCGAGCAGGAAATCTGCTCCAGGGTTCCCCGTCGAAAACGATCCCGAACCAAAGTACTGATAGGTGCCGTTCAGGTTGTTGTAGTACGGATTGTTGACCTCCAGACGGTCCATGTTGAAGCCGGCCTTGAAGGTGTGGTGGCCCCAGACCTTGCTGAGGTTATCGACCACCTGATAGGTGTTATTTACGCGTGGTTGCGGGCCATATGCGCTATAACCAAGGGTGAACAGGCCCGACACAAACATGACGGGAAGTTGGGCAAAAGCAGGAGCCTGAGTACTGGTAAGGCCGGTGAAGCCATAGGCAGACGCACTCTGGGTAGTTTGGGGTACAACGTCATCGTAGTTAAAACGGAGGTAACCAAAGCGCGCCTCATTCAGCATGGTGGGTGAAAAAGTATGGTTCCAGGCAATAGTGTATTGGTAGGTCTTCGATGGGTTACCATCGGCGAAGCCGGGAAGGCTGGAGCCGCCGAAAGGCAAATCGTCGTTTGTGATGTGGTTATCGTAGAGCCCATAGAACCAGACCGAATCTTTATTGGACACCTTCTCATCCAGGCGGCCGAGATACTGGCCTCGCTTTGAGACCTCAAGGGGATTGAACAGATATTCATTGTTCGCCGCGTTGGGCAGAGGAATGTACTGATTCAGAAGCTTGGCCGCTAATGGATTGATGCTTGGCAGGGCTCCCGTTGGGAAGGCCACGCACCACGGGGTTCCCGCGGCCGCGGTTCCGACGGTAAACGGAAGCGGGTTGGGTCCGAACGGACCCGTGTAATTTGCTCCGCAGGGCGAATTCGATGGTTCCGGGTTGGCGGTATTGTAAAAGGGCGCGTTCCCCGAGAAGTTGCCAGTCCGTTCCGCCTGACTGAAAACGATTGGCTGATACTGACCATCATTGAGACCGCCAAAAGTGTCCGGAAATCCAGAAGGCTCCGGCGTGACGGAGTGTCTGCCCTGGTAGGAAAAGAAGAAGAAGGCATGATCCTTGACGATCGGGCCGCCGACCGTACCGCCATACTGGTTTTGGTGATAGAGGGATCGCTTTATCTCAAACCAGGGAATCGCGTCCAGGAATGTGTCGCGATAGAACTCAAAAATATCGCCGTGAAACTGATTGGTGCCGCTCTTGATGATTGCGTTAACGATGGCGCCAGAGTTGCGCCCGTACTCGGGATTGATCGTGCTGCTCACCAGATCAAATTCGCCGATGGCATCCGGGCTGGGGATCACAAGCGGAGTATTCAGCGAGGCATCGTTCGAGTCGGCCCCGTTAATCAGAAAGGAATTCTGCTGCGTTTCCGCTCCGCTGGTGGAGAAACCGCCCCCAGTGTTTCCGATGCCGAATCGGTCCGAAGCTCCCTGCACTCCCGGCTGAAGCTGCATGAGTTGCGTCCAGTTGCGCCCGTTTAGCGGCAGTTCAACGATCTGGTTTCCGGTAACGGTGGTTCCCAGCTGCATGCTGGTGGTTTCGACTTGAGCGGGATTGGCATCGACGGTGATCGTGTCGTTCACCACGCCCACTAGCATTCCCACTCTTAGGTTGAATATCTGATCGAGGTCCAGATGAATGTGTCCCTCGGTGAACGTCTTAAAACCGGACTTCGCTACCCTTACCGAGTAATCACCGATGGGCAGCTGCAAGAAGGCAAACAAACCATCCTGGCTCGAAGTCGTGGAATAACTAAGGCCTGTGGCTACGTTCGTTGCGGTGAGTTTCGCGTCGGGCACTACGGCTCCTGACGGATCTACAACCGTTCCGCGAATACTGGCGTAGAGGTTGTCGGCGTGTGCAGAGGTCGTGCAGAAGAACATTCCACCTTCCAGCGCCAGTGCGAGAAGAAAAGCCAAGAAACTAAACGCATGCTGCTTCATGACAAGTCGCTCCGTACTTTGTGAAATTCCTACAACTAATCGAAACCCGAATGCCGCGTTGCCGCGTTACAACAACGTTCTTTCCTTATCTCGGGTGCGGTACTGGCTCTTGCTTTTGCATGTGCGACGCAATCCAATCCCGCTCCTGAAAGCCCAAGCAGCGCCCAAAACTTCTGAGCAGCAGTCAGTACAGGTAATGCAAGCGGAGACCCACTTTGGAAGGAATTACTTAGGCTTACTAAACTCCGACACGAAATTTTGAAGACCCGTGACCCGAACCTACGTATTCTCAACAGAGCCAAAAATCCACGAACGAACGCTTCATATGGATATCCGTAGAAACGTTCTGAGAATGGTGTGAGTCTTAGTAGAGTAGCGGTAGGGGAAATCGATTTCCGGTCGTTGACGACCCGAAATTACCCGGGCACTGTACGCTCATCCTAGGATCCGTCAGTGTTGTCGGCGATTGAGGCGGAGCATGCTACTTTCGACAGCGAGTTGCATTTCCCTTGAAAAGAAAGTCAGATTGGCAGGCGCGGCTCATTCGTGCTTGGGTGCCGCGAACACAAGACTCTGAGGCCCAGACATATATCAAGTCGCGATGAGTGCGCAAAACCCTGTTCTAGCCTTCCTATCCAGACTTATGAACATGATCCCAATGTCTTGCATGCCAGATTAAAAAGAGACTGCTGGCCAAGAATCGCCCGTTCCAGAAGCAGTCACTGCAACTTGGCGTACTCAACCTTGGCCTGCTTCAGAACAGGAATGTCGGGGTCGGCGTGTTTCCAGAGGGTGAGGAAGTCTTTGTATGCAGCAAGGGCGCGAACACGGGCGGCGTCAGCATCCGCACCGTGCGATGTCCTGGCCTGTAATGCGTTCGCGCGCGCCACACCCAAGTGCGCCAACGCTCCGGTCCAGCAATTCCAGACAATGCCGTTGTGGTCAACAATTTTTTGGAATTCAATGGCCGATGCGCTCGCCTGGCCTGCCTCGAGGTTGGCCTCACCACGAATATAAATATCGTACAGGCAAGACATGTTGTTAACAAAAGTGAATTGCCCCAATTCAATGCCGGAGGCCGATTGCAGTGCTTCGACAGCAGTTGCCGGTTTGTCTGATCGCAGGTGCAATTCGGCCCGGACTGCGGGCAGCCACAGGGACTGTACTTGACTGTCCAAAGGGTGTTGCGAATTCAGTTCCTTCGCCAAGGCTTCAGCCTGCGCGTTTTCCGCCGCCATAGCAAACGCTAGCGAAGCCTCGCTGTTCACGCCCTGGCTTCCGGGCGCAAGTCTGAGTCCCTCGGCCGCCTTTTGACGTGCTTCCTCGCGATTGCCGATACTCGCCTCATACAGAGCCATATTTTCCAGCCACACCCCCGCATTCTCCTTGCTATCGGCGCGAACAGCGGACTCAACCGCTCGTTTTACCAGTTCCTGCGCGGAACCCAGGCGCCCGTAGTAGGCCTCGGTGTCGGCGGCGAGCGCCAACCCGTAGTTTTCTTCGGGCTTGCCGTTGAACCATTGCAGTTGTTCCGCCATGCCGGCAGAGTCCGCGGAGTAGAACGCGAGGATATATTCAGCCATGCGGGTGATGTAGTCTTCTAATTTTTTTGCCCGGGCTTCGCGAATCATTTTGCGAGCATCATCGAATCGCTGCAATGCGATGAGGCTGTCGGCAAGGTTGTCATAGGGGGCCACGTTGTCGGGATTCAACTGAAGTTCTTCTTGCGACATCTCGACTGACTTTTCATATTGCCCCTGCTCGGCGTACACGACTCCGAGATTAAGATGAGCACCCTGGCTTCTGGGATAGCTCTCGATCTCCTCCTGATAGGCTTGCCCGGCCTTGGCGAGTTCTCCGGTGTTCAGATAGTAGGTGGCAGTGATCGCCAACTTTTCCCGTTCGCTGGCGTGATCGCGCAACTCGAAAGCTCTGGCGAGGTATTCGCTCGCGCGTCCAGTCTGGGAGAGGCTGTAATATTCGCTGCCCACGGCCATGAAGCCCATGGCGAAGTTGGGATCGAGCTGAATTGCGCGCTGTTGATAGGGCAGAGCCGCGGCCGGGCCTTGCTCGCGGTCGGCTCGCTGCCCGAGGCTGTACGCTTTCAGCGCTTCGAGCGACGACGTCGTGGCATGCTCCAGGGGAATATCAAACTTCTGCACGGTGGCCAACGATTCACCCAGTTCCGCGCGCAGCTTGGAGACGGCACCACCCAAAACATCTAGAACCTGCTCCTTGGAGGGCGAAGTGACCTGCTCCTGCGCCAGTGTGTCCCCATTCCGGCAATTGATCGCCTTCAGTCCCACAACGTATTCCTCACCCAACTTTGCAATTGAGCCGGCGATGTATGCTTTACTCCTCGCCCGCAGACAAACCTCACGCGCAAGCTCGGGGGTCAGTCTTGTTCCAGGGGCACGGGTCATTTGCTGCAGTGTTTCCGCCACTGTGTTCTCAGAGAGCACATTCACGAATGGCGACTGGTTCAGGGCCACGCTGAGTCCGGTCTTAAGGGTGTCGTCGAAAACCGGATCGTTCGTGCTGTTGGAAAAATCGGCGAGCACGATGGTGTCCTTGCCGCTGAGACGCGCATTACTGTGAGCGCGATAGTAAATCCCGGCAATTACCAAGAGAGCCAACAACAAGCCACTCGCGACATAATAAAGGAGTTTTCTCGGTCTTCGATAAGCGAGGGTTTGCACTGGCTGATCCGTCCCAGCCACCGCGGCCGTCACGTGCGACTCGGTGTCGCGCTTTAGCCGTTGCAGGTCGGTTCGCATCTCGGCCGCGCTCTGGTAACGCAGGTTGCAGTCCTTCTCCAGCGCCTTGCTGATGATCCTTTCCAAATCCGCCGGCACCTCCGGATTCAGCCGCACCGGCGCAATCGGCGTTGCATCGAGAATCGCTTTGAAGATCACGGCCGAGCTTTCCCCGCGAAACGGGAGCTTGCCAGTCGTCATCTCATAGAGCACAGCGCCAAAGGAAAACAAGTCGCTGCGGGCATCCAGATCCTTTGCCCGCGCCTGTTCCGGAGACATGTACGCCACAGTTCCCATCGTCGACCCGGGGCTGGTGAGATGGGATTCCTCCATCGTGAAGCCTTGGGTGATTGCAGCCGTGATGCCGCTCGACGAATCTGCTGCTGGCTTCACCTTCGCCAAGCCAAAATCGAGAATCTTCGCGTGCCCACGCTTGGTGACGAAAATATTTGCTGGCTTGACGTCGCGGTGGACAATGCCAGCAGCATGAGCAGCATCCAGTGCGTCGGCGAACTCGATGGCGAGCGGCAGAAGAACTTCGATTTCCAGAGGACGCCCCCCGATGCGATGCTTCAGGGTCATTCCATCCAGGAACTCCATCGCGATGAACGGCGGGCCATGCTGGTCGTCAATTTCGTAAATTGTGCAGATATTCGGATGATTGAGGGCGGAGGCGGCCTTGGCTTCACGCTCAAAGCGGCTAAGCGCCTGCAGGTCTTTGGCTACCTCATCGGGGAGAAACTTGAGAGCGACAAAGCGACCGAGCTTTACATCCTCAGCTTTGTAGACAACACCCATGCCTCCGCCGCCCAGCTTCTCGGTGATGCGGTAGTGCGAGATGGTCTGGCCGATCACGGGATGCCTTGCCTCCGGTCGTCATCTTACGGACGCAGCGACAGCCCGTCAACGAATGGCGCCTCTGCCTGTCGCCCTGCCTCAAAGCCGGTTTAGTACAGACGATAGCTCCTGATTAGGTGAGGGTTGCCCCTGATTTTCTTCCCGCGCTTGCGGGACCGCGCAACTCTGCAAGGAACTCGGAGTTGTACTAAATAGTCGTGACTCCGATTTCGAGCGATCTTTTTCAACGGCAACTGGCTACATCCCAATCACAGCATTAATGGCTAGAAAGTTCTTCGCGGGATGCTTCCTGCGAAATCTGGACTAAACCACGGGCGCAGTATTGCTTCCGCAGCGCCGATCTGTTTTGAAGCAAGTCTAATCTGTTTGAATCACCGAATCCGTGTCCCGGCTTTTTCATCCCAGTGAAGAGGCCGGGCGAAACTCTTCATCGGTGCCTCTGGGAGTTCACCTACGCTCACACCATATTTCCAGTTGGGCGGACAGATTGCGATGTAACGTGCGTATCCACCAGTGCCACCTTGCAGCTTCGGGTATCCAATGGCTACCAATGCGCCCTTCTCCGGGACTTTATCGAGATTGGCCACACCTTCCCCTTGGGTATATCCGTTCCTCAGAAGCCATGCTTCACCTTCAAGGGTTGGCGTTGTATCGGTATCGAGTGCTTCGTGTCCATGGAAAAGAATTTTCCTTTCGAGGTGAAGGAATTTCAGGGCTTCGAGCTTCACGCCCGGAAATTGCGTTCTCGTCGCGAGTTCCGGATTCGGCCACTCTTTGGACCAATCCGAGCGGATAAAGACGACCGAGCCTTCCGGAATTTTGCCGTTGCGTTTCTCCCAATCTCGAATGTCATCCACGCTCATCTGGTACCCGGGATCTTTGGCGACTTTGTCCTGGATGGGTATCACCACCAAGGGCCGGATTGTGTAGGTGGGCGGCAGTTCGTCGATTGCCGGAAAGTATGGATTCCAATGAGCCGGCGGATCGAGTTGCGTTCCAAGCTGGTCGGTAGAGAGATCGTAATGCGTGGCCTCAAATCCATCTTTCTCATAGGTGTAGGGCCGATTCGTGGCCGGGTCCACCGTCGGAAGGAACTTCGACGGTCCGAAACCATGCCAAACCGGAATTGAAGGGTTGATCGTATGGGTCAAATCCACATATTTTGCCTGCTTTAACGACTGATCATAGACGTCCCAAAGCGAAGTGCTCTTCGGCTCCCGATCCGTCAAGAACAAGGTGCCACCAAGCACAACAAGGATTGCGCAAACGGCTTTCCAATGATTCATCGGGATTCCTCCGCCTCAATCGGAGACGCACTCAGCCTGCATTGGTCGCAGCCTCCAGTCTCAGGACGGACGCTTCAGTCCCGCGGCCTTGTAGCTTGCTCCGTATTTCTTCTTGTTCTAGCCGTCGTTGCCAGCTACGGACCAGCACGGCGTGGTCCTGGGTGATCCTTTGTTAGCTCAGTGGGAAGAATAATTCTGCGCGTGCTCTGCTAAAGAGAAAATACCAGCGCTCGGCAAACACTCTACGAGCAAAATGGGCTGATTTTGCATCCATGGAATTCGCGTGGCAGGGCTAACATCTGGCCTGCATCCCGAGATCGAGCAGCCCACTCAAGCAAGCTCTGGTACTGGTCGAAGCCAACAATATTTCCCAACCACTCCGTTCCTGATGGCGTTGTAATCACGACCACGTTCGGCACATCACATGGCCCGACACATCCACTGATGGTCAATTGGACTCGCTTTAACAACCCTCGTTTCCGCCATTCGGTCTTCAGCCATTCCACCGGAACTTCAGGCAAGCCACGCTCGGTATTGCCGCAACTACGGGATCTCATTGCCCGGCCTCGGAACTCCGAGGCAACAATCTCGTGGAATTGAGGATGAAGGCCAACTCTGACGTCACGTGAATAAAAGCAGCAAGGAGCGGATTGAGAAAACCGAATGCTGCCATTCCGACTCCCACGCTGTCCACGACCAACGTGCCGATAAAGTTTTGCATGATGATTCCGCGACAGCGCCGGGCAACCCTCAGAGTTTCGACCAATTTCGAGAGATCGCTTCCGATCAAGATCACATCCGCGCTTTCGCGAGCTACATCCGTTCCCGATCCCATAGCGATGCCGACCTTGGCCTCTACGAGCGCTGGAGCATCGTTGATGCCGTCACCGACCATTGCAACATTGCGGCCTTTGCTACGCAGCTCAGTTACCCATTTTGCTTTCTGCTCCGGCAGCAGTCCTCCCACCGCTTCGTCCACCCCGAGGCCGCGACCCACGGATAAAGTTGCCGCTTGTGTGTCGCCACTCAATAAGACAGTTTTCAAACCCATTTGCCGCATCGCCGCAATTGCGTTCTTGGCTTCCGGCCGCAAAACATCCGCAATTCGGATGCCCCCAAGGACTTGTCCGGCACGCGCGACGTAGACTTCCGATGCCCCGTCCGCACCGTTACCACGTGCTGGCAACCCTCTCGTCATGCCGTGCTCCACAAGAATGGCCAGACTGCCCACAAGGATCTCCTCGCCTTCGTAACTAACCCTGACTCCCTTTTCCGGGCGTATACGAGAATTCGTCGGGATCGGCGAGCGCAATGGCAAGTTCGGTTGCTCGCGCCACGACGGCTTTGGCGAGCGGATGTTCGGACTTACGCTCGGCAATGCTGGCGGCGGCAATGATCTCTTGTTCCCCGAAGCCATTTGCCGAAACGACTTCACGAATCTGCGGAGTGCCGAAAGTGAGCGTGCCGGTTTTATCCAAAAGCACCGTGTCGACGGCGGCCAGCGCCCCAAGGTAGAGGCCGCCTTTGATGATGGCTCCCTGATGCGCCGCCCGGCCGATTGCCCCGAGAATTGCAAGAGGAGTTCCAGCCGCAATGCCGCACGCTCCGGCAACGATTACCACTGAGATCGTTGACCTGACATTGTGAGTGATGATGAAGGTCAGAATTGCCGCGCCTAGAGCGAAGTACACAAGGTAACCCGCGAGGCGATCCGCCGTCTTCTGAATGGGAGCGCGTGACTTCTCCGCGCGTTCTACGGCCTCAATGATTCTTCCGAATGTCGTGTCACGGCCGAGTCTCTGGGCTGCGATTTCGAGCGCGCCCGATTGATTGATGGTTCCGGCATAGACCGCATCTCCCGATGTTTTTTCAACTGGCATGGCTTCGCCGGTGATTGCGGCTTGTTCGACAAACGACTGGCCGGCAAGCACAACGCCATCCACCGGGATGTGCCCGCCCGGTTTCACGATGACTTTTTCCCCAACTTGAACTTGGTCAGCCGGTACTTCAATCACCTGATCATTACGCCGGAGTAGGGCTGTCCTGGGGAGAAAATCGAGAAGGCTCTGGATGGCCCGCCGACCTCTACCAACTGTGAGACCCTCCAAAACCTCGGCAGCAAGCACAAAGCCGGTGATGACCAGCGCGGTGAAGAACTCCCCAATCCCCAGAGCCGAAAGAAGAGCGATAGTCATCGAGAGTTCCATCGTCATTTTTCGTTCGACGATGTTCTCGAAGGCTTCCTTGAAAATCGGATAGCCGCCGATCAGGGTAGCCGCGATGCCGATTACGCTGATATGCGGAAACGGCTCCCAGAGCCGAAACCAGACCGCCGCCGCAGCCAAACCCACGAAGGCGATACGGATGAGTTCCGTCCATTCGACATCGTGTCCGTGTTCGTGCTCTTCGTGGTCGGCACCGGGGTCAGGTTTCTTTAGCTGCGGAGAAGTTCTCTCCAGTTGGGGACTGGGCGCCGACGGATTTGTGGACGTATTTGCGATCAAGGGCGGAGAGCTCATATCGAAAATTCTTCCCTTCTCCGATATCGGTTATTTCAGGTACGACTTAACCATGTCGATCACCTCGTCAGCAGCCACTACCTGCCGCGAAGTAGGCTTCTGTTTTCCGTTGAGAACATGGCTCCGAATGTGTCCTTCCAAAAGCTCGGCCATTAGACTGTTCATGGCACCCCTGGCTGCGCTCATGACTTGAAGAACTTCGGAGCAATCGCGCTCTTCCTCCAGAGTTCGCACCAGGGCTTCCACCTGTCCCTGAATGCGTTTAGCCCTTAGGACCAATTTCTGTTTGTTATCGATTGTGTGGCTCATATTTGTTCAAACGCGATTCCTAAAATGATACCATACCTAGTATGGTATATCGTCTCCGCTCGCTGTAAAGCAACTTTGGCCCTTTGCGCACTGAGCCAGGCGGTGCTAGAACAATGAGCATCATTGTCGATGACAGCGCCAGAGGAACCACCGTGTTTGTGGCTACGAAACAGTAGACTTGACGAGGCCCCTTCCAACGTGCAGAGAATGTCACAAACAAGACTTCGGCATCCGTATAGATCAAGGATTCCGTGGACTCGCGCGTTCCTCTTGGAGGCTAGACGCAGTGCGCTGGTAATATCGATCCTGAACTTCGCTCAAAATTGGAGCAAAAGACCGCGGGATGTAAGGGTAAGGGGGATGATTCAGGCCGTATTGATAATTCTGATCTCAACCGTCGCCGTCGTTGGATTTCTTTACTTAGCTCTGGCTTTATCAAACCACCACCACGACTAGCGTCCCGCATGATCACCGTGACCCATTCGCTACAGGTCGCACTACTGTTTCCAACAGTTGCAACTTTGTTTGCGTTCGCCGGAGTAGCGCTCGGCATCGTTCTTCGCAAGATCGCCTTGCACCGACTCAGCCTGCTGGTCGCTGCTGCGATGGGCACGCTGTTGGCGGTTACGTTGTTCGACGTCTTCCCTGACGCCAAGCAGTTCTTGACATGGCCGACACTCCTTGTTGCGAGTGCTAGCGGGTATTTCCTCTTATGGATCGTCGGCAAATATGTCTACCACGTTTGTCCGGCTTGTGCGGTAAACGACCTCGAACAAGCAAATCCCCAGTTGGCACGAACAGCAACGATGTTGATGGTTGCCCTTGGTCTGCACTGCACGATGGATGGCTTGGGCATTGCCTTTGGAGACAATTTGCTTGGCCATCCGGATGTAGGTCTGCTGGCAGGAATATCGGTCCATAAGATACCTGAAGGTCTGGCTCTCATACTGCTCCTATTGGGTGCTGGAATTGACCGCAAGAAGGCGATCACCTGGGCGCTGGGAGTGGAAAGCATGACCATTGTCGGAGGCATTCTCGGGTCCTACGTGGTGACTTCCGCGTCGACGCTGTGGCTGGGCATTTTGTTCGCACATGTTGGCGGCGGATTCTTGTACATGATCGCGAGTGCAGCGAGAGGTGTACTCGGGCAACATACCGAGAAGCCCCGATATGCTCAACATGCACTCGTCAGCGGCTTATCTTTCATTTTCAGTACGACGCTATTTCGGCTGGTAGCGAGATGATCCAAGTCCGCCGGCAGTTCGCATTCCACACGAGGCGGGGAAATATCGAGAGTGTGCCAGGAACAAATGTGACAACTCTAAGGTCTGCCCTTGGAGCTCGAGTTCTTCCTCGATCCTAGTCGCTTCCGCAGGAGTGACAAAAATGCTTCCAGCGCGGGCGATATCCACTTATCCTTGTGCCACATCGCTAACGTTCGCATCGCCAAGTCGGGACCAGACCAGTGCAGAGCCGCCAATTTCCCCGCAGCAATTTCCGAACCTGCAACAATCGCCGGAAGACAGGCAATGCCCATTCCCAGAGCGGCGCACTGTTTAATCGTCTCCACGCTGCTGAATTCCATAACCGCCTTAGGCTTCACATTGGCTGTAAGGAGGGCCTGCTCAAGCTTCGATCGGTAGGCGCATCCAGAATCGGTCAGGAGGAATGCCTGGTCACGGAGATCCTCAGCGGAGAGGGCTCGGCGAGCAAGCAGCATATGCTGAGGGTGAACCAGCAAGCTGAGCGGCTCGGGGCATAGTGCCTCCACTTGAAGTCGTGGGTCGGTCAATTCATCCTCAATTACCAAGCCCAGATCAAGTTGCCCTTGTTCCAGCGCCGGTATGAGCTCGGCGCCGCCAACCGCACGAAAGATTAATTCGACGTGCTGGAATTCCTTGCGAAATGCTTGAAGAACCGGGGGAAGCCGATAGGTAAGTACGGATTCTGGCGATCCAATCAAAAGAGTACCGGCTGGACTCTTCCCATCGCGGGTGACGGTACGCGCTTCTTCAAGCAGGCGCAGAATCCTTTCGGCGTATGGTAATAGCCGCTGTCCGTGGGGGGTCAACTTTACATGTTGCCCCAATCTTTCGAAAAGCTGGACTCCAAGTTCCTGCTCAATCGCGCGAATTTGTACGCTGACGTTTGACTGAACGCAGTGCGCCCGTTCGGCCGCTCGCGTGAAGCTCAGTTCGCGGGCAAGAATCCGAAAAATATCAAGCTGACGCATTTCCATTTGAGTCAACTATGCCACTTTTCACGCCATTCTACAAATGAATTACTTCTATCAAAACAATTCATTAGGCAGATAGATCGCTTGTGTGTAATTTGTCGTGAATTCTATGGAGGCCCCACTGTGAGCCCACTGACAGGTTGCCGCGTTGTCTTCGTTGTGATCTTCTCTCTGTTGGGTACGGCGTTCACACAGAATTCCTCAGGCTCAATCGAGGGCAAAGTGACAGACTTGCAGCAGGCAGCACTGGCCCAAACGACGATCGAGCTTGAAGATTCGCCAGGACACACAGTCGCCAAAGCCGTTGCAGATGAAGCCGGGCACTACCGGCTTACTCAAGTATCTCCGGGTACATACACGATTCGTTTCAACCAGGCAGGGTTTGAACCGGGCCACGCCTCTGTCACGGTCGCTAACGGAAAGGCTACCGCTTTCGATGTGGTTCTCAAGCCGGAGCGTGTGCAAGAGCAGGTGAGCGTGATCGCGGAGCCGCTGACCGACATAGAGCCGACAGGTAGCCGCTTGGATCTCCCTCCCCTCGAAATC
>JBAVZU010000218.1:0-29471 GCA_049588915.1 Candidatus Sulfotelmatobacter sp.
CGCGATGAGAAGGGCGACGTCTCTAAACTCGTGATTGTCAATCGCGATATCACGGAGCGCCGGCTGGCAGAACAGCAAGCCGAGCACAATTCTTTTCACGACAGTCTTACGGGGTTGCCGAATCGCCGTCTTTTCCTCGATCGACTGCAGCAATTATTTCAGCGCGCCCAGCGCAGCCCGGCGCATCAGTACGCAATTCTATTCGTGGATCTGGACGGTTTTAAAGCCTTCAACGACACACTTGGTCATCCCGTAGGCGACAAGGTGATCGTCGAGGTCGGCCATCGTATCGAATCCGGTCTGCGAGATGTAGATACGATCTCGCGGCCTCAGGATCAGTACTTGTTAAAAAACGCTCTCCTCTCCCGAATGGGTGGTGATGAGTTCACTATCCTGCTGGAAGGCATTACCGATCCAAGCGATGCCATGCGAGTTGCGAAGCGCATTCTATCGGAGGTGGCCAAGCCCTTTTTGATAGAGGGTCGCGAAGTACGCACCTCGGCCAGCATCGGCGTTGCCCTGAGTACGGCCGCCCACGCCCATGCGGAAGGCCTGCTGCAGGACGCCGATGTCGCCATGCGGCGCGCCAAAGCTCTGGGAGGATCTCGCTGTGAAGTGTTTGATGAGGCCATGCACACGCGAGCCGTGACCCGTCTCAAACTTGAAGCGGAACTTCGTAAGGCTATTGAGCAACGTCAGTTCCGTGTCTATTACCAGCCTATCGTCCAGCTTGCGACGCATCAGATCACTGGTTTCGAAGCGCTTCTGCGCTGGCACCATCCGGAGCAAGGCCTGATCTCTCCCTATCACTTTATCGATGCGGCTGAAGATACGGGAACTCTTTTCTTTGCCGGGCAGTGGCTGATCCTTGAAGCTTGCAAGCAGTTGCAGGCATGGAAAACCGAGGGCCCGGCGATGGCGGCCGCAACCATAAGCGTGAACCTTTCAGCGAAGCAGTTTGCCGATGCTCACTTTGTGAATGATCTGCAGGCGGCCCTCCGAGAGACTGGCGTTGAGCCTTGGCGGCTGCAACTGGAGATGACGGAAGAGGTGGTGGCGGCCGACCCCAAACTTACCGTCACCGTCCTCTCCTACCTGAAGCATCTTGGGGTTAACGTGATCCTGGATGACTTCGGAGCCGGGAATTCCGCCCTAAGCATCCTGCGGCAGTTTCCCCTCGAAGCCTTGAAGATCGACCGTTCCCTGATCAACGGAATGCTGGCCGATCGCGGAGCTTATGACACAGTTGAATTGATCATTCTGATCGCCCACAAGTTGAAATTGAAAGTGATTGCGAAAGGCATTGAAAGCCCCAAACACTGCGAGCATCTGCGTGATTCAGGTTGCGACCTCGGGCAAGGATATTTCTTTTCCCAGCCTCTTGAACCAGAAGCCGCGAGTAAACTTTTGCGTGAGGTGAGACCGGCTTCCCGGACAAAAGCAACCGGCGCTTGATCGCAAGCAGCAATTTGCTGCAACAAATCGAAGCGGCATCGCCGCAACCTCAATTGCCCGTCTCTTGATCTTGATTTTTTGTGCTGTTCGCGCAAGTCTTCCTATTAGAGACATTCAATGATCATCGAAATGCGCACATACAAGACTAAGCCTGGCAAACGTGCCGAATTTCTTGAAATATTCCGCTCCCGGTCCATTCCGGCGCACTCGGAAATCGGGATGAAAATATTAGGCCCATTTCTTTCCGTCGAGGATCCCGACACCTTCATTTTTTTGCGCGGCTTTCCTGACATTGACTCGCGTGAGCCGATGAAAGCCAAGTTCTATGAAGGGCAGCTTTGGAAAACCGAACTGGAGAAAGTCCTGATGCCGATGTTGGAAAAATATGAAGTTGTCGTGGTGGATGATCCGGACAATCTGGTTCGCTGGTAGCGGGGATCGTCAGCACGTCGCAAGGCCTGACCGGCGGTCGTTTCCCGGAGAAATCGCACTGCCTCAACCATCAATTTTGGCTTCTCTCATTTGCTTTACCGCCGTCTCCGAACTCACAGGCGAATAATAAACTTCCTTGAACGTGTAGGGGCGCGCCTTGGTTGCAAGGACTGGCATGATCTCAATGTGCCAGTGATAATCGTCGTCGATCGTTTTCCAGTATCCCAGGGTCTTGGAGGGATGTAAGCTATTAGGCGAGGTGTGCAGCACCAGGTGGAAGTCTTCCGTGAATGCGCGCACCCTTTGCAGCGTTCGGCGAAGCAGGGCCGCAAGGTTTACCCGCAGTCCCGGCTTCGACAGCCCGGTGCGCTCGAACGACGCTTCATGATTGCGCGGCAGAATCCAAGCCTCGTAAGGAACACGCGGAGCGTATGGCCCGATCGCAAGATAATCGCCGCGGGCCTCGATCACTCGCGCCGCCTGCCGTTCCTCCTGCGTCAGAATGTCGCAGAAGACGCAGCGCTCCTTGGTGACGAAATATTCACGACCGGCGCGCAGTTCGTATAGCACCCGCCGCGGCACAAACATCGTGGCCGTGATCTGCGAGGTAGGGTGGCTGAATTCCTGGCCCGCATTGGGTCCGTAATCTTTGAAAAAACTCACGTACTTAATGCGCTGATCGCGCTTGAGATCCATGATGCGTTCGGCGGCCAGACGCAGAAATTGTCCAATCTCATCGTCGCTGGCATTCCATAGATGGCGGTCATGCCTGGGATTTTCTACCAGTACTTCGTGAGCGCCCACCGAACTCATGCGGTCATAAATGCCATCCCCGCGCCGGCCCGGCTCGCCTTCAATGTGGTAGAGCGGATTAGGATGCACTACCGATCGTGCCGACCAGGCTCCCGCGCTCGGGACGGAGGAAATCACCTGGGTGGAATCCGCGGCTCCCGCACAAAAAGAGCAGGCGCCTTCAAGACGCGGGCTTTGCTCGACCGGGTCATCTCCAGTGATAACCCATGAACGAGTGATAGGATCTTTGCGCAGTTCCATGTATTAGTTAAACGCGGTGAAAGAAGCTGCGTCAACTCCCATTTGATCGTAGAAGAACTGCCGTTCAAAACGGGCAATTCGGCTTTGTTATAATCCGCGCAAAAGCTCCCACTCCAACCGAAGCGATGATCGAGCCATCCACTCCGCTGATGCGGCAGTATGCCGCTGTCAAGAAAGAGCATCCTACCGCGCTGCTCTTCTTTCGCCTGGGAGACTTTTACGAGCTCTTTTTCGACGATGCCATCGTCGCCGCCAAAGAGCTGCAGATCACGCTCACTTCGCGCAACAAAGAAAAAGGCATCGCAGTGCCCATGTGTGGAGTTCCTCACCACGCGGCGGAAGGCTATATCGGCAAGCTCATCCGCAAAGGATTTAAGGTTGCCATATGCGAGCAAATGGAAGATGCGCGCCTGGCCAAGAAACAAATCGGCACGAAACTGGTGCGGCGCGAGGTAACCCGCGTAGTCACGCCTGGAACCGCCGCGGATTCGTCGCTCGAGTCCGAAGAAAATAATTTTCTGGCGGCCCTCGCTCAGGTTGGTGAGCGTGTTGGCTTCGCGGCGTTGGACCTTTCCACCGGCGAATTTCGCGCAACCGAATTTTCGGGAGAAGGCGCGCTGCGCCGGGTACAAGAAGAGCTCGAACAACTCCGGCCGAAAGAAATCCTCTACGCCTCGGCAGCCCCGCTGTTTGATGTCAACACGAATCGCGCTCAAGGCCCAAAGCGTCGTGCCGTAGGAGCAGCATGTACGGAGACTCCGCTGGACGACTGGATCTTCGCGCCCGACCATGCCATTCCGCTTCTGGAAAATCACTTCGGAGTGTTGTCGCTCGAAGGCTTTGGGCTGGCGGGCCGCACGGCCGCATCGGCAGCCGCGGGAGCAATTCTCTATTACGTGCGCTCTACCCAGCGCGGATCGCTGGATCACGTAGACCGCATCGGCTGGTACGAGCGGCAAAACTGTCTTGTGCTGGATGCCGTCACGGTTCGCAACCTGGAATTGATCGAACCGCTGTTTGCCGTAGCGGACGCAGGCGTCACCCTGTTTCGCTCCATCGATGCTGCCGTCACCCCTATGGGCAAGCGACTGCTACGCGCATGGTTGCTGCGGCCGTCGCTCGATCTGGAGGAAATCAACGCCCGACTTGATGCGGTGGAAGCCGGCTCAAAGGAAACCATTGCGCGCGAGGAGTTGCGCGGTGCGCTCGACGGCGTCCTCGATCTCGAACGGCTTTTGAGCCGTGTGACGCTCGAGACAGCCAATCCTCGTGATGTATTGGCTTTGGCTGCGTCGCTTGCCAAAATTCCTGCGATCAAAGCTGCGGTGTGCCGTTTAACAGCTCAACGGCTGAGTACCCTTCATGCATCGCTCGACGAATTAAGTGTCCTGCGCGAACACATCCAAACCACGATCGTGCCCGAGCCTCCCCTAAGTTTTGCCGACGGCGGCGTCATTGCATCGAGCGTCGATCGCGTTCTCGACGAACTGCGCGAACTCTCCCGCAACAGCAAGCAGGTGCTTGCACAAATCGAGCAGCGCGAGCGTGGGCGCACCGGGATCACCTCGCTCAAGGTCAAATTCAATTCCGTCTTCGGCTACTACATCGAGGTTTCAAAATCAAACCTTCACCTGGCGCCCGCAGATTACGAGCGCAAACAAACTCTGGTGGGCGCCGAGCGCTTCACCACACCGGAACTGAAAGAGTACGAAACCAAGATTCTCGACGCGCAGGAAAAGATTGTCGAGATCGAGCGGCGCTTGTTCACCGAGTTGCGCAGTGCAATCGCCGCTGAGGCAAAGCGCATCCGGCAGACAGCGCTAGCCCTAGCCGAAGTGGACGTACTGGCTTCCCTGGCTCATATCGCCGCGCTGCGCAATTATTGCCGGCCGCAATTACTAGCTTCGGAAGATGGTCACGCCGGGGACCTGGAAATCTTGGAAGGCCGCCATCCTGTGATCGAGCAGCAGGAAATGGCGGGAGGCACCGAGCGCTTCGTCCCCAACGATCTTTACTTGAATGCTTCCACGCACAGCATTTTGCTGCTGACTGGGCCGAACATGGGCGGCAAGTCGACCTATCTCCGGCAAACCGCGCTGATCGTGATTCTTGCGCAAATGGGTTCCTTCGTCCCGGCGCGCTCCGCTCGCCTCAGCCTGGTCGACCGCGTCTTCACGCGCATCGGCGCCAGCGACAACCTGGCGCGGGGCCGCTCCACTTTCATGGTCGAGATGACGGAGACTGCGGCAATTTTGCACACTGCAACGGAGCGTTCCCTCATTCTCCTCGATGAAGTCGGCCGCGGCACGTCCACCTACGATGGCCTTGCAATCGCGTGGGCCGCCATCGAATATCTGCACGCGCGGGTCAGGGCCAAAACTCTATTCGCTACTCATTATTTCGAGCTCACGGAATTGGCTGAACAGCTTTCGGGCGTGAAAAACTATCACGTCTCCGTTAAGGAAAGCGGAGGCGGCATCGCATTCCTGCGTAAGGTTGAGCCTGGCGCAGCCGACCGCAGCTACGGCATCGAAGTCGCCAAACTCGCGGGCTTGCCCAATGAAGTGATTACGCGCGCGCGCGAAGTGCTGAACGAGCATGAATCCGCCGAACGCAAACTGACCGGCCATCTCTCGCCAGGAGCGTCGCCACCACCTACGCAGTTGACCATCTTCACTCCTCTTTCGCAGCCCGTCCTGGAAAAGCTCCGTGCCGTAGACCTGAACCGGCTCACACCTCTGGGGGCCCTGAATCTACTGGCCGAGTTGAAGAAAGAAATTTAACCTCAATGGCGCCCTCTGATACCTCCGACCGTAGCCCATTTTTGGTTTACTTCCTGCCAATCCTACATCTCGGGGCCTGCTTGGCGATCTGGTTCGGGCACCTAAGCGCCGGCTGGCAATACTTGTTGATAATCGACTTTCCGTTTTCAGTCGTACTCGCGGGTCTAATGTTCCGGGATGTAAATCAATTGCTTAACTTCGGGATACTTGGGACACTTTGGTGGCACGTAGTGAGCCTCGCGGCTCGGCGCTTCGTCCGCTTCATCAAAACACGCCGACCAGGTTAACAGATATTGCGCGCCACTAATGCAACTCGATTATGACCCATAACAGCAAGCTCCGAGATTCTAATGAGATCGGACAACTCCTGATCGTCGGCTTCGACGGCGCAGCGATGACACCGCGCCTTACCTCCCTGCTCACGCGACTACAGCCCGCGGGAGTAATTCTGTTTGCAAGGAATATAAAAACTCCCGCGAAGACCTGGAGCCTCCTGCGCGATTGCCAGAAATGCGTTACGACGCCGCTGTTTACCTGCGTCGATCTGGAAGGTGGGAGTGTGGACCGTTTCCGCAACGTGCTCGGCCCAACTCCATCGGCGGCAGATGTGTTCGCCACCGGAGATCGCAAGCTCTTTCGCAAGCATGGAGAACTGATCGGAGAGAACTGCCGCGCCTTGGGATTCAATGTCGACTTCGCTCCCGTGCTGGACCTGGCTTTCGAAGCCTCGCGCAGTGTGATGAGTTCGCGGGCAGTCTCGGCCAGTCCACGTGAGACCACCGCATACGCTCGTGAGTTTCTGACAGGCTTACATGCTGCGGGGGTGATGGGCTGTGGCAAGCATTTCCCCGGTTTGGGCGAGGGCAAACTGGACAGCCATCACCAGCTACCCGTGATCGAGAAAACACTCAGAAAGCTTTGGACTGAAGATTTGCTCCCCTATCGTCTGCTTCGTTCTCAACTGCCAATGGTTATGATTTCACACGCGGCCTATCCAGCGGTGACCCGCGATGAGACTCCCGCTTCGCTTTCACAAATATGGATTACGGATATTCTGCGGAAGCGCATCGGCTATCGAAAGCTTGTGGTGTCAGACGATCTGGAAATGGGCGCGGTGCTGTCGGCGGCTTCCGTGGGCAAGGCTGCCGTGGAGCACATTCGTGCCGGCGGAGACCTTTGTCTCGTATGCCATCGCGAAGACTACGTCGAACAAGCTTATGACGAACTGATTAGCACCTCCGAGAGTGACCTAAAATTTGCCAAGCGCGTTACAGAATCGGTGCGACGCGTTCTTGCATTCAAGAAGAAGTCGGCGAAGATGCTGCGCAGGACAACAAATCCATCTGACGCAACCGTCGAAAAGCTATCGCGCAAGCTCTGGGAATTCGGCGAGCACATTCGACTTTATGGCTTCATTCGAACCAAAGGGGAACGCACGGCGAATCGGCGACGGCCGCGCGCATGAAAAAACAAGGCATGATCGTAGCCGGAGTGATGAGCGGAACTTCGGCGGATGGTATTAACGTAGCTCTAGTCCGCGTGGATGATGGCCACGGAACATCTTCAACGTCTTCTGACTCTCTTTCCACTTTCCAACTGCTCGGACACGCGGAATATTCGTATCCCAAGAAAGTCCGGGCAGCGGTGCTGGCCGCAATGAACGCTTCTCGAGCGAGCGTGGCCGATCTGGCTCGACTCAATTTCCTTCTTGGCGAACTTTATGCCGACGCCGTGCTTGCGTCCGAACGGCAATTTCGTGTGAAAGCGGCGTTGGTCGGATGCCACGGACAAACCCTCTACCATCAAGGCGCAATGCAGCGTTTCCTCGGTCGCAGGATAGCTGCCACGTGGCAGACCGGTGAGGGTGCGATCGTTGCGGCGCGTGTAGGTGCGCCCGTGGTTTCGGATTTTCGTCCATCAGACTTGGCTGCTGGCGGCAAGGGTGCGCCTTTAGTTCCCTTCCTCGATTATCTGCTTTTTCGCGATAAGCACATGGGAAGGATCGTTCAAAACATTGGAGGCATCGCCAATCTAACGATGATCCCCGCGGGTGGGTGCATGGGCGACGTGGTCGCATTCGATACCGGACCGGGCAACATGGTAATTGACGCAGTTAGCGAGCAACTGTTCGGCCACCCATTCGACCGTGGCGGAAGAATCGCAGCCTCCGGCAAGATACTCGATAAAGTCATCCGCCATATCCTGCGCCGCAAATTCTTCCGCACCCTTCCTCCCAAGACCGCAGGACGCGAGGAATTCGGCAACGAGTTCGTGCGTGATTTCCTACGACGATGCGGGCGTTGCCGCAAGCAGGATGTTGTAGCGACCGCAACAGCATTGACTGCCCGATCTATCTCCGATGCGGTGCGACGGTATGCGGTACAAAACTCGCGCCCTGCGCCAAAACCAGCATTTCACGAAATGATTCTATCCGGCGGAGGTACGAAGAACTCTACCCTCATAACAATGTTAGCCAATGAACTCGCTCCACTCGGAATGAGGTTGCGCTTCTCCGACGAATTTGGGCTGCCTGCGGTGGCGAAAGAAGCCGTGGCGTTTGCCCTTTTGGCTTATGAAACCTGGCATCGGCGGCCCTCCAGTATCGCGTCCGCGACCGGCGCGAAACGCGTGGCGGTGCTTGGTAAAATCTCATATCCTTAAGAGAGGGCGGGGTTAGGATTTTCGACCTATGCCGATTTACGTATCAATGCTGCGCGGAATCAATGTGGGCGGGAACAAGACAATAAAGATGGACCTTCTTCGCTCATCCCTCAAAGCGCTGGGGTTCACGCAAGTAAAGACTTACATCCAGAGTGGAAATGCAGTTTTCAAGGCACCGAAGCTCTTGTCGGCAGCACTCTCCAGTAAGATCGAAAAAGCGATTCTCCGCGACTTTGGTTTTCCGGTTTCCGTCATCGTACGAACCGTTGCTGAAATAGAAAACACAATCGCGAACAACCCTCTTGTGAACCAGCCTGGAATCGATCCCGAAAAACTCCACGTCGCTTTTCTGTCCGAAGCTCCTGACTCGCCCGGGCTGAAAAAGTTAGCGGAACTAACAAAAGCGCCGGATCAATCCTGCTGTGTCGGCAACGCGGTTTATCTTTATCTTCCGAATGGAGTATCTAAAAGCAGTTTGTGGAAGACTCCTTTGGACCGTGTGTTGTCTGTCATAACAACGACTCGAAACTGGAAAACCGTCAACACCCTTCAGCAGATGTGCAAGGACTGCCGCTAATGCACCGCAAGGCCGTCTCATCCCTCATCGCCTTTGCCGTCACAAGCTGCCTGCTCGCCTGCACCAGTAAACCCGATCCCCATACGCTGGTAATGATCATCGAATCGAGCCCGACCAATCTCGACCCACGAATCGGGGTCGATGCTCAGTCGGAGCGCATCGACAACCTCATCTTCGACGATTTGCTTTCTCGGGGCGACAATCTGGATGTGGCGCCCGGCCTCGCTGAGCGCTGGGAAGTTCCCGATCCGCTCACCTACATCTTTCATCTTCATCACGCCGCAAAGTTCCACGACGGACGTCAGCTTACTGCGCGCGATGTCAAGTGGACGTTCGATTCCCTAGTCACGGGGAAGATTCGCAGCGCTAAAGCCGCGGCATATCGCTTTATCGACCACCTTGACGCGCCTGACGACTACACGGTGATCTTCCACATGAAGGAACCCGATGCCGCACTGCTATGGAACCTTTCCGACGGTGCGATCGGCGTCGTACCCTTCGGCAGCGGAGATGAAATCGCACGACATCCCATTGGCTCCGGGCCTTTTAGATTCGTCAGCAGCGAGACTGACAAGGAAGTCATAATCGAACGAAATCCGGACTACTGGGGGGAAAAAGCAAAGCTCGAGCGGGTACGGTTCGCAGTCGTTCCGGATGCAACCA
The DNA here is from genome assembly GCA_049588915.1 of Candidatus Sulfotelmatobacter sp. Taxonomy (GTDB): domain Bacteria; phylum Acidobacteriota; class Terriglobia; order Terriglobales; family Acidobacteriaceae; genus Sulfotelmatobacter. Next base: position 9,625 of record JBAVZU010000218.1, read on the forward strand.
CCGAAGCCCTCGAACTCCGCAAGAAAAGCGCCGACTTGACTATCAACTCGCTCACGCCAGACACCGTGGCCACCCTCGAGCGGGAACCCTTTATCGCCGTCGAACACGCGCCGGGCACAGAGATTCAATACCTCGGATTCAACTTCCGCGATCCCATTCTGAAAAACGTGCGGGTGCGGCAAGCCATTGCATATGCCATTGATCGCGGGCCCATGATCCAATACCTCTGGGGCGGATGGGCGCAGCCCGCGCGCAGTGTTCTTCCTCCGCAAAGCTGGGCATACAACGGAGACGTTCCAGTCTACCGTCACGATCCCGAGAAAGCCCGCGCGCTGCTCGATGCGGCCGGCTATCCAGCAGTCAACGGTGTACGTTTTCACCTCACCATGAAAACGTCAACTACCGAGAGCACTCGACTCATGGTCGCCGTCATCCAACAGCAGTTGCGCGAAGTTGGCATCGTGCTCGACATTCGCAGCTTCGAATCTGCCACATTTCTTGCCGACGTAATCCACGGCGCCTTTCAGCTTTACGGATTGCGCTGGGTCGGCGGCAACCAGGATCCAGACATTTTCTATGTGTTTCACTCCTCACGGTTTCCACCTAGCGGCGCGAACCGCGGGCGCTACTCAAATCCGAAAGTGGACGCGCTGATCGACCAGGCGCGCCGCGAAGTCGATCAGGCAAGGCGCAAGTCGACCTATGCCGAACTGCAGCTCATACTCGCCGACGAACTTCCTTACATCGATCTCTGGTATCTCGACAATGTGCTGGTCCACAACAAAAGGGTCCACAATCTGCAATTGAATTCTGCCGGCAACTACGACTTCCTCCGCACCGCGGAGTTGGTTCAGTAGAAACTTGTCTTCGCGACAACCAGGGAAAACGAAGCTGAAATCTCGCGTGTTACCATCGAATTTCTTCTTCAAATGCGAATTCTCTTTATTGGCGACATCTTCGGGCGTCCCGGCCGCACCATCGTCAAGGACCGACTACCCCGAATCGTCCGCGATCACGCGATCGATCTGATCATCGCCAACGGAGAGAACTCCGCCGCCGGCTTCGGCATCACTCCCGCACTTGCCGAAGAATTATTTGAGCTGAATATTGACGTCATCACCACCGGCAATCACGTCTGGGACAAGCGCGAGATTATCGACTACTTTCAAATGGTCGAAAGCAACGATAACGGACCCGCACGGCGCGTTCTGCGTCCCGCAAACTATCCCGCGGACATGCCCGGATTGGGCGTGTACCAGGGGCGGAAGGGGAAGACGCCTTACGCCGTGATCAACCTCCAGGGCCGGGTATTCATGGCTTCGAACGACGATCCCTTCCGCACCGCCGACCAGCTCTTGCAGAAGATTGAAGCTAAAATCATCGTCGTCGACTTTCACGCCGAAGCAACTTCTGAAAAGATTTCCATGGGATGGTATCTGGACGGCCGCGTAACCGCCGTCGTCGGCACGCACACACACGTCCCTACCGCGGACGAACGAGTTCTTCCCCAGGGAACCGCGTACATTACCGATGTCGGCATGACCGGTCCATTTGACGGCGTGATTGGCGTGAAAAAGGAACTCGTCGTGAATAAATTTCTCAACGGAATGCCGGCCCGCTTTGAACCGGCCTCTGGCGACGTTCGTCTGTGCGCCGTCGTGATTGACTGTGATGAGAGTACCGGCCACGCCCGCAGCATCGAGCGCCTGATGCTAACCTGACCAACGGGGTCTGCAAGAAAGCCTGTGCTCCCCGTTCTATCATCGTTTCGCACCTCGCGCTGGGCCAGTTAGGACCGAAGGTACCCGGTACTAATAGCGCTCCATAGAAAGAAGCAGGCAGGATAAAATTATCCGAATGCGTTGCATGCGGCTCATTTTGTTGGTCTGCTTTCTGGCGGGGCTTGCGATCCCACCAGCATTTGCATCCGGCAATGAGGTTGTCGATCCTCCCTCCATCTCCTGTGGCAACGGAGTGCCCGGTGGTATCAACTGTGTGCCTTCCAAAAAAGACTTGAAAGAAGCCCGCAACGCTTACGCCCGCGGACTAAAACTAGAGGACCACAGGCGCTTCGAGGAAGCTTTCGCCGAGTTTGACACAGCTTCGCACCTGGTCCCACAGGATACGCATTTCTTTTCGGCGCGGGAAGTTGCGAAGTCTCAATTGGTTTTTCAGCATACAGAGCGGGGCAACGCATTCCTGGCCGATGCCCAGCGCGAACCAGCCGTGGCTGAGTTTCGAGCAGCATTGAAAATCGATCCTGACAATAGTTACATGCAGCAGCGCCTTTCCGAGGCACTTCAACAGCGACCTTCCGCCGAGCCTCGTGGAATATCTGCTTTGCTATCCGATTCGGGCGAGATTCATCTGCAGCCCACGCCGGCCCGAGCAACTTTTCATTATCGGGGCGATGTACGCGGACTGTTCACCGAACTCGTGTCCGCTTACGGCTTAAGCGCTGAGTTCGATGATTCGGTGACGGCCAGAACGGTGCAGTTTTTTGTCGACGATGTAGACTTCTTCACGGCTTTGGATCTAGCATGCCGCGTCAGCAAGACCATGTGGACCGCTCTGGACACGCACCAGTTGCTGCTGGCGGCGAATACCCCGGAAAATCACAAACAGCTTGACCGTATGTCTCTTGCGACTTTTACCGTCCCCGGGGCCGGCACACCTCAAGAGGCGACTGAAATCGTCACTTCGCTTCGCAGCATCTGCGAGTTCCAGAAAATAAGTGCGGGGCAACTGAACACAGTCGAAGTCCGTGCACCCCAGCCTACGCTGCGGGCGTGTACGCAACTGCTGCAACAACTGGCGAATGATCGTCCACAGGTCGCACTCGATATCAAGATCTACGAGGTCGACCACAACTTTACCCGCGATATAGGCCTTCACATTCCAGACACCTTCAATATGTACAACATTCCCGTGGCCGCGCTGGCAGCGCTGGGCGGGCAAAACATCCAGTCACTCATCAACCAGCTGATTGCTTCCGGCGGAATTAACGCAGCGGGCAGCACGGCGCTCTCTGGTTTGCTGGCGCAATTACAAGGGCAGCAGAATTCGATCTTCAGCCAGCCCCTGGCAACATTCGGAGGCGGCCTCACGTTTTCCGGAGTGAGCCTCGACCACCTCACTGCGGCTCTTTCTCTCAATGAATCGTGGAATCGCAGCTTGAGCAACGCTACTCTACTCGCCGGGGACGGCAAGGAAGCCACCTTCCATGTAGGTGAGCGTTATCCGATTCTGAACGCCTCTTACGCGCCCATTTACAATTCACCGCAGATTTCGCAGGTGCTGGGCAATCAGAGTTACGTCGCACCTTTTCCCTCAGTCAGCTACGAAGATCTCGGATTAAACCTAAAAGCTACAACCGCCATCCATGGTGACCAGGACGTGAGCGTGAAGCTGGAGTTGCAAGTTCGTTCCCTCACTGGAAGCAGCGCGAATGGAGTGCCGGTGATTTCCAATCAGGAGTATCAAGGCAGCATACGGCTAAAAGATGGAGAACCTGCTGTGATTGCGGGCGAAATCACAACCAACGATCAGTATGCAATCAGCGGGATCCCTGGGCTTGCCGCCCTTCCCGGCCTGAATCAGGCTTTAGTGGACAATAGTAAGATGAAAGAAAATGACGAACTGCTAATCATGCTAACCCCTCACGTGCTGGCAAACCGCAATCGCAAGACCGATGAAATCTGGATCACTGAGAGGTAAGCCGCTTCACGCTACTTCGCTTGCTTCGCGGCAAAATCCACCAACCCCTTAAGCGTCTCAGCAGGAACCTGACTTACGTTTCCGATGCTGCGACCGTTCACAAACAACGAGGGGGTTCCGGTCACATTCACTGATTTACCCAACGCGATGGAGGCATCAACATGAGCCTTCGTCGCCGGGCTCGCGGCGCAAGTCGCAACGTCCGAACCCTTCACACCGGCGGCACTCGCCTGCGCGGTCAGCTTCTCGTCGGCGTTTTCAGCCGTGATGTCAGCTTGCGTTTCGTAAGTCTTGGCAATGAACTTCCAGAAGGCGTCAGGGGATGCTTGCGCGACACAGTCGGCATAAGCAGCCCCTTTTGCCGCCCAATTGTGCATTTCGAGAGGAAAGTTCTGGAAGACGAAACGTGCATTCGGTTCGGCTGCTATCAGAGATTCAATGGCGGGTTGCGCCGCCTTGCACGCCGGGCATTGAAGGTCGCCAAACTCCACAATCGTGACGGCGGCATCCTTCGGTCCGCGGGAAGGTCCAGTGATTCCCTTCTCCAAAATCTTTTTGACCCGGTCGAAAGGCTTGGGGCCAAACGGAATAATCTCACCCACCACTGCGTGTTCGCCATCCGCCGTAACGTAGAACCGGCTGAGTTGCTGGCCTTGAGGGCTGGCAAGAATAACGTCCACCTCCGCCAGGCCCGGTACCGGTGCGGGCTTGATGCTGGAGATTTTCCAGGTGACTTGCGGTTCGTAACCGAAGGTCTGCTGCAGGAAAGAATTTACCGTAGCTTCCGAAGGCAGGTTCACCGCGGGCGCCGGGGCGGACTTATCCCCCGCTTTAGCGCTCGTCGAAGATTGTGAAACAGCCAAACTGCCGGTTATCAGAAGCATCAAAATTAACTGGCAAAAACGACGCATGATTTCCTTTCACGTTCAATCAAAATTTTCGATTCGAGCAAGGCGCAGGTGACTGACCGATTTTCAAACCTCGCTCTTCGCAGCAATAGGAAATCGCCGCCCGTAGCCGAAAGCCTTGGGAGAGATCTTGATGCCCGCCGCCGCTTGCTGGCGCTTGTATTCCGCACGGTCCACCATCCGAACTACCCTCCGCACCACCTCGATATCGAAATCATGATCGGCGGCGATGCGTTCGACCGAGTGGGCGTCTTCCACGTAATCCTCCAATACGGCGTCAAGAATTTCGTAGGGTGGTAGCGAGTCGCTGTCTTTCTGATTCGGACGCAGTTCCGCCGACGGAGGCTTCTCCAGCGTAGCCGCCGGGATTACCGCCTGACGCGAATTCACGTAATGACTTAAGCGGTAGACCAGCGTTTTTGGCACGTCTGAGATGACCGCGAGACCCCCGACCATATCCCCATAAAGTGTACAGTAGCCCACACCGAGTTCGCTTTTGTTGCCCGTAGAAAGCACGATGGCGCCAAACTTATTTGACAACGCCATGAGCATTGTGCCGCGCGCCCGCGATTGAATATTTTCTTCTGTAGTGTCTTCTTCACGGCCTGCAAATACTTCCTTCAACGTCTGGCGGTACGCTTCAAACACAGCATTGATCGAAAGCAGTTCGAAGCGAATGCCAAGATTGCTGGCCAGCGCGCGAGCATCGTCGATCGAGCCCGGGGAAGAATATGGGCCCGGCATACCAACCCCGATCACATTTTCCGGACCCACGGCGTCGGAAGCAATGACCGCGGTGAGCGCCGAATCAATGCCGCCGCTCAGTCCGATGATCGCCTTTTGAAATCCGCACTTATGCATGTAGTCTCTGGTACCCATCACAAGGGCTGCGTAGACACTGGCTTCCTCGCCTTGTATCGTCTCGTGCAGGTCACCTGTAAGCGTTTTCGAATCGAAGTAGATTAGGTCTTCTTCGAAGGAGCGGCCTTGCGCGACCACTTTGCCTTCAGCGTTAAGCACAATGCTCGAGCCATCGAAGACGAGGCTGTCATTGCCTCCTACTTGATTGACCATTGCGACGGGAACTTTGTGCTGGCGCGCGATCGAGGCCAGCATATCGCGGCGTACCTCGCGCTTGCCAATCCAGAAGGGGGATGCGGAAATGTTCAGAACCAGGTTGCCGCCTGCGCTCACCAGCGCGTCGATGGGATCGACCACATAGAGGCGCTTGGGCCAGAACAGCTTGTCATTCCAGGCGTCCTCGCAAATAGTAAGAGCAACTCGGTTGCCGCAGAGCGAGAATAACTCCTGCCTTTTGGCTGGAGCAAAGTTGCGCATCTCATCGAAGACGTCGTACGTGGGCAGCAGCATTTTCGATTGCAAGAATGCGATCTTGCCATCCTGCAACAGCGCGGCGGAATTCATAACCGCCTTACCCGTTTCCGATTCGGCCGGAGTAACTAACCCGCAGATTACTGCGATCCCACGCGTTTCCGTCGCAATTCGCTCAGCCGTCTCTCGATTACGCTGAACAAATGACGAGCGCTCCACCAGATCGCGGGGCGGATACCCACACACGGACAACTCAGGAAACAAGATGAGCCCTCCCCCGGCTTCTCGCGCACGGCGGGAAAACTCGATGTGTTTAGCGGCATTGCCGGAGAAATCTCCGACCGTGGGGTTGATTTGCCCGAGCGCAATTTTCACACAATTAGTGTAAAGCGGAGGTCAGCGCAGGCCAAGTTGCTCCAGATAGCAGCGTGAACGTCCGAGTAACGAAGCGGTCAACTTTCGCTTCGTTGTAGCGGCTTGGCGCCTGCCGCAACGGCAATTGCCTGAGGAGCAGCAGGCGTTTCGGGAGCAGCCGTTTTAACGCAAAGAGCCACGGCTTCTCGCATGGCGACAGTTTCCTCTTTCTTCGTTGCCAGCCAACTTTCGAATGCTGATTTCTCGAGCGCTATTCTTTCCAGGTTCCGGCTGATGCGAGCCGTGTAATGCGCTTTCACGCGCACCAGATCGGACTCCAGTTGAACATTCTCTTCTCTCTTGCGCGCCCACTCAGCCTCGACCAGCTGCTTTTGCTCCGCTTCATAGCGGTCGACAGCGCCTTGCCGCGTTTTTGCGTCCTCCTGCACCTGTTCGATTGAAACCCCGGCTGCATCGAGTGCCATCAATACCGCGGCACGCTTCAGCTCTGTCGACAAATCGCGAATGTGCTGGCTTTGAAGCATCTCCATCACTTTCGTGACGCTGTATCCTTTGCGCGGATTCATGATTCCGGCCGCACGGTAGATATCTTCCATCGGCAAGAGCTCGGCCTGATTGTTCGCGCCGCCTTCGTCTCCAATCCCCCCTGAGACGGTCTTCAACTGCGGAGCCACGGAACTCAGGATAGCGCTCGGCTGACTGTCAACTTTTTCGCCGCCGACAATCGCCTGAACTTCCTTTTTTTCTTTTTCCTTATTGTGCCAAGGTGATAATTCGAGCCATTTACGTGCCATGGTTTTTTTCTCCTTGCGGACTTCGCGTCCTCTTGCTGGCTGCGTCGTTCCAATTGCAGTCGTTCGCGGAGCCGCCAAATCTAGGGACTGCACAACATGAGGCTTGCTGCGGTAGCTAAACACAACGCGGTTTTCGGAGCCACTCCGCAGAAGAGATCCGGAAGAGGCACTCCCCGCGATCCGCTCAGACTGTCCACGCTTGGGGTCGAGCAGAACGGAGGGGTTTGACCTCCTGCTTTTTCCCAGCGGCTCCGGCATGCATTGCACTTCAGGATGGATTCGCGGTGCGGAAATTCCACCTTCATCCGTCTTCACAGCAGGCCGCGGCGTAACTTCTATTTTCGTCGCCCGGCCGGGAAAAGGACGATGGTCCTTGTCTCGGCGAATACCGACCACGTACTCCGCTCCCTCGCTGCGGCAATACTTGGCAATCCCGGAGAATTCTTCGAAGCGCCATTGAACCCAGAGCTTCGTTCCCACTTGGATTGGCAAGTTAAGCCGTATGCAGGCGCCGCTGAGAGATTTATCTTCCATCCGCGCGATCGCTGTCCGCAGTGCGCCATTCGAATCAGCCCAGGACGCTTCCACGCGGATCATTACCGCGGTCCGAAGCTCTCGCATCACGGTGCTCATGTATGATCTATCGGCGGAAACTGAAATGAGTTCAGAGGCGTGCTGTCCGTCGCAAATACTAGAACCGTCCCGCGGCTTGCGGGCTAGTCTTCTCCCGGAGGCAGGATCGCATGTCTGGGCTTGGGGACGGGCGCGTCGCCTTTCTGATCTCGCCAGAGGATCGCATTCAAACGCGCCGCTCCCGCCGCATCGGGGCGCGAGAAGTCCATCTTCCCCGATTCTTTCGCACCTTGCGCATCGCGTTTATTGGTTTCGTAGATCATGCCATTCTTAAGATTGCGATAGTCCGCCTTGAACGCTGGCTGGCTTCCCGAGCCAGAAAACATCGGCCCCATCGCCGGAGCATACGCGTCGTTCTGATTCATGGGAGGCAGTCCGAGCAGGATCTCCATGGTATGGATCAGATTCACTGTCGTGTAGAGTCGATGGTCGACATAGGGCCCGTCGGCCGTTCCCGGTGAATATTTGCTGACGACGAATGCTATCGATCGATGAGCATCGATATGGTCTCCGCCGTTTTGCGCATCATCTTCCAGGATGAAGATGGCGGTGTCATCCCAGTAGGGACTGTGCGAGACCGCGTCCACCACGCGGCCGACCGCAAGATCGTTATCCGCCACCGAGGCCTCCGGCCGAGGGCGTTCTGGACGCGTCCCTCCCGTATGATCGTCGGGAAGATAGAGCAAAACGAAGGCAGGCAATTGAATATCCGGGCTTTCGTCATACTGCCGGGCGCGAGAATACGCTGCGAATTCATTCAGGAATTCGTCTGCCCGAAGCTGATCAGGATAGTCGGTCTCGAAATCAGGATAAAGCGGATCGAAATGACCGCGCAACACCGCCTTGGTAGGCTTCACCCCCTTGAACATAGGAACGGGCCATGGCCACGGACTGGGCGCGCCGTGCGGATCTCCCACGTTGGCCGGCAAATCATCTCCTTGGTGAAGTTCCGTTCGCTGACATTCGGCTTCTTGTACCGAAGGAGTTCCCTGCTTCGGCGAGGCGGCGGTGCGGACTCGATTGCACCACTTTGCGCTCACATACTCGCCGTAGTCGCGATAGCTCAATTCATGCCGAGCCAGGTTGTCCCATAGATATCCCGTACCAGGATCGTCGATGTCAGGTTGTTTATGATCGAGCGGAAATTCATCGGCGACGGTGCCCTGGAAATCATAAGTTCGCTCCTTGCCTCGATACGCGATCTGCCAGGTTTTTTCGTTGTAATCGCTGGTAATAGCCGCAGTGGACCACAGATGCCCGTCTCCGGAAACTTCGCCGCTATCGTAAAAGTTGTCCAGCACGCCGAATTGGAGCGCGAGCTTGTGTTCGTTAGGCGTGACCTCTGCGCCATACATAGTTAAAGATGGATCGCCGTCACCCACTTTCAGGTCGCCAAGAACCTGGTCGTACGTGCGATTTTCCTTGATGATGTAGATCACATGTTTGATGGGATTTTTGCCGCCGGCAAACTGGACCGTTTCGGTATTTGTCGTGCCTGCATCTTTATGCAACAGGTTGTCGTGCTCCACGGTGCGTGTAAGCTCGCCCAGTCTGCGTAGAGTGGCAGGAATATTCAACCGCGCGATTGAGCCTTGCAATAATGTCGCAATATAGGCATGGCCGTGATGTTTGATCTCCCGCGCCAGTTTGCCCGGGCTTTTGTCTGGCCCCGTACCCTGGCCCTTGGCGGTCGCGATCAAGAGATCGTCGTCGTGAACGGCGAGGGCGCTCGGATACCAATCGGTCGGGATAAAACCCAGAGCGGGCAGTGGGGAAGCCTCGCTCGTTGAGCGGTTCAATTTTAGATCGGAGGTATCGAACACGGCCACTGCGTTGAGCGATGCGTCGGCCGTGAACAGACGCTTGCCATCGGCAGATTCAGCGAGAGCGCTCGGAAAGGTTCCAGCGAAGTGCTGATTCGGATCTGCCGTGTTCAGCAGAGCCAGAGTCCGGCCATCTTCCGTTGAGACTGCCGCAACGCGGTCTGCATTCGCGAGCGCTATATACAGTATCTTTTCATCGGGACTCAGTAACATCGCCGTGGGATGCGAGCCGGGAGCCATCGGATCTTCGGGTTCCTGGAGCTTGATCCAGCGCATTACTTGACCGCTAGTCAAATTGAGTTCCGCTACACGCGACGCGTTCCACAGGCTGCACCAGGCCCGACGCCCATCTCGCGTGGCCACGACTGTGTAAGGAAATGAGGATGGCACGAGGTCGTTAGTGCTGAGATCGAAGCGGCGCAGCACTTTGCCGCTCGCGACATCGAGCAGCACAACATTATCAGACAAATTGTCCGCTACCAGCAGCCGGTCGTGACCGTGACTCCGGCCCGCTATCAGCGCAAGCCCCGCGGGATAAGGTATTGCGGCCCCAGATTCAGTCTTCTGTAAACCAATTGCAATTTTTCTCCCGGCAGCAAGCGCCTGCGGTTCAATGGAGATGAAGCGCTCGGGCGCGATTTTGCCATCCGCAGAGCTGTATACGGCGATTCCATTGCCGGTGTCGCCCGCCTTCTGACCCGTCGGATCAGTAATCGAACCCACCGAAGCGTAAAGGTGCTTTCCGTCTGAACCGAACACCAGTCCGAGAAAGTAGCTCTGGTGGGCTTCTTCGCCAAATCGCATGTCGGGATAATCGGAGAGTTGATTCGTTTTGAGATCAAGGACCGCGATAGATTGCGTTCCCAGAGTTTCCTGGGTCCCATAGCCGTCGTTCAAAAGTGCCGCGTAGCGGCCATCGGGGCTGATCGCGATTGTTGAGGGAAAGCTATTCGTGCTGCCGATGCGGCCAGGCGAAGGCGCAGTCAGCTGTTTGCTGGTGGGCAAAGAAATCGAAGACGCCCTCGAGGATGCTTCCTGGGCCGCAAGAGATATCGCAAGTGCGACCACGACCATTACGAAGACAAAGAAGATGAATCGAGACACAAAGCCTCCGCGATGTTGAACTTTTGCAACAGATTGGGAAGAATTGACAGTAATCCAAAAAGGAAGGTGCGGTCAAAAGCAGACTGCCCGTTTCAGCCAAGCGGCAGTTTCAACAGCATGCGACCGTAAATTTTTCAACCAGATGCTCGAGTGGTGCCCTCTCGCCCCGGGGGGGGCTCTGGATGCTCTTCCGCACCCACATTATGCCGCACGTCGGCGCCCTGCACCCAGAAGATGACATCCTCAGCGATGTTCGTGGCATGGTCGGCCACGCGCTCCAGGTTGCGCGCGATAAGCAGCGCATCAAGCGCCTGCCGCACCACTTCAGGACGCTGGTTCATGGTCTTCACCAGTTGGATGAAAGCATCGTCCTTCATGCGATCGACCACATTATCCATTTCAAGGACCGCCTGAGCCAGTTCAACTTTGCCTTCGATGAAGGACTCGAGAGCGCGGCGCACCATGGCGCTCACCGCAGAACCCATGCGAGCAATATCCACCGGCAGGTCAACCACCGGCAGATCCATCATGTCCATCACGCGTTCGGCGATGTTCACTGCTTGATCGCCTACGCGTTCCAGATCAGAATTAATTTTGGTTACGGCGAGAATAAAGCGCAGGTCCACTGCCATCGGTTGCTGCATGGCCAGCAGGTCGAAGGCAGCCTCGTCGATCTCCCGCTCGGAAGTGTTGATCAGACTCTCGCCCTCGAGAACCATCTGGCAACGCGTGAGATCCCGATCTATATAGGCCTGCCGGGCACGATCTACGGCCTGTTCCGCGAGTCCACCCATGCGGAGCAACTTGTGGCGCAGATCGTCAAGCCCTTGCTGAAAGCGCGTGCGCATTATCCGAACCTTTCTTATCCAAATCTGCCTTATCCAAACCTGCCGGTAATATAATCTTCGGTCCGCTTGTGGGATGGTTTCGTAAAGATCTTTTCCGTCTTATCGAATTCAATCATCTTTCCCAGCAGGAAAAATCCGGTAAATTCCGCAACACGTGCCGCCTGCTGCATATTGTGCGTCACGATTACAATCGTATACTGTTCTTTGAGCTGGAAGATCAATTCTTCTATTTTTCCGGTGGAGATAGGGTCCAGCGCCGAGCAGGGTTCATCCATCAGCAGAACTTCCGGTTCAACCGCGAGCGCGCGCGCGATGCAAAGCCGTTGCTGCTGGCCCCCCGAGAGGCTGGCGCCGGATTTCTTATGAATATAATCTTTCACTTCATCCCACAGCGCGGACACTTCCAGTGATCGCTGTACGATCTCAGCCAGCTTTCGGCGATCGTTAAAACCATTAAGCTTCAGTCCGGAGGCCACATTGTCGTAAATGGACATCGTGGGAAACGGATTTGCTTTTTGAAACACCATTCCCACCCGCCGCCGCAATTGCGTGGCGGAAGTGCCATTGTAAGCATCAATCTCCCCAATGCGGACGCTGCCGGAAACTCGCGCTTCCGGGATCGTCTCATGCATCCGGTTCAGACAGCGAATGAATGTAGACTTGCCGCAACCGGAAGGGCCAATCAACGCGGTGGCATGGTTCGCGGCCATCGTCAATTGAATGTCGTACAACGCCTGCGTCTTGCCGTACCAGGCGTTCAGATTTTCGACCTTTATTTCGACGCCCATAGACTATGCGGCTCCGAAACTGCCGCGACGCACCGCAAAGCGCACCGCCGCGACCGCGCTCACGATAAGAACGATCAGCACCAACGCTCCCGCCCACGCCTGCCTGTGCCATTCATCGTAAGGCGAAATCGCGTAGCTGAATATCTGCAGGGGCAGCGCGGCAGTGGGTTGATTCGCGCGCAGATTCCAGAATTGGTTTCCAAAAGCCGTGAACAGCAGGGGGGCAGTTTCGCCTGCAACCCGGGCGAAGGCGAGCATGATTCCCGTAATTACACCGGAAGTTGCCGTTCGTAGAGTGATTGAGAGAGTGGTTCTCCAGCGCGAAATGCCAAGGCCATAAGCCGCTTCCCTCAAAGCTTGCGGCACCAGCAAAAGCATTTCTTCGGTGGTCCGTGTGATCGTCGGAATCATCATGATGGCCAGCGCCACTCCACCCGCGAGGGCAGAGAAATGCTTCTGGTACAGAACCACAATCGAGTACGCCACAATGCCGATCACAATGGACGGCACCCCGTTGAGCACATCGGCTGTAAATCGAATTGCATCGCCAAAACGGTTGCGTCCGAACTCGGCAAGGTAAATTCCGGCGCCCACGCCTATCGGCACGCCCAAAATGCTGGCCAAGGCCAGAATGAACACCGAACCCACAATCGCGTTCGCCATTCCGCCGCCGGCTTCGCCCACCGGCTTTGGGGTTTGCGTAAGAAAGGCCCAGTTAATCGATCCCACCCCTCGATACACAAGATAGGCGAAGATCGCAAACAGCGGCACCAGTACGAGAATCACCGTCAACACGGCCACTCCCGTCATGACGTGGTCGGTGATTCGTCGCCGCAAAGCGATCGCCGGGACGGAATGCGCTGAAGCGTTCTTTTTCATCTCAGGCATTCGCCCTCGAAGGCTGGCCGCGAGTCACGGTCCACACCAGCAATCGTGCCAGCGCATTGACAACGATCGTAACCAGAAACAGAGCCAGCCCAATCTCGATCAGTGCTGCAAGATTCAAGTCTCCCGTGGCTTCGCTGAACTCGTTGGCCAGCACGCTCGCCATCGTGTAGCCGGGAGCAAAAAGTGACTTCGCGATCTCCGGACGGTTCCCTATCACCATCGTGACCGCCATAGTCTCCCCTAAGGCGCGCCCCAGCCCCAGGATGATGCCGCCCATGATGCCGGCCCGAGCGTTGCGCAGTACACCTACTCGAATCATTTCCCATCGTGTAGCGCCCAAGGCCAGCGCGGCTTCCCGTTGATGCTGCGGCACTACCATCAATACTTCGCGCGTGATTGAAGAAATGATGGGAACGATCATGACCGCGAGAATAATTCCCGCCGCCAGCATGCTGATGCCATAAGGCGGACCCGTAAAAAAACCCGTCCAGCCCAATGTTTTCGACAGAAACGGCTGAATATAGTTGCTGAGCAGCGGCACCAGCACAAAGATCGCCCACAGCCCGTAAACTACACTAGGGATTGCAGCCAGCAGTTCCACAAAAAACGAGAGTGGTCCGCGCAGAATTTTGGGGCACATCTCAGTGGTGAAGACGGCAACCCCAATCGAGAGGGGCACTGCTATGATCAGAGCCAAAAGTGACGATACTAGTGTTCCGTATACAAAAGGCAGCGCTCCGAATTTCTCATTGACTGGATCCCAATCCCGCGCCGCGAAGAACTTAAATCCAAAAGCATGCCAGGACGGCCCGGATCGCAGCACGAGTTCATAGACAATTAAGACCAAGGTCGCCAGCACCGCCAAACCGCAAAGAAGCATGGCGAACTTAAAGACCTGGTCAGCTGATTCCTCTGGCTTTGGCAGAAAATCAGCAACCCTCTGTCCGGAACCGCGCAGGACTTTAACTTTCGTGTTTTCTGCGGGTTGCGACGAGCGCATATCAGGCCGAGGTCGGGCGGCGTTGGCCATTCGCCCATACCCTAGCAGAATCCTGTTAACAGGGTGTTAAAATGCGGAAGCTTTTCCGATTGCCTTTTCGTCAGCAAGCCTGTATTTTCTTCCGATTCGTTCCTCTTTATGCCGATCGCTGCAAAGCGCAGTCATGCGATTTTTCAGAAGCTTGAAAGGGACCTAATCAAGCTTCCCTCGAACCCGCAGGCGGTGAGCGTCCATCGCTTTCGCACGAGAGCCAGGCGTCTGCAAATCCTGCTCGGCGAACTTTCTCCTAAAGTCAATCGCAACGAAAAGAAACTCCTGAAACTCCTCGGTCGCATCCGTAAGCGCGCCGGTAAAGTGCGCGATCTTGACGTCCAATCAGCCGCGCTGCGCAGCCTTAAACTCCCTCAGGAACCACGCCGCAAAACTCAACTCATCAATCATTTGATCGAACTCCGCGACCAGCAGGAAAAAAAACTGCGCAAAGCGGTCACTACGGACACTCTCCGTGAGATTCAAAGACGATTGAAACGCACCGCCAGGCGTTTTAATCAGGAAGCCTCCCGCGATCCCTTGACCGTCGCCAAAGCTATGCTCAAACCGCTTGAGCGCGCAGCATCGCCGCTCAGCGAACCAGTCCTGCACGAATATCGCATTCTCAGCAAGCGAGCCCGCTATGCGGCCGAGTTCGCGAGCCCCTCGAATGAAGCGAAGCATTTCATCGTCGAGATGAAGCGTATTCAGGATGCGTTAGGCGACTGGCGCGATTGGCTTATCCTGACGCAAACCGCGATTACGTATCTGGGCGACGTCCGTGAATCGCCACTCGTCGCGGAATTGCATAACGTCACGGGAGCAAAATTTCGGCATGCGGTTGCTGTTATGGCTCAGATGCGAGGCAAGCCGGAAGCTGTCGCGGTTAAAGCTGCCAAATCGCCAGTTCCGGTTCCGAGGTCTGGCGGAGAAGAGCCGCTGCGTCTTACCTCGTGAAGCAGAGATCCTCGCTTAAGCTTTGCCGTCAGCAACGAACGATGGTAGTTGTCAAGCCCCTGCGCGGGTTCAACGCAGGCTGGACTTCCAACTCGCCGTCGAACAGACGAGTTTCGTATCCACGGACGGCGTTAGTTTGTCGAGGACGCTGCACCTGCGCCAGAGTCGCCGCTCAGCGTGAACGCACCCTTCACCCGTATATCCCGCGACGAGGATCCTATCAGCACTTCGAACTGGCCGGGCTCCGCTACCCAATCTTTCTTCGCTGTGCTGTAGAAGGCCACCGCACTTCGATCGAGCGTGAAATGTACGTTCTTGGATTCTCCCGGGGCCAGATCCACTCGCTGAAAGCCTTTCAGCTCCTTCAGGGGGCGATCCACGCTCGAGTGTCCATCGTGCAGGTAAAGCTCGACGACCTCCGCGCCGGGGCGAGATCCGCTGTTGCGGACTTGCAGGCTCACCTCTACCGGCTGGCCCGGCGATGCCTCGCTCGGCGTCACTTTCAGATCGCTGTAATCAAACTTCGTATAAGAAAGACCGTAACCAAAAGGAAAAAGGGGCTCGATGTTTTTCTTGTCGAAATATCGGTAGCCCACATAAATGCCTTCCACATAGTCGACCTGCAGGTGCTCGCCAGGATAATGTTCGTAGGCGGGTGAATCCTTCCACTGCTTAACAAAGGACACAGGCAGCTTTCCTGACGGATCTGCGTCACCAAACAGAATGTCCGCGATCGCGTTCCCGCCTTCCTGTCCGTCATACCACATGTCGACGATCGCGGGAACTTGAGCGATCCACTTTGACATAATTACGGGGCCGCCTGCGTTAATTACCACAATGGCGTGCGGATTAACCTTTGTGACCGCTTCGATCAGCTCGTCCTGGCCTGCCGGTAGGTCAAGCGACTTAATGTCAAAATCTTCGGATTCGAGATTCGGAGCTCTACCCACCACGAGGATGGCGGCATCCGCTTTTGTCGCTGCGTCGACGGCTTCATTTCTGAGTTGCTCTGGCGACTGCGAAGTCTCTGTGCTCTGGTCCTCGCCCTCCATGGTGGCGCCCAATGCATAACTCACCTTCAGTTGTTGACCTGCTCGATCCTGAATACCTTTCAGTGGACTGAGTGAATATTTTGGGACAACGAGCGAACTGCCGCCACCACCAGTCCTCGCTATCGCCGCGCTGGGCCCGATGACAACGACAGAATGAATTTTCGATGGATCGAGGGGAAGCAAATCGCCTGCGTTCTTGAGCAGAACGATGCTCTCGGTTGCGGCCTTGCGCGCCACGGCACGCTGCTCAGGCGTATCGATATCGCCGGTCGCGGCGTGTGGCTTGTCGAATTGTCCGCTGACAAAGATCACACGGAGGATGCGGCCTACGTTGTCATCGATCGTTGCTACGGAAATTTTTCCGGCCGAAACATCCGCGAGCACTTTCTCTGGAACCAGCCACCCGCCTCCGTTGCCCGCTGCTTGCGTGCGTGGCTTTTTAAGCCAAGCCGTCATCGGCGGACCACCTGGCATTTCCACGTCCATGCCAGCATTCACCGTAGCGGCGGTGCTGTAGGTGCTTCCCCAATCGGACACTACGAATCCCTTGAAGCCCCATCCGTTCTCAAGCACGCCTTTAAGAAGAGGAGCGTTTTCGGCGCAATACACACCGTTCAACTTGTTATAAGCCGACATCACCGACCAGACGCCACCCTCCTGCACAGCCGCTTTGAACGCAGGGAAATAGATCTCATGCAAGGCTCGCTCATCAACCACGGCGTTGATTCGGTGCCGTTCGAACTCCTGGTTGTTCGCCGCGAAGTGCTTGACAGTCGCGATGACGCCTTCGCCTTGAACTCCCTTGATGTAGGCGACAGCCAGTCGACTAGTGAGATATGGGTCTTCGCCATACCCTTCGAAGTTTCTGCCCCACAGAGGAGTCCGGTTAATGTTTACGGTGGGTCCCAGGATCATGCCGCGTCCCAGAGCTTTCATTTCTTGGCCGATCGCCTGCCCTTCGCTCTGCAGCAGGTCGGTGTCCCAGGTGGCGGCCATCGCAACTCCCGCCGGGAATGCGGTAGTGGCAACTCGATTCTTCGCTGTCTCAGCCCTGCCTTCAGAGGATGGTCCCGTCCAAGATCTGATTCCGATTGGGCCATCGGCCATTTTTATGGAAGGTATAGCGAGGCGTTCATTCGGAACGGTCTGCATCCAGTCGGCGCCGCTGAGCATGGCAACTTTTTCCTGCAACGTCATGCGGCCGAGCAAGTCCTGCATTCGCTGATCGACCGGCAGGTCGGGATTTTTGTAAGGGGGATTCTCGGATCCGCCTTGATTCTGGGCAACGCTGAACAGGGTCGCGCATAGGATTAAGACCGGACAAAGGAAACGCCTCATGTCTGAGCCTCCAGAAATCGAATCATTATATGAGTGGCGCGTGAGCAAAGGCAGCGCCTGGAACGTCACCTTTTTATCACAGTGAGCCGACCGGTCACCCGGAAGATTTGTCCTCCGGATCGAACCGCGGCCCTCCTGCGCGTTGTAATATCCACTTCACAAACTGCAAAGTGCATGCATTGACATGCGTCTCGGCAGCACTTAGCATCCCTTTCCAGCAATCGTTCCGGCGACCGATTGAGCGATTCAGGAAACGAGTACCTTCATGAGCCTTCGAAGTTTTCTCTCCAAGCAATTCATCGACGTTATTGATTGGGTTGAGCCTGAGGACGGAATACTTGCCTATCGCTATCCCATGCAGGATCGTGAAATCCAGAACGGAGGGAAACTTACCGTTCGCGATTCGCAGATGGCGGTATTTGTGAACGAAGGCAAAATCGGCGATGCGTTTGCGCCCGGCCTGTATACCCTGACCACGCATACATTGCCGATTCTGACTTATCTCATGAATTGGGACAAAGCCTTCCAGTCTCCGTTCAAGTCAGATGTCTATTTCTTTTCCACTCGTATTCAGACCAACCAGCATTGGGGAACAGCTAACCCAATTTCGATTCGTGACAAGGAATTTGGGGCGGTCCGGCTTCGTGCATTCGGAATCTATAGCTATCACGTAAAAGATCCCAAAATATTTTATTCGAAGGTAAGCGGAACCCGGGACGCGTATCGCGTCTCAGACCTCGACGGCCAGCTGATGAACACAATCGTCGGCCGCATCAGCGACAGTTTCGCGAGCAGTGACCTGCCCTTCCTCGATATGGCGGCAAATCAGGTTGCCCTGTCTGAGAAAATTGCCGCCCAGCTCAAACCAGGTTTCGCGGAGTTGGGGCTGTCGCTGGACAGTTTTGTGGTGGAAAACCTGTCGCTTCCGGATGAGCTTCAGAAGGTGCTCGATCAGCGGATCGGCATGAACATGGTTGGAGAGATGGGACGGTACACCCAATATCAAGTGGCCCAATCCATTCCCATTGCCGCAGCCAACGAAGGCGGCGGCGCTGCAGGCGTGGGTGCCGGACTTGGTGCCGGGGTCGCGATGGGCCAGGCAATGATGGATGCGCTGAAAAAATCACCACCTGCCAGTGAAAGCGGCTCGGGGACTGCGAGCGGCTCGGCGGTCGCTGCGGAAACCAAGTTCTGTCTCAACTGCGGCAAGCCGATTCCCAAAATCAGCAAGTTCTGTCCCGACTGCGGGCATCCGCAATAGCTGCAAGCGAAATTATGAACGGAATTGAATGGGTCGTCGACGCACACGGTTGTCAGGTCGAGTCTCTGAGAAGCCCTGCGCTGCTAAGGGAACTGTTCGAGCGGATGATTAAGGGGCTATGCCTTCGCCCCGTTGGGGAAACCCACTGGCACCAATTCCCCAACACCGGAGGCATTACCGGCCTGTGTTTACTGGCGGAATCTCATCTCACTTGTCATACCTTCCCTGAGTTCGGATCTCTCTGCCTAAACTTGTTTTGCTGTGTTCCGCGCGAGGTCTGGGATTTTAACGGGGAGCTTGAGTCGGTGTTCGGGGCAAAGTCAGTCACTATCCGAACTTTAACCAGAGACTATCGTCCGTCGGAGAGATTCAGCCCCGCGCCTGGGATGGAGGCAGGCAAGCGTTCAATCGAGAGTCAAAGTACATGACTCAGCCCACCGCAAATTGTCCGAATTGCGGCGCTAAGATTGTTTTTCGTTGGTCGAGCAGTGTCCAGACGGTTTGCGAATACTGCAAATCGATTCTTGTCCGTACAGATATTAACTTGAAGAAAGTCGGCCAGGTCGCCGACCTGCCGCCGAACACTTCTCCAATTCAGATTGGAACCGAGGGAACCTACAATCATCAGTCTTTCGTGGCAGTCGGAAGGATCATTTATGAATACGACCAGGGAACATGGAACGAATGGCATTTGGTGATGAACAACGGTAGCGCCTGGCTGTCGGACGCGCAGGATGAATATGTTGTCACCTTCGCAGCACCGGGACGGAAGTTGCCGGCCGAGTGCAAGGTCGGCCAGCGCTACACCTGGGACAACGAGAGTTATACCGTGACCACCATCACCAAGGCGCACTACTGCGGCGTTGAAGGGGAACTGCCGTTCCAGTACTGGGACAAGCAAGATGTCGTTTTCGTCGACTTGATGTCGGCAAATGGAAAATTCGCCACTGTCGATTATGGTGACAACCCCGCAGTGCTGTATCTCGGGGAGTCGATTGC
>JBAVZU010000219.1:0-1919 GCA_049588915.1 Candidatus Sulfotelmatobacter sp.
CGACTCCTCGGAAGCAGATTGGTCAGCACCATCAGCTTCTCCGGTCTTGCTCGAATGGACTATTCACTTCTTGGGAACAACGTGTTGAAAGATCACAGGCACCCAAAGGCTTATCCATTCCGAAAGCTGGGGAGCCCAGCCTTTCGCGAGTCTAATCAATTACTGGGAGGGGGGTGTCGCGTCTTTTCGCTAGTGGAAATCGGATTTTGCATTCCTTCTGCTTGGCATGGTGTGGGTGGTGGTCTCAGCGCGGTGAATCGCCGCCTTTCAGCGCGATCTCGATGGACGGGGGATCAAAATCCCCGCCCTCCCGCACTGGCCAAATGGCGCTACCGAAATTCTCCGGGACGTTCCAGCAGATTTCATTTACACCGTCGTCGAAGGCGCGGGAATAAAGCAGAAGGTTCCGCTGCCTCCTTTGCCGCAGCGTTGAAATCTTGCGATCGATGGGTGCATTAGCGATTTGAGTCAGTCATCAGATGGCACAGGCAGCATCGCCGTGCCGATTATAACGCCCGTACCTCACCTACCAACTCTTTAAGGCGACGGACACTTTGAAGTAGTTTGGCGTCCTGAAGCCCGACCGCCAAAGCCAAATCTGACTGCCGCAAGGCATCCTCATAACGGTGTTGCTTATATGCGATCAATGCCAGTTCATATCGAGTTCTTGCCGCATAGTATGGAGCTATCGCACCGTTCGGCACGGATTCCGCTTCAGCCATTGCGGATTCAAAATGGTCTCTCGCTTCCTTCAGTTTTCTCAACTCGTGATTCGCTATGCCGAGCCAGAAGTGAATGTAGCACCGAAATGACGGCTGATCCTGGAGAGGCAACACTTCTTCCAATTCCTGAATGGCCTCTGCGTAACGGCCCGCGTTCACCAGGCAATTTCCCAGGTCTGATTTAGCTTGCAGGTAGATCCACAAGAGGGTTTCGGATCTGAGCAGTGTGCCATAGCGGTCTAGGATGGTGCGAATCTCCAGCGCTGCCTTACTAGGCCCTTGATCACTATGTAGAAGATACGCATTGAGCAACTCCAAGCGGATTCCCATAGGTGTCTGTCCTTCAACCAGCGCCAAAGCCTCTTGTGTACAAGCCTTTGCTCGTTTCCAATCGCCAAGAGAAGCTAAGCATTGAATCTTCCAGTAGAGACCGGCGGGACGCTCCTGAGTGCTCAAGCCTGGCAACAGATCATCAAGCCGATGCAACGCTTCGGCATACTTGGCGTTGTCCATAAGATGAATAATCGGGCGAAAGCGCGGATCATCTATAAGGAACATCTTGCGATCTCCTTCCGCATTAGGCTCCGGCCACATATATTATCCGACATTCCCGGCTGACTGAGTTCGTGGTTGCCGTGCAACGGGTGGTCGGACGGAACGGAAGGTCGCTAAACCGAATTGTGCAAAGAGCCCATGAGCGCAGGTACATAAGAGAGGACAATCAAATGAGAAATGTAATTTACGCAATCAACATTACCCTGGATGGCTGCTGCGACCACACCAAACAAGTTGCGGATGAAGAAACACATGAATATTTTACGCACCTCATGCGTGGTATTGACCTACTCGTCTTCGGGCGTAAAACCTATGAATTGATGGTCCCTTTTTGGCCTGAAGTTGCAAAAAGCCAGTCGATGACAAAGGCGGAGAACGAATTTGCCCGAACCTTTGACTCCATCGCGAAGATTGTTTTTTCACGATCATTGGCCAGCGCTGAAGATGGAAATACGAGAATTGTTCGTACGAACCTTCACGATGAAATGCTTAAATTGAAGGACGAACCAGGCAAAAATATTCTGATCGGTGGTGTAGATATTCCTTCACAGCTTATAGAGCTTGGTCTGGTTGACGAATATCGTTTTGTCGTTGCTCCAATCTTTGTAGGAGAGGGGAGACGGTTGTTGGAAGGTGTTAGCC
>JBAVZU010000220.1:0-13520 GCA_049588915.1 Candidatus Sulfotelmatobacter sp.
CTTGAACAGATCTTCCTCGAAGCGGGTTTTCCGGCCGGCGCCTTTCAAACGCTGCTCATCGGCTCGCAGCAAGTGGACGCAATTCTCAACGACTCGCGGGTCGTTGCCGCAACCCTAACCGGGAGCGAGCAAGCGGGTATCGACGTTGGAGTTGCCGCTGCTAAACGTATTAAGAAGGTCGTCCTGGAGCTTGGGGGCAGTGACCCATTCATCGTCATGCCCAGCGCTGATCTTGATGCCGCGGTCGCTACTGCCGTCGAGGCGCGAGTTATTAACAACGGACAATCCTGCATTGCCGCTAAACGTTTCATCGTCCACGAATCCATTGCCACTGAGTTCGAAAAAAAGTTTGTCGATCGCATGAAGAATCTGCGTGTCGGCGATCCCTTCGACGAGAAAACCGAACTCGGACCGCTCGCCACCGCTAGCGCCGTCAAAGACCTCGATGCCGATGTGCAGAAAACCGTGAAAGCCGGAGCCAAGCTTCTAACGGGTGGCCACAAACTGGATCTCCCCGGCAATTACTACGCTCCCACGGTTCTGACCAACATCCCGAAGGAATCGCCTGCCTACCGTGAAGAGTTCTTCGGCCCCGTGGCCTCACTGTTTCGCGTCAAGGATATCGACGAAGCGATCAACCTCGCCAACGACAGCCGCTTCGGCCTTGGTGCCAGCGCCTGGACCAACGATGATCGCGAGCGCGAACGTTTTATCAACGAACTCGAATCGGGCATGGTATTCATCAATAAAATGGTCGCCTCCGATCCGCGCATCCCCTTTGGCGGCGTCAAGCACTCAGGCCACGGCCGTGAACTCGCCACCAACGGCATTCGCGAATTTATGAATATCAAGACCGTCTGGATCGCGTAGAAGCGCCCTTTATGTCGAGGCGTAGCTCGCTTCGCCTCTACCGCACCAAGCACGCTCATGTAGGGACAGCCGCACTCGGCTGTCCATCGGGCGACACCCCGCCGCCCGTTCGCAAAGGCGGCTAGAGGTGTCTTGACGCTATCCGACAAATGTAGGTAATATAACTACTTAAGAGTCCCAATGGAAAAAGCAATCTCCGCCTCCGATGCCAACCGGAAATTTTCCGCGCTTCTACGAGATGTCCGCGAAGGCCGCACTTATGTAGTCACAAGCCACGGAAGACCAGTTGCCCGAATCGCTCCCCTTAAAACAAACGCGGCCAACTCCCCCGCAAACCGTTCCCGCGCCTCCCTGCTGAAGCGCTTGCGCAGCCAACCCATCGTTAAAATAGGCCGATGGAACAGGGACGAGTTGTACGAGTAGCCGGAGATTCCATGCGACTCGCGCTCGACACGAACATCCTCGCGTATGCTGAGGGCGTGAATGGCGTTGCCAGGAAAAAGGCCACGCTGGATATCATCGAGAAGCTGGCACCAGATAGCACGTTCCTGCCAATTCAGGTGCTCGGCGAACTCTTCCACGTTCTCGTCCGCAAGGCGAAACGCTCACCCAAGGCGGCCCGGGCGGCAGTCCTGAGCTGGCAAGACACTTTTCCGCTGATTGAGACATCCCCCGCAATCCTGCTCGCCGCCGCCGATTTGGCCGTCGATCACCAGCTGAGCATTTGGGACGCCGTCATCCTCTCCGCCGCGGCCGCTGCAGGCTGCCGCCTCTTGCTCTCTGAGGATCTGCAAGCGGGTTTTGTCTGGAGCGGAGTCACGGTCGCGAATCCGTTCGTCTCCGTAAAGCACGAACTGTTGGCGACACTGCTGGATTGATCCTCGAAAAATGTAGGGACAATCGCGGCTGTCCAGCCGGACGAGACCCGGCGGCCTCCCCCTCACTGCCGCAGCGTCAACCCGCTCAACACCCCTTGCTGCTTGGCAATGAGCGCCTGCACCCCCTGCCGCGCATATGCCATCATCTTCCCAAAGTGCACCTCATCGAACGCCTGCCGCTCTGCTGTAGCTTGCACTTCCACCATCTTGTAGCCGGCCGTCATCACAAAATTCATATCCACATCGGCGCGCGAGTCTTCTTCATAACAAAGATCGAGCAGAACTTCTCCATCCACAATCCCCACACTCACGGCTGCCACAAAATCCTTCAACGGAACCGAAGTCAGCGTCCCCGCCTCAACCAACTTTTCCAGTGCCAGGCCCAGCGCCACAAACGCACCCGTAATCGAAGCCGTCCGCGTCCCGCCGTCCGCCTGAATCACGTCACAATCAATCCAGATCGTACGCTCTCCCAGCCGCGACAGGTCCGTGACCGCGCGTAATGACCGCCCAATCAGTCTCTGAATCTCATGCGTCCGCCCGCTCTGCCGACCCTTGGACACTTCGCGTGACGTCCTGGTCAGCGTCGCCCGCGGAATCATCGCGTACTCGCTAGAGATCCATCCCTTGCCCGTATTCCGCATAAACTGCGGCACCGTCTCTTCAATCGATGCAGTACAAATCACACGCGTATTTCCTACCTCGATCAGTACTGATCCTTCCGCAGTAGTAATAAAGTCTGGAGTGATGATGACCGGCCGCAGCTGATCCACAATGCGATTATCCGTTCTATAGAACATAAGCGAGGATTGTAAACGATGCTGCCGTGCTTCCAAGGTGGTCTTGTGGAGACAGCTGCCTCGGCTGTCCCGCCAAGCACACTCGGCGTTATAAGACACGTTGCACTAAGCCCGAGAAATGACAATCGTGGAAAACATTGTGACCAATCGAGGATTTCGCTTCCTCTCTCCTCCGCGCTACACTCACAGCGTCAGAATTCTGATCTCTGATCTTTGTCCACTGACTTGAACCGCATGCCGACCTTAATCCCGCAACCTACCCGTATCCAATCCGCCGGCAACAAGCCCAAGCTTATCGACGAATACATCGGGCGCGTCAACTCCCAAACCACATCTGCGAGCGTCGCGCACATGCGCAGCCCCGCAGGATGGCTCGAGCCCGGCCAAACTCCCGCCTTCGACGAGTTTACTGTGGTTCTCAAAGGCATTCTCCGCGTCGAACACAAGGCCGGGTTTCTTGATGTCGCCGCCGGACAAGCGGTCATCGCCCACGCCGGTGAATGGATCCGCTACTCCACTCCTAACGAAGGCGGCGCCGAATACATCGCCGTCTGCCTCCCCGCCTTTTCGATGGAGACCGTTCACCGCGACAAGTAAGTTGGAATGTGGGCAGAGCCGAGCACAGCTCGGCAGCGCCCCGTCCCGATTGGATAGAATCACTCCATGCCCAACCGCTCCGTAGCAGTATTCGACCTTGGCGGCGTACTCATCGACTGGAATCCGCGCTACCTATACCGGAAGCTTTTCAAAGGAGACGACGCCGCCATGGAGCATTTCCTGTCCACCGTCTGCACTCCTGCCTGGAATGCGATGCAAGATGCTGGACGATCTTTTGCCGAAGCCTGCGCTTCTCTAAAGTTGGAACATCCCACGCAAGCCGATTTGATCGACGCATGGTTCCACCGTCAGGAAGAGATGGTCACCGGCCCTATCCACGGCACCGTGGACATTCTCGCGGAATTACGCGCTCGTGACGTTCCTCTTTACGCCCTCAGTAACTGGTCTTCGGAAACTTTTCCGATATCCCTGAAGAGATTCGAATTCTTACATTGGTTCGATGGGATTCTGCTCTCGGGCGAAGTGCGCCTGCTTAAGCCTGACCCGCGCATCTTTCAGCTTTTCTTTGAAACTCATTCGGTCGACCCTGCTCACACCGTTTACATCGACGACCTGAAACCTAACGTAGACGCCGCGATCGCTCTGGGCATGCACGGCATCGTATTCACCGATCCGCTCTCATTGCGGAAGGAACTCGTCAAGCTAGGCTTATTGGATCCGGTTGCAAGAATTGATCACGCCGCGGCTTGGGTATCCGATCTCGAGCGCGCCCGCGTTTTCTACGAACGCTGGTTCCAAGCCAGTTCAAGCCCGGTCTACTCAAGCACGAAGCGCGACTTCCAATCGTACTTTCTGTCGCTTGGTTCCGGCGCTCGCCTCGAACTGATGGCGTCGCGCGGCGAATCTCCACGACCCGCCCATCTCGCAATCTCCGTGGGCTCACGCGAAGCCGTGGATCGTTTGGTAAAAGAGATGGAGACAGACGGAGTGCGCATTGTACGCCAACCGAGGCTAACGGGAGATGCCTACTACGAAGCTGTAATCGCTGATTCTGAAGGCAATCTTTTGGAGATCACGGCTTAAGATTCGGCGACTGTTGCAAAGCGCCTAGGTAGCGCAGCGCGGATTAGATTGCTCCAGTCCGAGACATGGCCTCAGCCACTAACGTGAGCAGATCAAGACAAAGGTTGCAGAGCAGGATTCAAGCTAAAAGCTACTTCACTCCCACTCAATCGTCCCCGGAGGCTTGGACGTGATGTCATAGACGACGCGATTCACGCCTTTCACTTCATTCACAATCCGCGTGGAAATATTCTTCAGCACTTCATGCGG
This sequence comes from Candidatus Sulfotelmatobacter sp., assembly GCA_049588915.1. Classification (GTDB taxonomy): domain Bacteria; phylum Acidobacteriota; class Terriglobia; order Terriglobales; family Acidobacteriaceae; genus Sulfotelmatobacter. The sequence goes on from JBAVZU010000220.1 coordinate 4,439, forward strand.
CAGCGCAACCCAATCCGCCGTCATCCCATCCTCTGAACTCACCGCCCGCACCGCACAGGTATACGCATACGTGCGCATATCGCCCATCACACCTACAGACATCACCGGCAACAGCACCGCAAACGACTGCCATATCTTCGTGTACAGCCCCGCGCTCTTGATCTCGCTAATCACAATATCGTCGCACTCCCGCAGCAGCGCCAGGCGATTCGGCGTAACTTCGCCAACGATGCGCACGGCAAGACCAGGCCCCGGGAACGGTTGGCGCTGCAGTATCTCCTCCGGCATCCCCAGATCACGGCCAATTTTGCGGACTTCGTCCTTGAATAAGTCTTTCAGTGGCTCGATTAGCTTCAACCTCATTTTTTCCGGAAGCCCGCCGACATTGTGATGCGACTTGATCACCTGCGACGGCCCTCGCACCGATCGTGACTCGATCACATCCGGATACAGCGTTCCTTGCACGAGATAATCGACTGTTCCCTCCCGCTGTGCGATGCGATGCGCTTCATCCTCGAACACCGCAATAAATTCGTTCCCGATGATCTTTCTTTTTGCCTCGGGATCGGTTATGCCTTTCAGCTTATTCAGAAACCGGTCTGTAGCGTCCACCGCATCGAGCCGGAGTCCAAGTTTATCTCGTAAGGTTTGCTGCACCTTTTCGAATTCATTCTTGCGCAACACTCCGTTGTTCACAAAGATGCAAGTGAGCCGGGATTTCCCGCTTGCATCACGCAGTGCACGATCGACGAGCACCGCCGCTACCGACGAGTCGACTCCGCCGGAGAGTGCACAGATAGCATTGCCGCTTCCCACTTGCAACCTTACTTGTTCAACCGTCGAATCAATAAAGTGTTGCGGGGTCCATAAGGGTTTCACACCGCAGATCTGAAACACGAAGTTGCGCAGAATCTCTGTCCCGTTTTTCGTGTGGTGAACTTCAGGATGGAACTGCACCGCGAACCAATTTTTCGCGACGTTTTGAATTCCTGCGACCGAATGAGCGGTCTTTGCCGTAAGCTCAAATCCTGGCGGGAGTTCCATCGCTTCGTCACCATGCGACATCCACACCGCCTGGCGCTTCGCAAGGCCTCGAAATAACATCGACTCGGCGACAATGTCAATCTCCGCATGCCCATACTCCCGCTTATCAGCCGGCCGCACCTTTCCGCCCAGTGCGTGGACCATGAACTGCAGGCCATAGCAGATCCCAAGCACGGGGATGCCGAGTTCAAACACACGCGCGTCGGCCGGCGGTGCATCTTTGTCATAGACTGACCACGGCGCTCCGGAAAGCACGATTCCAACCGGTGCGTAGCTCTTGACCTCGTCGAGTGAGGCTGTACAGGGAAGCACCGCGGAAAAGACATTTTGTTCGCGGATGCGGCGCGCGATCAGTTGCGTGTATTGCGCCCCAAAATCGAGGATAACAACGGATTGATTAACGATGGGTTGCTTCAGTATGGTCTGATTCAGGATGGATTGAGTTTCCACGGATGAGTTTCTCAAATCGGATGGCGCGTGTAAAGCATCCCATCGCGGTATAGCGTAAGGAAACGCAGCAAGCTATGTCTTAAGGGCTGAATTTGGAATATCGCTCAGAATTAATTCGTCGCGATCAATTGCGCTTTCGAGAGCGATCTCGGCCGACGGGAATGGCGGCAAAGGCTGTGAAGTTATGAGCAACGGATCCGGCGATTCGGCGATGAAAACATAGCCAGCAAGCCGAGCCACGTAGAGCCAGTCTGCGACTGCGAAATAAGCGAGAAGGACGAACATGACTGCTGCAACCACGAGACGAGACGCGATTCGCAGGAAGACCAGAGGTAGCGAAACAAGAGTGACGGCAATGCTGAAGGCGACGAAATGAGCCAGCCCCGTCCAAGTGCTCACCGCTAAAACCGCGGCCATATGTTTCCGGAAAAAGGTAACCGCCGTGTTGAACGCGCATTGCGCGTCTTCGCCATCGCGGACTGCGAACATCCCGGCTAGCGACAGCCACCAATTCAAATTCCACCCCACGATGCAGATCAATGCCACTAGCTCACAAAACAGAGCTGCCGCCAAACCCGGCCGCGGGCGAGGATCGGAAGAAATGAGGCCGGCAAGAATCGCCGTTCCGCCCAGGGCCAGAATGACTGCGAGGAACACACTCACTCGCAGACAATTGAGATCGATCAATGCACGAATTGACCAAGGCCTCTCCCCGCCATCTACTCCATTTACGTCATGGCTAACAAGACCTTCTCGAAAATATCCGATCAGCGCGCGAACAGTTGCCAGGCGTCCGATGGAAGCGGCCGTGATCCACAGGGCAGAGAGCGCCAAGGCTAAGAGCAATGCGGCCAGCACACCGCGATTCATGGTGCCCCGCAGCATTTGTGTGATGGCGCGTGCTACGAAGACGGGGTGTCGAGTCGACAGAAGCGCCGAGTTAGCGCGGCTTGCCGGGACGCTATCGAGATATTCAATAAGACTAAAACTCAATAACACAGCCGTGGTTGCGCCAAACGTCCAGCGCCACGCGATTTCAGCAGATGTGAGCGACAGGCGACGAAAGGCGGCGCGAAAGCCTTCGACAGTAGGCGATGGCGAGGACATTGACTATACGTTTGGATTAGGCCCGTTCTTATTTTCTCGTCTCACTCAGTCGTGACCCTACTTGACCACGATATTGACAAGCTTGCCAGGTACAACAATCGTCTTAAGAACCTGTTTGCCGGCGATAAGCGATTTCACTTTTTCGTCGGCGAGAGCAACTTCAAGAATGGTGGCCTCCGAGGCATCTGCAGCCACGACGATGTGGCTCCGTAATTTTCCGTTAATCTGCACAGGAATTTCGAGCTCGTCTTCTTTGGCAAGCGTAGCGTCGTACTTTGGCCACGGAGCCTTGAGTAGACTTCCCTCTTCCCCAAGCATCTCCCAGAGCTCATGGGCGAGATACGGTGCGAATGGAGCCAGCAAGAGAACCAGGTCGTGCTGCACTTCAGCCAGAAGCACTGAAGGGGTGGACCGAGACTCCGCCGCCGTGCTTTCCTCACGGGCGTAAAGAGCGTTCACCAGTTCCATGATGGCCGAGATGCAGGTGTTAAAGTGCCAGCGTCCCTGGAAATCGTCGCTGACACGTTTAATGGTTTGATGGAGCTTGCGCTGGATTTGACGATCGGCCGGCGAGAGCGATGTTGGCAACGGCGCGACCGGAGCATTTGCAGCGCGCGAAGCGTTTCTCGCTACGAAGCGGTACACCCTCCCTAAGAATCTCTGGATGCCCTCGATGCCGGAGTCTTGCCAGTCAAGATCGCGGTCAGGCGGAGCGGCAAAAAGACTGTAAAGACGCGCAGCGTCGGCGCCATAGCGCGCGACCATCTCGTCGGGGCTGACGACGTTACCCAGGCTCTTTGACATTTTTGCGCCATCTTTAATGACCATGCCTTGCGTGAAAAGGCGCTCGGCGGGCTCATCGTTGACGATCAGGCCAAGGTCACGCATGAACTTGGTCCAGAAGCGTGAATAGATCAAGTGCAGAATAGCGTGCTCCACTCCGCCGATGTACTGATCGATGGGAAACCAATATTGCGCGGTCTTCGAGTCGAACGGGGCATGATCGTTATGCGCGTCGGTGTAGCGATAGAAATACCAGGATGAATCGACGAAGGTATCCATTGTGTCGGTTTCGCGCCTCGCAGGACCGCCACACTTAGGGCAAGTTACATTGACGAATTCCGGCAAGCTACTCAGCGGCGATCCAACCGCGTGGACGATGTCGAGAGCCTCCGGCAAGATCACCGGTAAATCTTTTTCCGGCACGGGGACAATGCCGTCCTTTTCGCAATAGAGCATGGGGATGGGTGTCCCCCAATAGCGCTGCCGCGAGATTCCCCAATCTTTGAGGCGATAAGTAACAGTCGACTTGCCGAAGCCTTTTTCTTCCGCGTGCGCGGACATTCTCTTAATCGCTTCGGCGCATTCGAGGCCGCTAAAGGGTCCGGAATTAATCAACATGCCGTCGTGCGCCACGAAAGGAAGACGGGGCTCGGTGACGGTTTCCTCCGGATCATTCGAGATGGGAAGAACAACCAAGCGGATTTCGAGCTTATATTTTGTCGCAAACTCGTAATCACGCTCATCGTGAGCGGGCACGCTCATGATCGCGCCCGTGCCGTAATCCATGAGGATGTAGTTGGCGACCCAGATGGGAATCTTTTCCTTGTTGAAAGGATTGATGGCGTAGCGGCCGGTGGGGACACCATGTTTTTCAATTTCCCCGATATCTCCGGCTTCTTTGGCTTTCCGCTGCTCGCCGATCAATTGATCAACCTTGGCGCGGAGATCAGAGTTATGCGCAGCGAGATCGGCAACGATGGGATGCTGCGGCGCGAGCTGCACCGAAGTCGCGCCGAAGATGGTATCGACGCGAGTGGTAAAGACGCTGATCGTCCCGCCAGCAGGGCCGAATCCGCTGCGATCTTCCGGGTAGTCGACCTTGAAATCGACCAGAGTACCTTCGCTGCGGCCGATCCAGTTTCGCTGCATAGTGCGAACTTTTTCCGGCCAGCCGTCCAGCTTGTCGAGATCGCGCAATAGTTCGTCCGCATACTTTGTGATGCGCAAAAACCATTGTTCGAGCTCCCGCTGCTCAACCACGGTATCTTCATGGCGCCAGCAGCAGCCGTTTACAACTTGCTCGTTGGCGAGCACGGTGCAGCATTTGGAACACCAGTTGACCTTGCTTTTCTTGCGATACGCCAAACCTTTCTCGTAGAACTTTAAAAAGAACCATTGATTCCAACGGTAGTAATCGGGCAAGCAGGTAGTGACTTCGCGAGACCAGTCGTAGGCGAAGCCCAGGCGATTCATCTGCGCCTTCATCTTGGCGATGTTGCCGAGCGTCCACTGCCGTGGCGGAGTGTTGTTCTGGATAGCTGCATTCTCCGCTGGAAGGCCGAAGGAATCCCATCCCATGGGATGAAGAACGTTGTAGCCATTCATCCACATATAGCGTGCGAGCGCGTCGCCAATCGAGTAGTTGCGCACGTGTCCCATGTGGAGCGCGCCCGATGGATAGGGCAACATCTCGAGGACGTAGTATTTCTTTTTGCTGGAGTCGGCAGGCTCGGCAGCATAGAGCTGAGGATCGCTCTGCCAGCGCTCGAACCATTTAGTTTCGACGCGCTGCGGCTGATAGCGGTCGTCATGGCGGTCGGCATGATCATTCCGTGGACCGACAGCAGCGGCGGCTGTTTCAACCTGCATTTTGTCTTGCTGCGGCATAAGGGAATCGTCGCGAGTTGGGGATAAACCTTAGATTTTACAATGAGGCGGTAGAATCGTGTAACGAGATTGCACAACGGAGCTCTAAGGCCGGGCGTTCATGCTGAAATCGCAATCACAACAGTCCCGCATGGCAGAAAATTTCCCACAGGCCCCAGAGAGCCGCGCCGGGACCGCCCCAAATATACAAAACCGACTTTAAGTTCAGCTTGGCAACAAGCTCTCGAGGGCTGTCGGTCGAGATGACAAACGGGCCGTCGCCGCGCATCAAGATCACCGGAGGATGAAAGTCGAATTCGCCCGGCGAAGCTAGAGCCACCCCCGAAGGGAGCTCGGGATCGAGGTATGGATAGGCTTCGCGTCGCACTAGATCGGCTTCGCCTTCGGCGATAAATCCCGGCCCGATCCGAGACAACTCGTTGCACTCGGCAATCGGATTCTTTTTTGCCCAAGGGTTCTCCTGGAGTGTGCCGATGACAAAAATTGTGTCTCCAGGGTTTATGCAGTATTCCTGGGCAAACTCCGGTCTCTCTTTTGAAAACTCTGACAGAGCAAGAGCAAGCTTCCCGTACTCAGATCGTTGACTGGACGGAGGCATCAAGAGTTCGCAGCCTTGCGGGTAAATCATGAGTGTGCCGGTTCCATCGTCCACGAAGAGGGGTGCACACATCTCCTGCATTTTCTTGCGAAGATCGCCTTGCGGATTTGATTCGATGGTCAGGCGATAGTAGAGACAATCGCTGTGGCTCATTGGCGATACCAGAGTGTAAGGACCCACAGCTTTGCCACTTACTTCCACTCGGCCCAACGCTGCGCCACGGATGGTGGAGCGCGGCGTGTCCATGATGAGCCGCTTGTGTTGGAATACCCGAAACCCGCGCCAGAAGAAATACGGGCCAGAGAGCACACTGAGTCCAGCCCAAAATAAGGGCTGGCTCAGTAACCAGATGAGCAGGCGAATCATGGGCCGAGCCAGAATACAGCAAAGAAGCAGGAGAAGGAGCAGGAGGATGACACGGTCGGAGTCAAGCTACGAGATTCTTCAGAGCCTGGATATTTCTACGGTCGTCTCCGGGACGATCGATGGGCGTCTCAGCGATGAAAGCGGCGTGGGCTAGGCGCAGATCATTTAGCAAGATGCGGAACGCCTGTTTGCCAATGGTTCCCTTCCCTATATGCTGATGGCGGTCGAGCTTGGACCCACGCGGCGCCTTTGCGTCGTTGCAGTGAATAACTTTTACGTTGTTCAAGCCAACGGTTGCATCGAGATGCCGGAGTGTCTGGTAGATGCCTTCTTCTGTGACGATGTCGTATCCCGCGACGTGGGTGTGACAGGTGTCGATGCAGGCTGCGATAGGAACCAGACCGCGAAGGCGGTCGATGACTTCGGCCACTTGCTCGAAGCTGCCTCCCAGGGAAAATTCAGCGCCAGCAGTATTTTCGATAAGGATAGTGAGACCCGCTTTTTCAAGATCAAGTCCTTGGGACGAGGCGGCGATTGCCGCCGACGTTTGCAGCAGGCCAGCTTCGCGGTCGGAGCCTCGGAATGAGCCAGGATGAAGAACAAGATAGTCGGCGCAGACCGCGAGGGCGCGCTCGATTTCGCCTCGGAAAGCTTCGATGGATTTCTTCAGGAACAGTTGGTTCGTGCTAGCCAAATTGACTAGATAATTCGTGTGGATGGCAAGCGGCTTGAGATCGTAGCTGGCGCGCAGTCGCAGCATTTGCTCGCAGAGTGGATGGCTGAGCTCGTAGGGCGCCCACTGGCGCGGGCTGGAGGAGAATATCTGCAGCGTGCTGCAGCCAAGGCGGTAGGCGCGTTCGGCCGCGTTGTGGATTCCTCCGGCGGTGGAAGTGTGAATGCCGATGCGGCGGGAAGTGAGGCGGGGCGAGCGGTTGGGCGCGGGGCGGGCGAGGATGTCTTGTTCGCGGGCGATGGAGCGCGGCATAAGAAAAGTATAAGAGCAGTAAATAAGTTTGTCGTAGAGGCGTTGCTTGAAATCGCGGACAGCAGTGATAGCCCTCCGAAGGAGCTGACCGCGTAAGAGGGGATGGAATCGGCGCTGCATTTGCGGTGCAGCGGGGGCAACGGTAGACTTGATGGAACCTTACGTCGCAAGCGGCGTTACAAGGCAGTCGAGCTTCGCTCGACTCGGACAGCCGAGGGCGGTTGTTCCTACATCGTCCGTTTGAGGAAATCTTATGTTAGTCGTCATGAAAGCAAACGCTACCGAGGAGCAGGTGCGTGGCGTGTGCGAAAAGATAGAGCAGTTGGGCTATCGGGCTCACTCCATGCCGGGAGCGCAACGAACCGCCATCGGCATTACGGGCAACAAGGGCGAGGTGGAACAAGGGACGCTGGAAGAGATGCCCGGCGTGCAGGAAGTCATTAAAGTCTCGAAGCCTTACAAGCTGGTGAGCCGCGATATCAAGGAAGATAACACGGTCATTCGGTTTTCCGGGACGGCTGCGACAATCGGCGGCACGGGCTTGGCGATTGTGGCTGGACCATGCGCCGTTGAGAGCCGCGAGCAGGCGTTTGCCGTGGCAGAACGTGTGCATCGCGCGGGCGCGCAGTTTTTTCGGGGAGGAGCCTATAAGCCACGTACCTCTCCTTATTCATTTCAAGGGCTGGGCGAAGAAGGGCTGCAGATCATGGGAGAGATTCGCCGGCAGTACGGGATGAAGATCATCACGGAAGCGATTGATAATGAATCGCTTGATCTGGTGGAAGAGTATGCCGACGTGATTCAGATTGGGGCGCGGAACATGCAGAATTTCTCGTTGCTGAAGCGCGCCGGACGGGCGAAGAAGCCGGTACTTTTGAAGCGCGGCATGTCGGCGACGCTGGAAGAATTTCTGATGGCGGCGGAATACATTTTGAGTGAGGGCAACTACAACGTGGCGCTGTGCGAGCGCGGTGTGCGCACGTTTGCCGACCACACGCGCAACACGCTGGATTTGAGTCTGATTCCGGCGGTGCAACGGCTGAGCCATTTGCCGATTTTGGTCGATCCGAGTCACGGCACCGGGAAGCGGAACAAAGTTACTCCACTTTCGCGCGCGGCGGTCGCCGTGGGTGCGGATGGTCTGATGGTGGAGGTCCACAACCAGCCCGATCAGGCAATGTCGGATGGCCCGCAATCTCTGTTCCCCGATCAGTTCGATGAACTAATGAAGCAGGTGCGTCAGATCGCGGCGGTGGTGGGAAGGACAGTGCCGGCGATCGGAGTAAGGGAGACGGTAGGTGTGAAGTAGGGTGGCATTCTAGTGTTCGGAGATCTACATGAAAAAAGTCCGGATTCTGGCCCTGAATGTGGTGCACGTTAGTTTGATCGCGATTATCGCGGCTGCCGCCGCGTTTGCGCAGGGAACCTTGGAGAGGGTTCCCGAGGATGGCGCGAATCAGAGCTCTCCGGGCCTGCGCAGCACCAATTCTAACCTCATGGCGCAGGTTGGGGAGATGGAGGTCTTGAATGGGCCCGTCAGCTTTCACATTCGAAATTATCTCAGTTTCGGGCTGCTGGCTAACATCCGGCAGAATTGGCAGCGGGGGCTTGGCGAGAAGGAACTTATCCCTACCAGCGAACAGAAGGCGTTCACGGTGGAGTTCACCATTCTCAAAGATGGCACCCTCGACAGCAGAAAATTGGTGGAGAGTTCTGGAGACGCGGAGTTGGATGCCACCGGCCTGGCTGCTATTGCGAAATCCGCGCCGTTCATGGCCGTTCCTGCCGAGTTCAATGGCGAGTTTCTTAAACTGCGATGTCACTTCTACCTCAACGCCGGCAGGAGGGTGCGGTCTTTTAGC
>JBAVZU010000221.1:0-39642 GCA_049588915.1 Candidatus Sulfotelmatobacter sp.
CCTTCACCTTGCCACGCTCGATACGGCCCGTAACCACCGTGCCGCGGCCCTGAATCGAGAAAATGTCTTCAATCGGCATCAGGAACGGCTTGTCCAGTTCGCGCGCCGGCTGCGGCACGCTCTTATCGACAGCATCCATCAACGCGTCAATCTGCTTCTCCCACTTTTCTTCACCATTTAAAGCCCCTAAAGCAGACAGACGAATCACCGGCACATCGTCGCCGGGGAACTTGTAGCTCTTCAGCAGTTCTCTGACTTCAAGCTCGACCAGGTCGAGCAGCTCAGGGTCATCGACCGCATCGCACTTGTTCAGAGCCACCACGATGTAAGGCACACCGACTTGGCGCGCCAGCAGCACGTGCTCGCGTGTCTGCGGCATGGGACCGTCGGTGGCAGCAACGACTAAAATCGCGCCATCCATTTGCGCCGCGCCCGTAATCATGTTCTTGATGTAGTCGGCGTGGCCCGGGCAATCCACGTGCGCATAGTGCCGGTTCGCCGTCTCATACTCGACGTGCGCCGTTGCGATCGTGATACCACGCGCTTTTTCTTCTGGAGCGTTGTCAATCGAGTCAAACGACCGGAACACGATCTTCGGATTGTGCTTCTGCAACACCTTGGTGATGGCCGCCGTCAACGTGGTCTTGCCATGGTCAATGTGACCAATCGTCCCCACGTTGCAGTGCGGCTTGTTACGATCAAATTTCTCTTTCGCCATAAAAGTGCCGTGCCTCGCTTGTTAGTAATTCAGTAATATTGATAGAGCTTCTTGAACCTGTGCCGCAGCGCCCGATCCACCGATTCCAGCTTCGAAAGATAGAACTCGCGCATCTGAGCCTGATCCGACAAGGTTAGAGCCTGATACAACCGCAGCGCGTTTAACTCCGAACCGCCTGCCGCATCTTCCAGCGTCCTGGCGGCCAGGACGGCGTCGAAATCCCGGATGCGAATACCTCGGCGATCCAACTGCTTCAGGAACCGTTCAACCGCCCCGGTTTGAAATGCCTGCTCTATCGACGCGCGCAATTCCGCAAACTCTTGCGCCTTCTCAATCTTGATCGTCGCCTGCTCGAAAGCCATCTTCCACCTGAACCAAGATTCTGGAGCGGGAGACGGGAATCGAACCCGCGACCAACAGCTTGGAAGGCTGTGACTCTACCACTGAGTTACTCCCGCCCTTCCGGCTCGCCTCAGCGGCTAAAGCCGCCTTACTTTGGTGACACTCATCGGCACGACTAAAGTCGTGCCCTTCCCAAAACCGCCCAGCACTCTTCCGATCTATGGAGCCGATGACCAGGATTGAACTGGTGACCTCTCCCTTACCAAGGGAGTGCTCTACCAACTGAGCTACATCGGCCCAACACCAGCTTTCAGCCGTCGGCTATCAGCCTTCAGCTACAACCGCTCTATTCCGACTCGCCGTCACCGTCCGGATGCAGAACATCTTTCCTCCGCACCCAGCTCTTGAACGCGAACAACCCAAGAATCAGCAGCGTCAGCGCGCGGATCCGGAAATCGCTCAGCGTGGCAGCTGCCAGCCCACCCAAAACCGCGTACGCGATCAACGCCACGGCCAACCTACTCATAACCTTCAGATCCCTCGCAAAACCCGCTCGGGATTTCGCCAGCGGACTCCCGACCTCGCTGCCGCTCGGCCTTACGCCCGCTAAACGGCTCAAATAATGGTGCACAGGGAAGGATTCGAACCTTCGTACCTCGCTAGGAGGGACAGATTTACAGTCTGTTGGCTTTAACCACTCACCCACCTGTGCAAAAACTGCCGGGCGATGCAGTCGCCGCGTTGTATCCAGCAAACGAAGCGAGACACACACATCAGACTTGCTCTCGCCAGCGAGGCGAACAAGTCTTCGCAAAATGTGATTCGCCAACCAAATTTCGCAAATCAGGGAAACCAAGAATCGCGCCTACGGATTTACTGCGCGAAGATCACTACACGCCGGATAATGTTCCGAATGGAGTGCGTTGGAAAAACCTGTTGCGCCGCCTCGTATTGACTTTTCGTGAGTCCTGTTCCTGAGTCCTGCCGCCGGAAGCTCGATTCGATCCTGAAGTTCGCTTCCGGACTTTCGTATGCTGGAGCTGGCGAAGGGATTTGAACCCCTGACCCTCTGATTACAAATCAGATGCTCTACCACCTGAGCTACGCCAGCAATTCGGGCAACTCGCGCCTCAAGGCACAAGTATACCCTTGATCCCTCCCAGATGTCCGGGACAATTAGTTAAGTTATCACAAGGGATAAATTTCGTGCAACCCAGTTGGCGCAACCTGTTCGCGCAAACATCGGCCGGCCGCTTTCGCCCACCGCGAGTGTTATGATGGCAGCCCTGACCGCATTCCATGCGAATTAGGCGCACTCTTCCTATTGTTCTCGCCGTCCTGCTGGTGGTGGCGGCGCTGATCTTCGCGGTGCAGCTCCGAAAGCATGCCCCTCCGGAAGCTGCGCGTCTACTGCCCGGGGCAGACGCTTTCGTATACGTGGACCTGGGCTGGATCCGGAAGGCAAACTCGGGGAAAGAACTGCCTGCCGTCAGCCATGACCCGGAATACGAACGCTTCATACGCGAGACCGGCTTTCTATTCGAGCGCGATCTGGATGAGGCCGCCTGCGCGGTTCACTATCCCGGCAACTTGCCCGGAGGTGGAACCGGCGGCAACGCCCCGGAACTGCGGTTTTCCGAAGTGCTGGTGGGGAAGTTTCACAGCGAGCGACTTTCCAGCTATCTGCGGCAGATTGCGCAATCGGTCGAGAATTATCATTCGGTGGATATTTTCACCATTCGTCTGGAAGGAAGGTCTCTGCGAGTCGCAGTATTGAGTGCCGATTCAGTGGCCGCATCCAATCATGACGATCCCGCGGTTATTCACGGCATGGTCGACCGCTCCAAACGGCTGGCTTCTCCGTTTGGGGGACCCGCGCTGCTGCGACAGTTTTACAAGCACGTCCAGTTCGCGAGTCCGGCATGGGCGGTGGCGCGCGTTGAACCTTCTTCCGCAGACAGCGGTCCGGCGGGCTCTCTTTTTCCCGCCCCCGCGACACTGGTGATCTCCGGAAGTTACCTGAGGCCGCTTCATTTGCAATTGAGAACAGGCGCAGTGCATCTTCGGGCCGAAGCTTTCACCGCCAGCTCTGAGGAGGCGCGAGCCATCGTCGATAAGGTGAACGTTCTCGTGGCTTTGACCCACACGGCCGAAACCTCGGCAGGAATGCACGGCACCGATGCCGATGTAAAGAGTTTTTTCGAAAGCATTCAGGTCAATCAGCAGGGCACCCGCGCTGTGCTGGACGCTGCCGTGCCCTTGGGGTTTCTACAGAAGATGCTGGCAGGATCGGGTACGGAAACGGCTGAGCCGGCAACCGCTTCTCCCCAGCCCCCCGCAAAGTCGCGGTAGCCGAACATTGCAAGGGCAATTGCCTGCAACTAAATGCGCTGCCAATCGTCTGATGGATTACGGAGTAGACTCCGGCAGGTACAATAAAGACGCATGTCGAGCCTTCCACTTCCAATCGCAGCATTTTTCGCCGGGCTCATATCATTTCTTTCGCCCTGCGTGCTGCCGCTGGTGCCGGGATACGTTTCGCTCATCTCTGGAGCGGGAGTGGACGAATTGAAATCGTCGCAAGGACGCCTGATGCGGCGCGTCATGACGAACTCCGTCGGTTTTATTCTCGGCTTCAGCGTTGTGTTCATCACCCTTGGCGCCATCTCCACTGAGATCGGGCAGATCGCCGCGCAATATAAGCACACGCTCGCTATCGTCGCCGGCGTGGTGATTATTTTGTTTGGCCTGCACCTCACCGGCATCCTGAAAATCAAGGCGCTATATTCCGATACGCGGTTGCATGAGTTGAAAGGCGGGAGCACGCCGGTGGGAGCTTTTGTGATCGGCTTCGCGTTCGCGTTCGGATGGACCCCGTGCATCGGGCCAATTCTTGCGGGCATCCTGACCTTGGCCGCCGCACAGGATACTCTGACGAAAGGCATGGTTCTGCTGGCGATATATTCGCTGGGGCTCGCGGTGCCGTTCCTGCTTACTGCTCTTGGCGTGGAGCGCTTTCTTAAGTTCTATAGCCGCTTCCGGTCGCATATGCACGCGGTGGAAGTTGCTTCCGGCGGATTGCTGATCGCGCTCGGAATTCTGCTGGTGATTGGCCGCTTCACTTTGATTTCGAACTGGCTGTCGTTTTTGAATCGATTTGCTTTGTAGGTTGGCTTTGTATATTCGTGAAATGGAGTGTGAGATTGAAACGTAGCCCTCTGGCACTGGTAGCTGTGGCTTTCGTGGTCGCGCTGATGCTCTACGTCGGGTATCACAAGGCCCGCCGATCGGGCCCTGATTTCGCGCCCCGCCTGATGGCATCGAGCCTGGCGCCAGATTTCTCACTGGAATCGCTCGACGGAAAAACCTTGCGCCTCTCCGACCTTCGCGGTAAGGCCGTGCTGCTCAATTTCTGGGCCACGTGGTGCGGTCCCTGCAAAATCGAGATGCCTTGGTTCGTCGAACTACAGAATCAGTATGCCTCCCAGGGATTGCAGATTGTCGGCGTCGCTATGGATGACGCCAGCAAAGAAGACATCAGCAAATTTGCGAAGGATATGGGCGTCAACTATCCGATTCTGATTGGGAAGGAGTCGGTTGGCGACCAGTACGGCGGAGTACCAGCATTGCCGGAAAGTTTTCTGATCGGCCGCGATGGCAAGATTGTGGATAAGATCATCGGTTTGCGCGGCAAGGCAGAGATTGAAGATTCGATCAAGAAGGCGCTCGACACAAAGACGGCCACGAGTCAGGCATCCGCTTCCGGAAGGAACCCGGTGTCGAAATGATCATCGAACACAGCCGGGCGCCGATTTTAACTTCTCGCTGCGTTCGGAAACTGCGGCGAGTGATTACGCTCGGGGCTCTAGCTTCCGCAACTCTCGCGTCCGGTCAAACAGCGGGCAAAGCTCCAACTCTAACGGTGGCGGACGTGCCACTAGTCACGGCGGAACGCACGCAGGCGACGATGGTGAATTTGAATTTTCGCGTTCCGCCCGGCTACCACATTAATTCGAATACCCCCAAGTCGGAGTTCCTCATACCAACGGTCCTGAGAATGGACGTTCCGACCGACATCATCCTGGGAAAAGTTGAATACCCCCCCGGCGAAGACGCGAGTTTCCCCTTTTCGCCGGACGAAAAACTAAGCGTGTACGGCGGAGATTTTACGATTGGTCTAGCGGTCCATCCGCTACACTCCGTTGTGCCCGGGAAATACCAGATGCACGGCGTGCTGCGCTACCAGGCCTGCGACAACGCCGCCTGCTATCCGCCGAAAAATTTGCCCATCAGCTTCGAAATCAAAGTTGTGAAGGAACCCCCTCCCCACCACGCTAATCCGGCGCAGAGTCCGCACGTGCACAACTAGCTGTCTCATTGGGTCCCGAATTGGATAGCCCACGCGAAATACTTCGGTAATCTGTTCGATCCCGGCTTCGCGGGCCGTAACTTAACCTTAGGGCTCGTGGTGTAATTGGTAGCACGTTAGCCCGTCAAGCTATAAGGTGCGGGTTCGAATCCCGCCGGGTCCACAGCGTTCCCTTTCTTGGTAGGGGGAATCTGATGAGGAGTTCGGGACGGGCGAACTCCTCAAAGTAATCTTGACTTCAGGTCTTTGGCTGCCGATACTGTATTCATAGCTTGACGGGCTAACGCCCCGAGTTGAATTCCCGCTCGGGGTTTTGCTTTGCGTGTCATTCAGAGCGAAGCGAGGAATCTCTATAGCCACGCGATGTTGGCTGGCGGTGGGGATCCTTCGACTACGCTCAGGATGACAGACCTTTACCGCCCTGCTTCTTCTCCACCTTGGCCCAAGTATCCTTCAGCGCCACCGTGCGGTTGAAGACCGGCTTGCCGGGCTTCGAATCTGGATCGACGCAGAAATATCCCAGGCGTTCGAACTGGAAGCGGCCACCGATCGGCGCCGTCGCTAGCGAGGGTTCAAGCTTGGCGGACGTAATGATCTCGAGCGAGTTCGGATTCAAGTTCGCGGTGAAATCCTGGCCTTCCTCTACTTCTCCCGGATTTTCCTTAGTGAAAAGGTTTTCGTAAATCCGTACCTCGGCATCAACAGCGTGCTCGGCCGACACCCAGTGAATCGTGGATTTCACTTTGCGCCCGTCAGGAGAATTGCCGCCTTGAGTGGCAGGATCGTAGGTGCAGTGCACTTCGACGACATCGCCTTTTTCATTTTTCACCACACTCTGGCAGGTGATGAAGTAACCGTAGCGCAGGCGCACTTCGCGTCCCGGTGACAGGCGGAAGTATCCTTTCGGAGGAACCTCGCGAAAATCATCCTGCTCGATGTAAAGCACCCGTGAGAACGGAACTTTACGTGCGCCGGCGCTCGCGTCTTCGGGATTGTTCACCGCGTCCATCTCCTCGACCTGGTTCTCGGGATAGTTATCGATTACGACTTTCAGCGGGCGCAGCACGGCCATCACTCGCGGCGCGCTCTTGTTTAAATCTTCGCGGACGAAGTGTTCGAGCATGGCCAGCTCGACGATTCCATTGGTGCGCGAAACTCCAGCCGCCGTGACGAAGTTGCGAATCGATTCCGGCGTGTAGCCCCGGCGGCGCATTCCCCTCAGAGTGGGCATTCGCGGATCGTCCCATCCCTTGACGCGTCCCTCCTCCACCAATTGGCGCAGCCTACGCTTGCTCATTATGGTGTAAGTAAGGCTAAGGCGGTCGAATTCAATCTGCTTCGATGGAAAAATGCCGAGCTGTTCGATGAACCAGTTGTAAAGCGGCTGATGATCCGCGAACTCGAGCGAGCACATGGAGTGCGTGACTCTTTCCAGAGAGTCAGATTGCCCATGGGCGTAGTCGTACATCGGATAAATGCACCACTTGCTGCCGGTGCGGTGGTGTTCGGCGTGGAGGATGCGGTACATCACGGGATCGCGCAGGTTCAGGTTGGGGGAAGCCATGTCTATCTTCGCGCGCAGAACGCGCGAGCCGTCAGAAAATTCGCCGGCGCGCATGCGCTCGAACAGATCCAGATTTTCCTCGACAGAGCGATTGCGATACGGACTGTCCTTGCCTGGTTCGGTCAGAGTTCCGCGATGCTGGCGAATTTCTTCAGCGCTTAGGTCGTCTACATAGGCCTTGCCATCTTTGATGAGCTTGATTGCCCACTCGTAGAGCTGATCGAAATAATCGGAGGCGTAGAACAGCCCGTCCCACTGGAAGCCAAGCCAGTTCACGTCGGCCTTGATTGATTCGACGTATTCGGTTTCTTCCTTCTCGGGATTGGTGTCGTCGAAACGAAGATTTGTATGTCCGCCGAATTCGTCGGCCAGGCCAAAGTCGATGCAGATTGCTTTGGCGTGACCGATGTGCAGGTACCCGTTGGGCTCCGGAGGGAAACGCGTCTGCACACGGCCGTTGTGCTTGTTGTTCTTGAGATCTTCGAGGATGATGTCGCGGACGAAATTCGATGGAGCGGACGGCGGCGAGGCAGCCACAGCTTTTTCTCCAGCTTCAATTGGCGGATGCGATGGATTCATTCCACTTTGATCTTATCGCAAGGGCGGTAACTGCCCGAGTCATTTTGGCGGATTAAAAGTGGCCCTCAGTCGCTAAAGCGCGGATGCATTCTTGGCGACTTTACGGCACGAGGAATTCGCGCCCTTACTGGGCCTTCTCGTTGAGACCTTCCGCAAGCCCTAAAAACCATGACGCAGATCAAGCTCATTGTGCAAGCGATTATCGAGCGTCTGCCGTTATCCACCCATGGTCAGCACCACCCGGAACCTGGCTCGTCCGCTGATCATCTGCTCGTAAGCCTCGGCGGCTCTCTCCAGCGGATAGCGCTCGATCATCGGACGCACGCCGCTGAGTGAGCTGAATCGCAGCGTGTCCTCGGAATCTTTCGCTGTACCGGAAGGCCAGCCTTGGATGTCCTTGCGTTGGCCAATCAGCTGCAACGGTGTGACCGTGAGGGACTCTATTCCCGCTCCCACGACCAGTAACTTTCCATTTCCCGCCAGTCCATCGACCAGCGCGGAAATAGACTGGGAATCCGGCGCCGTCGCCAGTATCACTCGCGCTCCGCCAAGTTTTTGCAATGCAGCGGCAGGCGCGCCGGCGCTGGTGTCCACGTATTCATGAGCGCCAAGTTTCTTGGCCAACTCCGCCTTGTCTCCACCACGGCCGATTGCAACCGTGCGGAAACCCATTTGCCGGGCATATTGAATTCCCAGGTGGCCCAAGCCTCCGATACCCTGCACAGCCACGGTGTCTCCGCTTCGGGCGCCTGAATTGCGCAGAGAGTTGAATACGGTGATCCCGGCACAGAGCAGCGGGGCGGCTTCCGCCGACGGGAGGTCGTCAGGTATGGCAGCCACGGCTTCGGCTGGCACAATTGTGTATTCCGCGTAGCCCCCATCAAAGCTGATGGCGGTAATCTTTTGGAATTGGCAGAGGATAAAGTCCCCACGTCGGCAGGGGTCGCACTGGAAGCAATGTCCGCCGTGCCAGCCCACTCCAACCCGTTGACCGGGCTTCCGTAGCGTGACCTCGGCGCCGATCTTATCGATGCGCCCCGCAATCTCATGGCCCGGCACTCGCGGATACTGAATTCCCGGCCAATGCCCTTCTTTTACGAGAGCATCGCTGTGGCAGATCCCGCATGCTTCTACCTTGATGCGCACTTGCCCACGCCCAGGTTCTGGAATAGGACGCTCGACGACTTCGAAGTTTCCTCCCGGCTTGCTCACTTGCACGGCTTTCATGTGAGTCCTTTCTAATATGGCTTGAGTGAAGTCGGGACGAGAATGCTGTGGAGACTTTCTGGTCGCGGCAATTTTGATTAATGTAGATAAGAATCAACACCGAGGGGATGCAACAAAATCGCCTCAGGCTAGGCGATCTTTTGCAAGGCCTGCTCGATTCGCTGCATGGTCGTTTCCGGTCCCAGAACTTCCAGCGTCTCAAACAACGGCGGAGCATTCTTTCGGCCGCAGACGGCTACGCGGATGGGCTGAAACATTTGTCCCGCCTTCACTCCCAGTTCCTGTGCAGCGGCGCGTAGAGCCTGATCCATTGGATCGTGTTTGAATTCGACGTTCGCCAAGACCTCCCGCGCCTTCGTGAGAACCTTCAACGCCATCGCCCTGTCTCCCTTTTGCGGGATGAGTTCGGCCGGATCGTAGGGAGGCAATTGATCAACCAGGAAGAAATCTGCAGTGGTCAGCACATCACGCAGCAGTTTGATGCGTTCGCGAATCAGCGGCGTGATCCTCATCATCTTTTCCGCCGGGACGCTGAACCCTGCGTCCCGCACAATCGGCAGCAGACGCGCGCTCAACTCCTCCACCGGCAAGGCACGGATGTGCTCGGCATTCAGCCAGAGTGCTTTCGGGTCAAAGGTTTCTTCGGGATAGGAGAGCCACTTCCTCGCCTGAGCTTCGCTCGAGGTCGGAATGACCGGGTTCGTAGAGACGGCCGATTCTTTGAAGTTCACCACCGCATTCGAGCGGTTAATTCCTTCCAGCGAGAATACGTCGGTGAGCTCTTGCAGAGTCATATGTTCGCGATTGTCTTTCGGAGACCAGCCGAGCAAGCAGAGAAAGTTGATGAAGGCCTCGGCCAGAAATCCGGCGTCACGGTAAGTGGTAACGCTAACCACCGGCCCGTGGCGGCGCTTGGAAAGCTTCGTACCATCGGGCGCTACCAGCAATGGCAGGTGCGCGAACTGCGGCGGCGCGAAGCCGGCTGCCTCGAAGATCAGGACATGTTTGTAAGTGTTCGAGAGATGGTCCTGGCCGCGAATAATGTGGGAGATGTGAAGGTCGGCATCGTCGGCGCAGGACGCGAGATGGTAAGTTGGCATGCCGTCCGACCGGAGCAACGCGAAATCTTCGATGTCGGCGGGCGCCTTCACCTGCTCGCCGTAAACCGCATCGTCGAATCGCACCACTTGCCGGCCATCGCGGGGCACGCGAAAACGCAGTGCGAATGGCTCGCCGGCGGCGGCGCGACGGTCGCTTTCCGCCCGTGAAAGTTCGCGCGCGCCTGGATTGAAGAGCCAGGTGCCCCGCCCTCCCTCGCTCAGTTGCTCGCCAAGCATGAGCAGGGCTTTTTCGCGATTCTTCGCCTCCGATTTTTCGTCCTTCGAGACGACGACTGTACCGGTTGAAACATGCGTAACTCGAACTGCGACCGACGACGGCGAGGAGTACGTATCCACACGCAGGTCCTTGGGGTCGAACTTAACCGGGCCGGATTTTTCAGCGTCGCCAGCGTGCGCGGGGGTAAAATCCCGGTAAGCGTGGCCTTTTTCAAAAATCCTCCACGCTGTTCTGCGGTGTAGGTCGAGGCGCTCGGACTGTTTGTATTCCTCGTCCCAGTTTAAGTTCAGCCACTTCAATCCATCGAAAATGGAATCGACCGAGGCCTGTGTGTTGCGCTCGAGGTCGGTATCGTCGAGACGAAGGATTACGGTGCCGCCGTGATGGCGGGCGTAAAGCCAGTTAAAAATAAAGGTGCGGGCGCTGCCTACATGCAGAAAACCAGTGGGAGACGGGGCAAAGCGCACGCGGGGATTGGAAGATCCGGGATCGGGCAAATCGCTCATAGGGGGACTAACTTTTGATGGTATGGGGCTGGGAAAACTATCGTCAAGCGGACGGCAGTGGTACTTACGCAGGATTACTCGGTGGTCCGCCCGGTCATTTTAGGGTCACTGTACTTAAATTTTGTTGTTTTCTTACCCTTGCCTGTGAAAACATCTCTCATCGTTTTCCAGGAATCGACCCAGTTCCAGCGGAACCTGATCTGGCCTCATGAACAGCGTTTCTACCAGCATCGTTATTATTCCGGGCGTCGTCGCCTTATTGCTTTGCCTGCTCTTTTACTATCTCTACCAACAGAGCCGGCAGGTTTACTTCCGCGCATGGCAAATCGCATGGGCTTGTTATGCTATTCACTATGCGCTGGATGCCTATCGCTACTATCGGCCGCCGGCGCCGGCTGCATTCTTCGTCAGCTCGTTGTTCCTGGTGGCGATGGCAGTCAGTATATTCGTCTCGACCCGCCTCACCCGCAACTCCCTCCGCTTTCATTGGTATGACTGGGCTTTGGCCCTGGCCGGCTTCGCTTTTGCGCTGGTGGATCTGCAAATTCAATTGGCTGCGACCGCGCTCGGGAAAAGCGAGCGTCCGTTAAGCCTGACCCTTATTTATCTCAGCGGCATTCTCCTGTACTGCTCCGCCGTTTTCTACTTACATGCTCACCGAAAAGGGTCGGTCGCCTTCCAGCTGCTGACCTTTTCGCTGGCCCTCTGGGCTGTGCTGATGGGCGCGATTCAATCCGGCAATCCCTGGATGGAAACCTTTGGCAGTGTTGGTCACATTCTTAGTCCTGTGCCGCAGATGTTGCTCGGTATCGCCATGGTGATGGTGCTGTCTGAGAATGAGCGCAACGCCGTGCAGGAGAACACGTTGGCTCTTTCAACCCTGGGAGCCGATCCCCGCCGGTTGCTTTCGGCAGACGATCTGCTTCCCAGCGTGCAATCCGCTCTGGAACGTTTGGCTGGCGCTTTGTCCGCAGGGCGCGCCATCATTTACGTCTCGGAGAGATGGCGAGGATTGCTGCCATCGGTGCAACTAGGATTCTCTCCGGAATTTCTGGATGAATTGACCAAGAGCGGAGCCGGGGAATACATCTGCGACCTGGCCTACCGGCAGGGAGGGCTTTTCACCGTCCGCGACATAGGACATATGACAGAGCCGCTCCCGGTGGGATCTTCCGGGACCTTTGCCGTGCTCAAGGTAGTTCTGAAAAAAGCCGAGATTCGGAATCTCACCGCGGTCAGCTTGCAGACTCGCGATCAGGCTTTCGGAGTGATTCTGTTTCCTCATGCGCAACGCAAAGCGTTCGGTACGTCCGGTCCTCATCTTATGGTGGGACTGGCGTTGCAACTTGGGCTCACGGTTGAGAACTATCTGATTGCGCACGATGCGCATCGCCGCACCCAGGAGTACGAACTGCTCACCGAAATCGGACAAGCCATCAGTTCGCGGCTCGATCAGGACGAGGTGTTACGCACCATCCACGCGGAATTGGGACAGATCTTCAATAACAGCAATTTCTACATCGCGTTTCAGAACGGGGATGAAATCTCCTTCGAGTTGGAGGTGCGGGATGATCGCCTCCTGCCCAAACGGAAACGTAAGATGGAGAACGCGTTTACTGAATACGTGATTCGAACCGGGCAACCCCTGCTGATCCGTTCCGATCTGGAGAAGACCCGGGCGCGATTGGGCATCACCTATCAACCCGCACAACCCGCCAAGTGCCTTTGCGCCGCGCCCATCTTGCTGGGAGGCAAGCCTGCGGGAGTAATGGTTGCCATGAGCCTGACGCGGGAATTCGTATTTGAACAGCGCGACCTGGACGTGCTCATGACCGCCGCCGGACAGGTATCGGTTGCGGTGGAGAATGCCCGCCTGTTCGCGGAGGAGCAGCGCCGGTCCCGCCAGTTGGCATTCCTCAACAACATCTCACGCACCGCAATTTCGAGTGATGATCCGGTTCACATGCTGGGCCAGATCGTGGGAGAGATTCAAAAGAACTTCAGCTTCGATCACATTGGCATCGGGTTGCTGGACTACGGCACCAAGGAGATCGAAATCAAGGCCGAAGCCGGAGCCACCGCTCACGCCATGGGCCGGCGCATTCCGCTGGGCGTCGGCATTCTCGGTCGCGTGGCTAGAACAGGCGAGCGGGCTTTGGTGCAGAACGGCGTGGAAGGCCAGATTGGCGCGATTTTGCCGGACTCGCGCTCCGTGCTGTGCATTCCCATCACCTATGGCGAAACCTTGCTGGGCGCGCTGAATATCGAAAGTCGCAATGACAGCGCATTCTTTCCCCAGGATGTTCTCATTCTCAACACCCTGGCGGACCTGCTGGCCACCGCGTTGCACAATGCTTTCGTCTTCCAGAAACTGCAGCAGCAGTCAATCACCGACGGCCTGACGGGAATCAAAACCCGGCGTTTTTTCTGGGAAGCCTTGTCTGCGGAATGGAAGCGCGCCTCGCGCTCCGGACGCTCCTTCTCCGTGGTGCTGATCGATCTGGATAAGTTCAAGGAGGTGAACGACACGATGGGCCACTTTGAAGGCGATCTTGTCCTCGCTCGCGTGGGCCGCCTTCTCGAACAAAAGTCCCGTCAATCCAATGTAGTCGCCCGTTATGGTGGCGATGAGTTCATTATTCTCATGCCTGAGACCGGCCCCGAGCAGGCGGAGGTGCTGGCGGAACGCCTGCGGCAATGGATCACAACCGACCCCATGCTCAACGAACATCACATCACCGGGAGCTTCGGCGTTGCCAGTTTCCCGATGCACGGTTTTTCCATTGAAGACATCATCCGCGTGGCCGACGCTGGTATGTATGTTTCCAAACGTTCTGGCGGCAATCGAGTTTCAGCGGCCGAGGAATTTGCCGGAGGCGAAGAGTTCGCTTCCCAGCGGCAGCAGATTTCGACCTACATCGAAGGGTTCCTGCAGCGCGAACATAACGGCCCGGAGCACCTGGAAGAACTAAGCTCGATGTTGATCAAATTCTGCGGTGGTGAAGAAGAGTGCAATGTTCCGCTGCTGAAGGAATCAATCGAAGTCCTCAGCCGGGCCGCGGAGTCTCGCGAGCTGCGAACCTCCGGCCATGGAGACCTCGTCGCCCGTTATACGGAAATCATCGCCAAGGCTCTCCAGTTGCCGCCGGAAGAGGTCACCGACCTGGTTTTCGCCGCTCGCATCCACGACGTTGGCAAAATCTTCGTACCCGAACGCATTCTGAACAAGCCCGGCCCGCTTACCGATGATGAATTTTTTCTGGTCCGCATGCACGCCCGCGTCGGAGCTGAAATCGTTTCCATTCTGCCGCACAGCGCCATGATGCGGCAGGCTATCGAACATCATCATCAACGCTTTGACGGTTCAGGCTATCCCGATGGCGCGAAAGGGGAACAGATCCCGCTTTGGTCCCGCATCATCGCGCTTGCCGATGCCTACGCCAACATGCTGACCGAGCAATCGATTGCGGCAGCACGCACTCCAGACCAAGCTCTCGATGAACTGGCCAAGATGAGTGGCACCGGTTTTGACGGCATGTTGGTCCGGTTGCTACTGCGCGAATTGAAGTCGGAACGGGCATCGTCGTCGAGCATGGGAAACTGAACTTTTGTCTGGATTTGATCATAGATCCCGCAAGCTTTCCATTTGCTCGTTCCCGAGCGGGATGCACTGAGGCGTGCCAACAATTATGGTAGCTACGGGCTCGCGTGGATAGACAACCTGACCCCCGGTCATCATCAACCACTTTCCTGAGAGTGGTAGTGATCCTATCTCTGGCTCTTGCGGCAGGCGAGTTTCTGCTTGCACTGCATTATCGCCGCGAGTCGGAAAGAAATGTGGCTGATAAATTTCAACAGCTTTACTACAGCTCGCTCGTTTGGTTCAAGTCGACGACCTGGCTGGGAGTGCCGTCAGAACAAGCGCCGACCGACAATTGGAGCATGCAGGAACTTATCGCCGAGGTTCGACCCGATTACATTATAGAAGCGGGAACTGCCAACGGTGGGACGACGTTGTTCTACGCTACGGTGCTGTCGCTGGTGAATCCAAATGGCAAGGTGATCACCGTGGATGTGGATCCTCACGTGCAGAAGGCGTCTCAGTTTCCCATCTGGAACCAACGTGTGCAGGTGATTGTCGGCAGCTCGGTGGATCCGAAAGTGACCGATCAGATTGCTCAGGAAGTTTCGGGCAAGAAGGTGCTCGTTACGCTCGACTCTCTGCATACCCATGATCACGTCTTGCGAGAGATCGAGATTTACTCGAAGCTGGTTTCGCCAGGCAGTTACCTGGTGGTGCAGGATACAAACATTAATGGCCATCCCGTGAACCCTGGATGGGGACCCGGGCCCATGGAGGCTGTCGAAGATTTCATGAGAACGAACGACAACTTTGTTGCGGACCGTGGCCGGGAAAAGTTCATGCTGTCGTTCTACCCCAAGGGCTGGCTAAAGCGTGTGAAGTAATTGCTAGTCCTCACCGCACAGGCAAACATCCGGGCCTCCGTTGGCTTGAAGCTCGTGGTCTTGAAACTTTCAGCTCCAAACCTGACACTATTGCGATGCCCATCTCTCTTTCCCTCTCCGGCAAAGTTGCCTTGATCACCGGCGGTTCGCGCGGCATAGGTGCAGCCACTGTGCGTATGTTTTCGGCAGCGGGCGCAAAGGTCGTGTTCAGCTATCAGAAGGCGCAAAAACAGGCGGAGGCGCTGGCCCGGGAATGTGGCGAAGCGAACTGCCATGCTGTCGCCAGCAACCTCAATGGCCCCGAGGCCGCCCGCGTTTTGATCGAGGAAGCGGTCAAGCACTTCGGCAGAATCGATATTCTCGTCGCTAACCATGGAGTGTGGCCGGCCGAAGACGTCGCTATCGAGAAAATGAGCGACGAGCAATGGAACTCCACCATCTCGATCAATCTCAACGCTGTGTTCGGGTTGGTGAAGCGTACAGTGGCGCAAATGAAGGCTCAACCTCGGCAGGGCAAGAGTGCCGGGCACATCGTGCTGATCAGTTCCACCAGCGGGCAGCGCGGCGAGGCCTACCACTGCGATTACTCCGCCACCAAGGGTGCGCTCATCAGCATGACGAAGAGTCTTTCCTCGGAATTAGCTCGCGACGGCATCTATGTGAACTCCGTGGCCCCCGGTTGGGTCGATACGGATATGTCAAGGCCTGCACTTGACGATCCTCGCAGCGGCGAGGAGATTCGCCGAACCATCCCTATGGGACGCGTTGGAACTCCGGAAGAAATTGCCGGGCCCGTGCTTTTTCTGTGCACCGAATATGCCGGATTTATCACTGGCGAGGTTTTCAACGTAAACGGCGGAGCCGTGCTGGTAGGGTAAATCGACCCGACTTGCTACTCACCCCCCCGGTGACCATCAAAGGTTTTTCTGCATCCAACGAAGTGCGCGGAAGTCCGTACCGTAATCCGCGACTCTGCAGCAAGCATCTACAATTTCCCGTTTGGACTTTTACTCATTGGCTGTATGAAACTGATCGGCATGAAGCGTCTTCGTCCTGTGGTCGGCGTTCTGGCATTTGCGCTGGCACTGGCCGCCGGCATCAGTCTCGCACCTTCGGCCGTAGGCCAGGCCTCGTCTCCCAACTCCCCCCAGTCTTCGGCTGGCGCAAATACCATTCCGCTCGACCAGAAGAACGCCCGCCAGGCTCGCGAATTACTCGATCAAGCCATACAGGCTTTGGGCGGACAGGCGTACTTGAACATTCACGACATGCAGGAGCAGGGCCGCGTCTATAGCTTCTATCATGGGCGTCCCACCAGCAACGGCGTCTTCTTCTGGCGGTTCGTTGAATATCCGGATAAGGAACGCATCGAACTCACTCCGCAACGCGACGTCGCCTACGTCTACCTCGCAGACAAAGGCTATGAAATCACCTACAAAGGCTCGCGCTCCATCGAGAAGAAGGATCTCGATGACTACATTCGCCGCCACAAGTTTTCGCTGGAAACAATATTGAGAGCGTGGATCAACGATCCCGGCGTCGCGCTTTTTTATGACGGCGACGCCTTGGCCGGCAGCCTCGCCGCCAAGCGGGTGACGCTGATCAATTCGAAAGATGAGTCCGTAAGCGTCTACTTCGACATCGACACTCACCTGCCCATTAAGAAGACTTATTCCTGGCGCGATCCCGTGGACAAGGAAAAGAATCTCGAAGAGGAAACCTGGAATGGATACCGCCTCGTGCAGGGAGTGATGACGCCCTTTGGATTCACCCGCTACTTCAACGGCGATATGCAAACCGAGCGATTCATCACGTCCGCGAGCTACAACCAGAATCTGAACCAGGCCATGTTCGATCCGAATTCCCACTACAATCCGCTGAAGGCGGCGGGGAAGCATTAGTCCGGTTCATGGATTAACTTCAGACACTTGAAACCGTTAAACCTAAGCATAGTACGCCAAATAGACTGAAGGCCGAGCGTGTTACAAGATTAGCAATGCGAACCCCGCCCAAGCCTCGGGACCAGAAATTAGCTAAAGAGATCATCGAAGAATTTCATGCGGCAGGACAGCGAGGGGACGTAGCAGCTTTCAAACGTCTCTTGGGACAGCATGCGGCGCATCTGTCGGCTCAAGTGAAAAATCAGATGATCGCGGAGTTCAAAAGGAACGCTAAACTTCTGCGGGACGCTTTGCAGGACGAGTGACCTTCGCGTCGTCCTCTGACGGCTCTTGCGGACTTGGCTGAATTTGATCAATCACACTTTCAATAAAACTTGCCATCTTCGCCCTGGCTTTGATCTCTTTATCGCTTACCCGAGTTGAGGATACAGTGGCCATATACAGCAACTTAAGCTAGAGACATCATAGCCGTCTCAAAAGCCACGAGTCAATCAGCATTAGGGGCGAAAAAAAACCTCGGTATTTGCACTTTTTGAGTTTGGCTTTGCAGAAAACTCAGTTGTGACAAATGCTTTTCAGTGTCTAGTCTGCAGTTCCAGCATGGCTTTTGCACAAGAAGCCTTAGGTGTTCCTGTGTGGATTTCGCCCAACATATAATGGTCATGGAAAAGCCTTCCTGTGTTCTACTGTGGCGTTTTTACCACAGTCAGAAAATCCGCTCCCGCTGTAATCTATTGGTTTGCACGCACATATCCGGATCCTTTGATTCAGGAGCAAACACTTCGCTCGTCCGTGGGATGCAGTGGCGTCGGACTGCACAGCGGTGCACCCGTCACCATGCGAATTCTTCCGGCCCCCGCTGGAAGAGGAATTATATTTCGCCGCACCGATCTCGACGACTTCGAGGTTGAAGCCAACAGCCGGAACGTGGCTCGCGTCAGCTACGCCACCAGCCTGATGAAGAAGGGCGTACTCATCTCCACCACAGAACACCTGCTTTCGGCGTTCACCGGACTAGGCGTCGATAACGCCATTGTGGAGCTCGATAATCTTGAACTTCCCATTCTCGATGGCAGCGCGCTTCCCTTTGTGGATCTGATCCAGAAAGCGGGCATTCGCAAGCAGCGGCGCCCGCGCCGGTACATGAAAATTCTGCGTGAAGTGGAAATGCGGGAGGGCAACAAGTTTATTTCGGTCCAGCCCGCCGACAGCTATTCGGTTTCCTATTCCATCAATTTTCCGCACCCGCTGATCGGGAAGGAAACATTCCAGGTCGAGCTTTCGAACGGCAGTTTTCTGAAAAACATTGCCGCCGCCCGGACCTTCGGCTCCCGCGAAGACGAAAAAGCCATGCGCAACATGGGCCTGATTCGCGGCGCGTCGCGCGAGAACTGCATTGTGCTGACGCGCGACGGAATCGAAAATGGGCCGCTGCGTTTCGCCGACGAATTCGTGCGGCACAAAGTTCTCGACCTGGTTGGTGACCTGGCGCTCCTGGGAAAGCCAATCCTCGGGAAGATAGTTGCCGATCGCGCCGGACACGCCATGCATACAGCGCTGGTCTCGCGGATCCTCCGCGATCAAACCCTCTGGGAAGAGGTTACCTTGTCAGCGGAACCCTTAGCCCACGCGACACCCATGACTGCTGAAGTCTCGGCGGCTTCCAGCGTCTAGTCCGGCAGTTCGCGGTAGCCACGGCATTCATAAGCTCCGAACCTTCACTCCGGATTGGGCGGCTGAGAAAGTTGTCAGGCTAGTCGGCTGGTTCGCAGGGCACTTCGCCGGATTCACGAACCGTCTCTGGCTGTTCCGCGAGCAATCGATGCAATTCCGCCCGGGTTTGGTCTATGAGGGCGGCGGCAAACTGCCGCGCGGATTGCTGCCCTTCGGGAGATAAATCCTTCACCCGAAGATCAAGCAGAGGGATATCTCCCTCGAACCGGCGCAGAGTTTTTTGGATGCGGTTGACGCGGTAACTGGCAGGAAGCATTTCGACAACCCTCCGGTATGCCTACAGAGTGCCATGGGAACCGGCAGAGGGAAGTTACCAACTGAATACCTAGTGAATAGAGGGTGGCGGCTCTGAAGGTGCAGGCTTTTCCTGAGATGCGGAAACTTGTTGCTCCATCTGGCGGGTAAGCCAACTCTCCAGCGCTTCCTGGAAGCTTTGAATCATGCCAATGAAACGTAATCCGATATAACCCTTAAGGTCGGCCCATGCTATTTCCGTTTCCACGTCCATGTGCAGATTGCTTCCGGGCAGAGTGAACTGCACTCGAGGCTTGGCATTCTTGGGAATCGCATGGTGCACGATCAAAGCGATTCCCCCTTCGCTGAGATTGGTACTCACTGCCTTCATCGTTTTGTCGCCGACGATTACGGATACCGGCATTCTGATCGGGTGACGGAAGTAGCGGCGCTGCTCCCGCAGCATGAAGTTCAAGGCTGCATTGAAGCAGCGGGAAGTATTCAAAACCGAAAGCGGCTTGTGAAGAACAAAATTCACTCCCATGCCGAACGCTTGCTGCGTCGTGGTCTTTTTGCCGTTCACAATCGCGAAGGTTACGGAATTCTTGTTGCTGGGGGTAGCCCGCAGCCCTTCCAGTACCTCCACTCCTCCCGGCATGTCATCGCAGTCCACAATCACGGCGTCGAATTTTTCCGCGATCAGGATCTCGCTGGCCTTCCTGGCCTCCTGGCAAATCTCAACCTCGATGGACAATTTCTCCAGCGTCGGGCGCAAGACGCGGAATACTTCGGCATCCCGACTCAAAATCAGAGACTCCAACATGCTCCGATTCTAAAATCAAGCTAAGGCCAGAGAAAGTAACCAAAGTATGATCGAAAGTTACCAAGAATAAAACGAGAATTAATACGGAAAGGTTTACGTGCTGAAAGCGAACAGCAACGCGACAGAGAGCGGGACCGACGCATCCAATTTGCTTGCACTAGCTTATCTTTCTCTCGGCTCAAATGTCGGAGACCGAAAGACCCAATTGCAGAAAGCCGTGGCCGGGCTGGCTGTAGCCGGCCGCGTGGTAGCCGTATCGTCGATCTATGAAACTGAGCCCGTCGAGTTCACCCAGCAGCCCTGGTTTTTAAATTGTGCCGTTGCCCTTGAAACTACGTTGACTCCAGAAGAACTGATGGCTGCCATTCTTCGCATCGAAAAAGAAATGGGACGACACCGCGTACGGGAAAAAGGACCACGCACCATTGATATCGATATCCTGCTCTTTGGCAATGAGACGCGTCATTCGCCGGAGGTGACGATTCCGCATCCCGCCATGCAAGAGCGTCGCTTCGTCCTCGAGCCTCTCGCTGAAATCGCGCCGAAGGCGCGACACCCGGTGTTGAAAAAGACAGTTCTCGAACTGTGCGATGCGCTGCCGCAAGGGCAGGCCGTGCGAAAGCTGCAGGAAACCGCGCGACCAATTTAACGGATCTGCACGTATGCAGAAAAGAGTAGCCATTTCTTAAGAGGTTATTCTTCTGCGGTTTGCATTTGCATCCGCAATGATCCGTGGCTGATTGAGAGGTCGCTATGGCAGGATGATTCGGCTGCCCGCATCTTGCGGGCCCTCAATGACGGACTGTTTCTCTGGAAATTGAGCGAAGAGGAAATCGATGAAGGCACGAGACTTGGGTCTTCCCGAGGTTCGTCCGTGGCCCAGTCGCACCAAGAACACCAGAGCCTTGAGCACGGCTCCATCGCGCAAATTGGTGTAGCCCAGCTGCTTCTGTTCGGCCTCGCGATACTGCTTCACCATCTCTTCCACTTGAGCGGCAACCGCATGCTGCGCAACGCTGGTCAGAGGCTGCTCATAGTGCAATCCGGAGTTCACCAGCCGCTCATAGCGCGTAGCCATTGCCGAGAGCGCGGCGATCAGGTCGCGATCGTTGAGGGTGCGGTCGGCGTGGGAGGCGTTGGCCAACGCATAGCTCAGCCCCATCAGAAGATGCTCGTGCTCGTAAGTGAACTGATCTGAAATCTCGACTCGCAGAAATAAGGACGCGGCATCGAACTCGTCCGCCGAACGCGGCTTCTCATGCTCCCTGGCCTGCTGCAGGTAAGGACAATCGCTGGGGCAATCCAGCGTTACCTCGCGCTGCTCGCCGCAGCACTGCGCGCAAATGCGTCCGTGGATGGCGGGACAGAAACGTTTTTCCCTACGAACTTCACAGATAGCGCAACTCAAATCGCAGATACTCCTCACAGCATTATGGCATTTGCAAGGTTGCAAGCAATCGGCGATTGGCAATTAGCAACTAGCATTCGGCTGCTAACTGCCAATCGCTGCCAGTCCTTTGGCTCTGATTCCATCGCTGCTCTCACCGCATGTTTTGGCCATTTTGGGACGTTCATGTGCAAATTGCCGTGTGAAAATGGCCCTTTCTGAATGTTATATCTATGGAACCCGCGTAAAATGAGGGTGTTTTCCACAGGGCGCTGGTATAAGATCAAGCCCACCGGAATTACAATTCAAATTTTTTGAGGAGGAAACATGGCATCAGGTTTGACCAAGACCCAACTCGTCCGTCATCTGGCCGAGAAGACCGAACTTCCCAATAAGACGGCTGCACTATTCTTAGAACAGCTGGCTGACGTCGCTGTAAAAGAAACGAAGAAGAACGGCGTATTCGTTGTGCCCGGCCTGGGACGCCTGGTAAAAGCGCATCGCAAAGCGCGCGTAGGACGTAATCCGCAGACCGGCGAACCCATCCAGATCAAGGCGAAGACCGTCGTCAAATTCCGAGTCGCCAAGGCTGCAAAGGACGCGATCGCCCCCAAAAAGGCGTAATGTTTGAATTGAAATATGATTGCGAAGGCTGGCCTAGGCCGGCCTTTCATTTTCTGCGAGGATTCCGCCTCGCGCACCTATGTTGAACTGGATCGTGATCGGAATCGGCGATATCGCAACCCGCCGGGTTATTCCCGCGATTCAATCCGATTCCAGAAGCCGCCTGTACGGCCTGGTTACGCGCGACCTCGCGAAGGCGGCGCCTTATCATGCGCGCGCCTGGCGAACTCTCGACGAGGCCCTTACCGACGTTGCGGTGCACGCCGTTTATATTGCGACTCCAGTTTTCCTGCATGCGCCTCAGACGATTCTAGCTCTGCGTGCGGGAAAGCATGTGCTCTGCGAGAAGCCTATGGCCATGAACGAGGCCGAAGCGCACTCGATGGTTCAAACCGCAAATGAGACCGGACGCAAATTCGGGGTGGCTTACTATCGCCGAGCGTACCCCAAAGTGCAGCGCGCAAAACAATTGCTCGACGCGGGCGCGATCGGCAAGCCCGTGTTCGCGGAGCTCACCTGCCATGAATGGCGCGAAGAAAAGCCGGGTGATCGCAGCTGGCTGCTGGACCCGCTTCAGGCCGGCGGAGGCCCGCTTTACGATATTGCCTCGCACCGCATCGATGTGTTGAATTTTTTCTTCGGTCAGCCGTTGCGAGCGAGCGGTCATCTTTCGAATGCGGTTCATCATTACGCGGTAGAAGATAATGCCACCGTGATGATTGATTATGCGGATGGGGTACGCGCCGTCGTGGACGTTCGCTGGCATTCCAAAGTGAGACGCGACGAATGCCGCATCCGTGGCACCGAAGGCGAAATGGATCTGAGTCCACTGAACGGTCCCGACCTGGTCTATCCAGGGGGACGTGAGGACTTGCCGAATCACGCTAATGTGCACGGCCCAATGATCAAGAACTTCGTCGACGCCGTCCAGAACGGCGTTCCTCTTCTGGCCAGCGGAGCCTCGGCCTACTGGACAGACTGGATCACCGAGCAGGCGCAACGAAGTGGCGGAGCGCAATCGGGCTGAACGCGTTAGCCTCCCGGCCCATCGTTGGAAACGTATTGCTCGAGCGATTCCAACTCGCGGCTGAGATCGTCGACCCGCCATTCCAGAAGATTGCGAATCGAGAGGATTCCCAGCAGTTTTCCGTCGTCGTCGGCCACGGGAAGATGGCGAAAGTGACGCTCCAGCATGGTCGTGAGGGCTTCGCCTGCCCCCGTACGCCGCGTCGCCATTTCCACCGGCGTAGTCATCAACTCTCGAACCGGGGTGGTCTGCGGATCCGTGCGGCTGAGCGCCATCTTGCGAAGTACGTCACGTTCCGTGAAGATTCCGGCAACCCGGTATTCAGAGTCCACCACGGCTACGGCTCCAACGTGGTGGTCAAGCATTTTATTGATGGCGTCAGATACGGTCGCCTCCAGGGAAACCGCCGCAACTTCCCGATCACAGAGTTCCAGAACGCTCATAAGGTCCCTCCCAACTCTGGGCTGTTCCTCCTGGAGCCAGCCCCACTCCGAATCAGCAATCGCAAAACGCAATTCAGGATTGATGCATTATGCCCACGCTAAAGCCGATGTCAAGCAAATTGAAAGAAAATTCAAAAAATCTTTACAATGGGCCGGCCTGGAGCGGGAATATTCGGCAGGCGCAGCCTGAAATTCCCGAACAGATTCGGGATTGTGGATTCTACTCCTGGGTCTCCAAAAATGCGTCGGCCTCGATCTCGACCAGCATCTCGGGAGATATCAAAGCGCTCACCTGAACCATGGAAGTAACCGGGCGGACGTCGCGGAAAAACTCTCCGTGCGCTCTGCCGACCTTCTCCCACTCCGCGATATTCGTTACGTACATGCGCGTGCGCACCACATCTGCCATGCTGGCGCCGGCTTTCTGCAAGGCACTCTGAATGTTCTTCAGCGTCTGCACAGCCTGAGCGTAGGCGTCTCCCGCGCCTACAAGTTTGCCGTCCGGCCCAGTAGCCGTCGTGCCTGCCACATGTACGTAAGACCCTACTTTTACTGCGCGAGAGTAACCGACGATCGGTTCCCAAGTTGTGCCGCTAGAGATGTTGGTTCGTCCCATTGGTTTAGTCATTGGTTTAGTCCTTTCCCAAAAATTCATTTTATTTGCGGCTAACGTGAAGCGGTTAGCAGCCACGCGCTTAGTGTGCCAACAGAAATGGCGGGCAAACCTTTGTTCGAGATGACGCGCTCTAATGATTAGTAAAAGTGATTCGCTCGATATACAAAAGTCACTTGCTTTTATCAACCGACTGGGGTAACAAGTTACCCAGCAAAGTTGAAAACCCGCGGGAGACACGGAGTTCAAGGGGGCTCACAAACGGATGATTCCGGAATCGCATCCACTGCGGCAGCTTTTTCAGGAGCTAGTTGGTCGCCATTATGCTGAGGAGATCGGCATCCGCGATCCCCAGGTCGTCGGTTATGTTGCGCATTTGCTCACGGAGTTCTGCGAGAGTGAGCAGCTGTTTAAGATTCACAATGCCGCCGACCGTGAGCTCACCGACCTCGGCGAGATGCTCCTTGAGTCTGACCCGGTCTATGGCCCCGCCCCCTCGTTCGATCGGGAACGCCAGGTGCGCAAACATATTGGAGACTATGCACTGTTTTTTGCCGGGATGTTCCCCGAGAGCATCAACCATTTTCGGCTGCGCCGCCATCGTCTGGAAAATTTTGTGGAATGGATGAAGGCGGGCAAAGAAAGCTACTACATCGTGTCAAAGTTCGAACATTTCGAATACGCCAAAGTCGCTCCGCTGTTTGCTCATCTCTCCCGCGAATTCGAGGGCTGTGTTTATGGCCTGAACATGGTGAAGAACGATCTGCAGGAGATGCAGCACCCAATCATCCGGCGGGACCCAGAATTGCTCATGTGAATCGGTTCGCCCTCTCGGCGGCAAATTACGTCAGGTCGGGACGTCCTCCGATGCGATAAAAACTGAGAGCAGCGTTGCCCTGAACCAGCGTGCGTGTTCTTCGCAGGGATCCGAATTCATCACCCGGATCGAATTTCTTTTCGTGCTCCGCAATCACCAGTGACATCGCCCACACCAGCGAAGAGTCGGCCAGCGCTGCGAGCGTCTGCGCATAAACTTGTTGCATCCGGTAGGGTGGGTCGAGAAACACCACGTCGGCGACAATGTGTTCCCGCTGCAAGCGCCATAAAACTCCAGACAGATCCTCGCGGAAAATCTTGCACCCTTCCACAATATTCAGGCTTTTCAAATTCCTCTCGATCAGGTTGGCGGCGCGCGCTGCGATCTCGACAAAAAAAACTTGCTTCGCCCCGCGGCTGAGAGCTTCAATCCCAACCGCCCCTGTGCCGGCGTACAGATCCAGCCACACGGTATTTTCAAGTGCGGCCGGGTTTCCCGCCGTCAGCACGTTGAACAAAGTTTCACGCAACCGGTCTGAAGTGGGCCGGATATCCATGCCGGGGAGTGAGCGCAGCGGACGCCCGCGGAATTTCCCGGCGATCACGCGCAAGGGTTTGTACCTCCGAGTACGAGGCCACTATAGCGGACCATGTAAAATAACAGTAGTAGCTCGAACCTATGAGAAGTTTTTCGGTGCACGTCGGGAAGCTGTTCGGAGTGGAGGTTCGCCTACACCTGACGTTTTTGTTTTTGCCTCTATTCGTTTTCTGGACCGAATTCAACGTGCACGGTTCCGCCAACGGGTCGCGCGACCTGGCTCTGGTCGGAATCGTGCTCGCCTGCGTCGGCGCGCATGAACTCGCCCACATGTTCGTGGCGCACCGCTACGGAATGATTCCGAAAGCAGTAATTCTATTGCCGCTCGGCGGCGTAACTATTTTTGACGAGTCTAAGATGCAGGCGCCCCCGTCGGTAGCGGCAACATGGAAGCGGGAGGTCCGCCTCGCACTCACCGGCCCGCTGGCGAATCTTGCCTTGGCCCTGATGGCGGCTGCCGTGGTCTACGCGGTCTTACCCCAGGCCAAGATATTGGAGTGGCCTTGGTTTCAGTCGAGCAACCTGCCACGCAGCCTGATCTGGGCCAACCTTTATATCGCTGGCTTGAATCTTCTCCCGGCCTATCCACTTGATGGAGGCCGTGTTCTGCGGGCCTACTTTGCTCGCACCATCGATCCCGCAGCGGCCACGCGCCGCGCCGTATCCATCAGCCACGCTATGGCGATGCTCTTAATGGTCGCGGGCTTGTTTAGCAACACCTGGCTGACATTGATTGGCATCATAATTTTCTCAGCGGCACAACTGGAAGAGCGGGCAGTTATCTTCCAGTCGGTGCTGGACAATGTCCGCCTTGAAGAAGTG
Organism: Candidatus Sulfotelmatobacter sp.; assembly: GCA_049588915.1. Taxonomy (GTDB): domain Bacteria; phylum Acidobacteriota; class Terriglobia; order Terriglobales; family Acidobacteriaceae; genus Sulfotelmatobacter. Next base: position 26,133 of record JBAVZU010000221.1, read on the forward strand.
ATGCTGACCGACTTCGCCACTCTTTCTCCAGCCGACACGCTCGAAGACGCCCTGGATAAGGCAGTGCATTCGCTGCAAGATGATTTCCCGGTCATCCGGGGCAGCGACATGGTGGGAGTAATTTCTCGGCAGCGCATTCTGGAAGCGCTGCGGGTGGAAGGAAACGGCTACGTGCAGGCCGTGATGAATAAACTTTTCGAAGTTTCCATCCGCCAGGAATCGCTGGCCTCCGCCTTTAGAAAACTCACAGCCCGCAACCTCAGCATTATTCCAGTCGTCGAAGAAGAGCGATTGGTCGGCATCGTCACGCTGCAGAATCTAATGCACTCAATGTCCTTGCTGGCGGAGAGCCGGAAGCTGAAGCGGGATAGTTCGGATTCCTAGATCGAGCTGGGGCGCCGATTCAGTTATCTCCAATTTGCGATTTCCAATCGCCGATTAAAACCACGCAAAAGAAATAGGGATCTGGCAATTGACAATCTAGAAGAGCCGCACCGCTTTCGCTTGCCGCACCGCCGGAATTCGCTCCAACTTCTTCAGCACATCTTCCGGAACTCGACCATCGACGTGAACCACAGCAATCGCCTCCCGCCCTTCCGCAGATGTATCGCCACGCCGCCCCAGTGAGAAGTCTGCAATGTTGATTTCTCCTTCGCCAAGGATCGTGCCCACTTTTCCAATGACGCCGGGAACGTCCCGGTTCCGCAAGTAAATCAGATCACGCTCCAGAGGAGCTTCCACATCAATGTCATCGATGTGCAGCAGCCGTGGCGCATTCCCGCGTAGGACGGCGCCTTTCACCAGATGCTCTTCCTTCGAGCTTTTGAGATGGATAGATAGCACGCTTCCCGCGCCGCCTGTCGAAACCTTAGCCTTATGAGCCTCATGCACTCGAAGTCCGCGAGTTTCCGCCAGGGACGCGGCATTCACCAGATTCGCTTTTTCATCCAGCGTCTGGTTGAGGATGCCCTTGATCGCCGCATTGCGGATGAGTTCTGTCTTCCACTCCGCAATGTGGCCGCTGTAGCGCAGCGAAATCTCTTCCATCGAGCCTTCGGAGATCTGCGCCAGAAACGATCCCATGCGTTCCGCCAGCACGATATAGGGATGCATCTCCGTATATTCTTCGGCGGAGACCGAAGGTACGTTCACCGCATTCTGAATCACGCCGTGCTTCAGGTATTCGCGCACCTGCTGCGCAATCTGAACGCCCACGGCTTCCTGCGCCTCGTAGGTGGAACCTCCGATGTGAGGCGTGAGGATGACATTCTCCACCGACTGCAGCGGCGAACTCTTTAAAGGCTCTTCGTTGAACACGTCGAGCGCAGCGGCCGCAACGTGGCCTTGTTTCAAAGCGTGTGCCAGATCGTTTTCGTTCACGAGTTCTCCGCGCGCACAGTTCACCAGCCGCACGCCCTTTTTCATCTTCCTGATCGAGCCTTCGTTGATCATGCCCGCGGTTTGCGGAGTAAGGCCGACGTGCAGGGTGATGTAATCCGCCGCTGCGTATAGTTCGTCCAATGTGACCAGCCGAATACCTTGCTCCTTGGCCACTCCAACGGAGACGAACGGATCGTGCCCCACGATCTCCATGGCAAAAGCGCGCGCCCGGCGCGCCACTTCCATGCCGACGCGCCCGAGGCCGACGATGCCCAGCGTCTTGCCGCGCAACTCCGTACCCTGAAGCGATTTCTTCTCCCATTTGGCGGCGTGCATGAGTGCATCGGCGCGGCAAAGATGCCGAGCCATGGCCAGCATCATGCCCAAGGTATGTTCCGCCACGGCAACGGCATTCGCGCCGGGCGTGTTCATCACCGCGATGCCCTGGCGAGTGGCGGCGTCAAGATCGATGTTGTCCACCCCCACACCTGCCCGGCCAATCACGCGCAACTTCTTGGCGTGAGAAAGTAATGTGGCATCCGCCTGCACCGCGGAGCGCACAATCAATGCGTCGGCGGAACCCAACTCCGCTTCCAGTTTTCCCGCCAACTGATCGGCGGTTAGAACAATCCATTCAGGTTCTTTCAGTTGTTCGACTGCAGATGCGGAAATCTTTTCCGCTATGACAATTTTCACGGATGTGTTCATCACTTTCTTGAGATCAGGTGGATAAGAGTTTCACGTCGTGTGAAACTTGAAGTTAACTCGGATGACGGCGGTTCACGCTGCTCTCAGGCTTCCACCAGTTGCGGATTTCTGGAGTGCCACCGCGCATACACGTGCTGACCGGCCCTCAACGCTGCGCCCGCTTCGAGGCTCTTGCCAGTCACGCGGGAGAGAACATGTTCGAGGGCGCCCAGAATGCCGATCGTGTCCAGATAATCGTAGTAGCCGATGTGAGCGATGCGAAACAGCTGACCCTTCATCTCGCCCTGGCCGTTGGCCACGACGGCATCGAAGGACTCGCGAAATTCTTTGACGATCTTTCCGGAATCGATTCCGTCCGGCGAACGGATCGCCGTCAGCGCTGCCGCCGGAGAAGCCGCGTACAACTTTAACCCCAGGGCTTGCGCCCCGGTCCGCGTCATTTCCGCACAGAGTTCGGCATTATCGACCAGCGCTTCGCGTCCCTTGGCCAAATCCCCGCTTCCCATTTCACGAATAAACTCCAGCGCCGCTCCGAGCGCCGCAAACAGTGACGTTGCCGGTGTGTACGCCGATTCACCCTTAGCCGCCGACTTACGCTCCTTGCGCAAATCGAAGTAATAGCGCGGAGAAGTTGCAGCGTCCATACGCTTCCATGCACGTTCGCTCACCGCACAATACGCGAGGCCGGGGGGCATCATCAGGGCTTTCTGCGAGCCGCCGATGATCACGTCTACTCCCCAGCCATCCACGTCGAGATGGGTCGTGCCCAGGCCGGTAATGGCATCCACCACGAGCAGCGTGTCATCTTTTTCGCGCACGATCTTCGCGATGCTTCGCACGTCATGGCGCGCACCGGTCGAACTTTCGGTCGCTTGCACAAAAACGGCGCGCACGTCCGAACTCATCTTCGCGCGAATGTCATCCGGCGAGAAGGTTTCGCCGTAAGGCGCGGATAGCACTTCCACATTGCAGCCGAAGGCCTTGGCCAGGCCGGTCCAGCGCTCGCCAAACTTCCCGGCGGTGAGCACCAAAACCTTGTCGCCTGGCGATGTCAGATTCGAAACCGACGCTTCCATCACGCCAGTGCCCGAGCAAGCCAACACCAGCACATCATTCTTCGTTCCTATAAACTCCTTCATGTCAGCGAGCACCCGCTGAAACAGTGCACGGAAATCGGCGGTGCGGTGGTGGGCGGTGAATGACGCCATGGCCGTTTGCGCCGCCGGTAGCAGCGGCGTCGGCCCGGGAGTAAATAAACGATTTTTACGCAGCATAGTGAAAGGCCCTTATGAGTGAAGTAGTTTATTAGTCTACTGGAATGGCGCTCTGCTGTGCGTGATTCCAGTCGCCACTCCGGCTCCGGCCTCGGACACCATCTATAATCGCTCCATGAGCCTGATTGAACAGATCCAGCAAGACATCACCGCCGCCATGAAGGCGCGCGAGGAGCAGCGCCTCTCGACGCTGCGCATGGTCAAAAGCGCGCTCAAGAATCGCGAGATCGAGAAAATGGCGCCACTCGACGAGAAAGAATCCCATGCTGTGCTCAGCACTCTCATCAAACAGCGCAAGGAATCCATCGAGCAGTTCACCAAAGGCGGACGTCAGGAGATGGCCGACAAAGAAGCCGCCGAGATCGGCATAATCGAAAGCTATCTGCCCAAGGAGGCCGGCGAGGACGAAATCGCGGCAGGTGTGAAAGCCGTGATCGCTGAGATGGGCTCCCCTTCCATGAAGGATATGGGCGCCGTGATGAAGAATGCGATGGCCCGGTTTGCCGGCGCGGGCATGAGGGTGGATGGGAAAGTGGTCAGTGACATGGTGAAGAAGGAGTTGGCGGGGATGTAGGCACTGCGTTTTTTGGCGCGGATCTGACGAGCCCAACGAATCGGAATGCTCCTACTTGCCAGATACGGAAGGCTCTGCAGTCACGTGCTGGGGCGCGGCAGTTTCAATTTCGCCGTCTTCGAGCGCCGCAATGGGCCTCACGGGTGAGCCTATCAGTCCTTGAAGTTCGCCGTACATGCCGGTTGTATTTACAACAATAAGATCGAGTTGCGCTCCCCGTTTTGCCCATCGTTTGTGGGCCGCGCGCTTCTCTTGCTCAAGATCCGCCCTCATTTCGACGAAGCTATTAGCTATCGTCTCGACTCGCGAACGAAACTCCGGTCCGGTGGCGTACTTGAAAATGGCCTCCACCAGCTCGTTCTTGCCCGCGGCCGCTCTCCTCGCGTGAGCTAAGTCCGACAAGTTCTTTCGAAGCGCCACGACCAGCGCTGGAACAAAGCGGCGGTTGGCGATCCAAATACCATCCCTGAAGCTGAATCCGTCGATGTCTTTAGGGAGGACCTCGGAGACGAGTACAGCAACGTCAGCTTTGGATTCGCGTTGATCATCCTTAAGCTTGGCGGCCCAGGCATCGTTCCATCTCTTGGTGTTTTTGGCTTCCCAAAGGATCGAACCGCAAGGCAGTCCCGCGCTGCTCTTGACACTTTGCAGTACATCTGCTCCTCGCACTCCCTTGGGCACCTCCGCGATCTCGTCGGATGGGCAGGCGTCGCGAAGCAAGTTTTCTAGCTCAAGCTCCAACACCTCGCCTTGCACCTGCTGGGGCCCCTGTTCCAGTTTGCGGCGCAATTCTTCGTTCATTCTCAGAGCTTCACTCAACTTGTTATCTTTCTCGGCATCCTTAAGCCGGTGCTGCTCGGCGGCGCCCTTTAGTGCCTCCTCTCGAACCTGCTGCCGCTCAGAGTCCAGTCTCCGGGCAACTTCGAGTTCAAGTTCCTTCTTCGCATCCTCCAACTGACGCTTTTCCTTTCTGAGTGCGAGTTCCTTCGCCCTTGCTTCCTCCAGCTTTTGCTTATTTTCGGTAGAGGCCGTTCTCAGGTCGAGAAGCTCGGTGGAGACTTCGCTGCGCGCTTTTTCCAGCGCGTCGGCGGCGAGTCTAGCTTTATCCTTGGCGACACGCGCCGCAACATTCTTCTCGATCTCCCGCTCCGCTTCCTGGAGGGTTCTTCCCTTTGCCTCCAGTTTCTTCTCTCTCGACGTCAGGTCCCTCTGCCGCTCTTCCAACTCCACCTGCAGCTCTGCCCGGGCCTCCTCCGCGAGCTGTGAACGAAGCGTTTCGGTGATGGGAATCAGTTCACCACAGTTGGGGCACTTGATTTCGTCGCCGGTTGACTTGGTGGCTGGAGCGGCGCCTGGCATAGTATTAAAATCTCCTCAAACTACGCCGATTATGTCGTTACGTTGGCTCAGGGCGCAACGGTACTTCGGTAACTTGTCGAGAACGTCTATTTGCTCATCTGTAATTCCCGGCCTCGCTCTTCGAAATCCTTCGCTCCTTTGACGTTTTCTTCTGAGCGGATTTCTCGTCCAATGGTTTTTCGCCATCATTTGCCGGCAGTTAGTAAGCCTCCTTCCGGTGTCGGAATGAATGCAGTACCACATCGGCCCCATAGATGTCGTACCGCAAACGGTAGTCACGCCAGCGAATTCGCCATTGCCCATCGGATTGGATATCCGTGAGTTTCTTGATGGGGTGCCGTGCACTCCGGTTATATGGGTCTTGGCCAAGGATGTTAGCTAGCTGGCGCAGCGCGCCTTCGAGGGTCGGACTACCTTTCGCGATTTTCCGAAAATCCCGATCAAACGAAGGCGTCGTCAGCACTCGAAATGAAGCGGGCATGGTAAAGTTTATTTCTTGGTCTTTTTTGCGGAAGTTTTCAGTTCCGCCAGAAACTCGCTCACGTCGCGTGCTTTGCCGTTACGGTATTCCGCGTTGCTCTTTGCAATGTGGTTGTTGAGCTCGGAATCGTGAAGTTCCAGGTAATCCTCCAAATCATCGACGTGCATGATGCCAACCACGGGGATGCCGTCTTTTTCGAGGATAAAGTATTCACGGTTGACATGAGCCCGCCGGACGACCTGTCCGAGGTTGATCCGCGCTTTAGTGAGAGGGATACGATGCACAACGCTCTTCATAATTTCGCAACTTCCCCAGTACTACAGGTTAACATTGATTAATGTTAAGCAATGTTGATTATAGCACGTTCGTCGCCTGTTACTTACTCCTCTGCAACTCGCGATACGTCTCGCTCTTCGAGATTCCTCGCTCCTTCGCCACTTTTTTCAGCGCGGCTTTCTCATCCACTTTTTCTTCCGCCATAATTTGCTCAACCCGCTGCCGGACACTCGGACGGCCGAGGGCGCCCGTCGTCCCCACATCACCTTCATCCGCTTTCCCAATCAGCAACGTGATTTCGCCCTTCACTCCGTCGCGCGACTTCAGTGTCTCCAGAACTTCGCCCGCGCGTCCGCGCAGAAATTCCTCGTGCAGTTTGGTCACTTCTCGCGCGACCACAACGTGCCGAACGTCTCCAAGAACCTCGACAACGTCGGTAAGCGTTTCGACCACACGGTGCGGAGCTTCATAGAAAACCTGCGTGCGCGGCGAAGTCTTCACCGCTTCCAGCGCGGCACGCCGCTCTCCGCGCTTCGCCGGAAGAAAGCCGCTGAAGCGAAATGAATCAGTCGGCAACCCGCTCGCCACCAGAGCCGCCAGGAATGCCGACGCTCCGGGAATCGGCACGACCGGCACATGATGCCGAATCGCCAGCGAAATCAGGCGGAATCCTGGATCCGATATTCCCGGCATGCCCGCGTCCGTCACCAGCGCAACGCTTGTGCCTTCTTGCAAGTCTTTCACCAGCTCCGCAGCGCGCGTCATCTCATTATGTTCGTGGTAACTGACGGTCCGAGTCGTGATGCCGTAGTGGTTCAGCAGTTTCTGCGTCTGACGCGTGTCTTCACAGGCAATGACGTCGGCTTCCTTGAGCACGCGCACCGCCCGCAGCGTGATATCTTCCAGATTGCCGATCGGTGTGGCCACGAGATAGAGCGCCGGACGCGCCACAGGCGCCGACGGAGCATTCCTGGATGAAGTATGCTCGGATGCAACATCCTCAGACTTGTCGAGTTTCCGGCAGGCATGCCTCATGGCCGGAGTCTACCACCGCAGCGTAACTTCCTCAGCTCGTAAGCCGTTATGCCTTTCACGATGAGGATTTGTCCCAGGAGATCGCAACGTGACCACCAATGATTTTCGCCGCCTGGCATTAGCTCTGCCCGAAGCTATCGAAAGCTCCCACATGGATCATCCGGATTTTCGCGTAAGCGGAAAAATTTTCGCTACGCTTGGCTATCCCACGGCTGGCTGGGGAATGGTTAAGCTCACGCCCGAGCAGCAACATTACTTTTCGACAGCCGACCCCGAAATCTTTGTTCCCGTCAAAGGCGCGTGGGGACGCCGCGGCGCGACCAGCGTGAATCTCAAAGTTGCAACCAAAGAGACACTCGTCAAGGCGATCCGCGCGGCATGGCGAAATACTGCCTCCAAGCGGTTGACGGAGAAATTTCTGGAGGATGTCAGGTGACTGGTTGGCTGGCTTCAGCAGAATAGCCGTCACTGCGCTTGTTAGAATTTACCGGCAAACGGGAGGACCTCAACATGATCGCAAGAATTTGGCACGGATCGACCAAGCCTGAACACGCTGACGCTTATGAAACGATGTTGAAGCCTGAACTACTGCCCGGCGTCAGCAAAGTAAAGGGATACAAAGGAAGCTACCTGCTCCGGAAAAACCAAAAAGACGAAGTCGATTTCATCACCATTATGATTTGGGATTCTATCGATTCGATTCGAGACTTCGTCGGGGCGGATTACGAAACTTCTGTGATTCCAGAAGAACGCCGTCGATACCTGTGCCGCCACGATGCCAAAGCGGGGCACTATGAAGTTGCATCCGTTCAGGGGCTGGTACAAGTTTTTGACCGACCGTTATAGGTCTCGCCTCGCATTGACGCAATCGAACCTGCGACCCTAGAATCAGCTTGAAAAGAAATTGCCCGCTACTGATTTCAAAACCCCATGCCTCTTTACGAATACGAATGCGAGAAGTGCGGTCACCGCTTTGAAAAAATCCAAAAGTTTTCCGACAAGATGGTCAAGAAGTGCCCAGAGTGCGGAGGCCGCGTTGAGCAGATGATCTCTGCACCAGCCGTGCAGTTCAAGGGATCCGGCTGGTACGTCACCGACTACGCCAGTAAATCTCATGCCCCGGCGCCGGACGGTGGCAGCGCCGAGCAGACGAAAGACGAGAAGTCCGACAAGGCCAAGTCTGAGGGTGCGTCGAAAGAAGGATCGAAGAAGGAGGTGTCGTCCAAGGACGACTCGTCCAAGAGCTCTGCCTCGAAAGAGGCTTCCAGCAAGGCCGGTTCGGGCAAAGAGAGTTCTTCGCGCAAGGCTGACAAGCAAAAGTAGAAACCTTTTACTTGAGCTCCCGTTCGAAGTGACCTTCGACCCCGTGAAACAAATGTTCACGAGCATCGCTTCCCGCGATGCTGTGCGTTTTATTGGGATAGATCATCAATTGAAACTGCTTTCCCGCCTTGATCAGAGCGTCAACCATCTGCATGCTGTTCTGAAAATGCACGTTGTCGTCGCCCGTTCCATGGGCGATGAGCAGCGCGCCGTGGAGATTCGCCGCCGCACTCGTAACATCAGACTGGCGATATCCCTCCGGGTCGTCCTTGAGTTGGCCCATGTAGCGCTCGGTGTAAATGGAATCGTAGTTGATCTGGTTGGTTACCGGAGCAACCGCCACGCCGGCGCGGAATCGGTCCGAGTGCGTCATCGCATATAGCGTCATGGAGCCGCCATTTGACCATCCCCAGATCGCCAAACGGTCTTTGTCCAGCTGCGGATACTGCGCCAAAAGCTGATCCAGCGCCATGAGCTGGTCTTTCAACTCGATCGCGCCGAACTCGTGGCGAATCGCCGTCTGGAATTTTCGATCGCGCCCTGGCGTGCCGCGGTTATCCACCGAAAATACTGCAAAACCCTTGCGCGCCAGAATCTCGTCGAAAGGATTCGTTGGTTCCTTGAGAACCGTCTGCGCCGCGGGACCGCCATAGATGTAAACGATCAGCGGAACATTGCCGCTGGCCGGCATCTCCGGAGGAAGCAATAAACGTCCGTAAACAGTCGTTCCATCCTCCGCTTTAAAGTCCAGGAATTTCGCAGCCCGCAATCCGTACTCCGACACTTCATCGCGAGCCTGCCACACCGGAACGCATGCCGCACCCACGGTGCACAAAGAAATGTGCTGCGCCGTCAACGGCCCCATGAAGGTATGTTCATAATGTTTGCCGTCGTCCGAAAACTTTCCGGAATGCACTCCTTCTTCATGAGTCAGCTGTTGCATACCGGTTCCGTCCAGCTTCACAGAACAAATGTGCCGCTGCCTCGGATCGCCCGGATTGCCGGAGAAAAATACTGTGCCCGCCGCTTCGTCCACTCCCTCGATTTCCAAAACCTCGAAGTCGCCCTGCGTAAGTTGATGTTCCAGTTTCGCCTCGGCTGCCATCGGATTCTGCTTATCGAAGCTGTAGAGGTAAAGGTGCATGTGGCCATCGCGCCAACTCGGCCATAGGAATGCGCCGCTGGACTTCAGAAAGCGAATCTCCAAGTGCTCGAAGGTGAACCACGCGCCCGGTGTGGATTCCGTTAGAACTATCCGCGACTTCCCGGTCTTCGCATCGACGAAATACAGGTCCAGCTTGTCCTGGTCGCGATTCAAGACTTCCGCCCAGATCACTCCGTCGCTCACCCAGCCGAAGCGCGGAATATAAGCTTCCGCATCGTCGGTCAGCGAAATCCAGCGGACCTTACCCTTGTCCGCATCCACCACACCCAGCTTCACCGCTGGGTTTGGATCTCCGACATTCGGGTACTTTTGATAGTCCACCGTGGGATGCGTCGGAATTAAGTTGGAGATGGGATAGGTAGGAACCTTGGTTTCGTCCATGTGCAGAAAGGCGATTTCTTTGCTATTGGGCGACCAAAAATAATTGCTGCGCACCGCCAGTTCTTCCGCGTATACCCAATCGATATCGCCGTTGAAAAGATCTTCTTTTGTGTCTTTCGTAAGCTGCTTCTCTTCGTTACCGGTGACTCGGCGAACGAATAGATTGTGCTTGCGGACATACGACACATGGCTGCCGTCCGGTGAAAACTTCGGGTCCCCGCTGGGATCGACCGCCGACGTGAACTGCACCGCCGTGCTGGTTGTCAAATCGAAGAGCCAAAGCTGTCCCTGCGAATCAAAAATCAGATGCTTTGAATCCGGAGCCCACAGGTAGGCTGCCACGTGATACCGTGTCAGCCGCTCCCGCTCGCGCTCATCTTTTATCTTGTTATAGTCAGGAGCCAGCGAGGCCAACTTGGCTGCACTTACCAATACCTGTTTCTCACCCGTGGCCGCGTCCACGTACCACAACTCACTGTGCTCCCCTTCGTCATCGCGCTGCAGAAACGAAAGCTTCGTCCCATCCGGACTCCATTCCAAGGTCTCCGGACCTCGTCCAGCCAAGCCACCCGGAGCGTAGATCGCTTCGATCGTCAGTGGCTTTTCGGGTGAAGTCTGTTTCGCAGATTGTGCTGGAGAAGACTGCGCCCACAAAGTTCCTTCCCACAGTGATGGGACAGACAGAGCGGCTGCGATTACAGCGAGAGAAAAAAGCTTTTTCACAAATAGGTCCTGGAAGCTGGAAGTATGATCAGCAGAACGAAAGAGTTTACCTCATCGGTGGTCGCAGGTGCGCCGTGCGTGCACCTTTGTGGCTTCCGGCGGTTAATTTAGTTAGAACACTACTCGCGCGATCACCCACCCTTAAGAAACTAGCGGTTCAGCGTGTTAGAATCGAAGCCTGAGTCCCCGGGATGCTTCCAGAAATAGAAAACTTGCTGCACCTGCAAGATGCGGATAAAGCCATTCGCCGCTTGCAGGACGAGATCGCCGAACTCCCCAAACGCGTCGCAGCCATCGAACACAAGCTGGCAGATACCAAGCTGAAACTCGAGAGAGCGCAAACCGCCGTCAAAGCTGACGAAGCTGCCCGCCGCAAATACGAAACCGCCATCTCCGATCTCCGCGGCAAAATCTCGAAGTACCGCGACCAGTCGCTTGATGTAAAAACCAACGAACAATACAAAGCGTTGCTGCATGAAATTCAGTTTGCAGAAAAAGAGATCGCCTCCACCGAAGACAAAATTCTTGAGTTGATGGTCAGCGCCGACGCCCGCGACAAGGAAGTTAAGGCCGCGCAGGCCGATCTGAAGGCCGAGGCCGCCGAGATCGAAAAACAAAAGGAACAAGCGCGCCAGCGCACGGACGACGACGAAAAGCAGCTCACCGAATGGCGCGCCAAGCGCGACCAGATGCGAGCCGGGGTTACCGAAGATCTTTTGCGCCACTACGAGCGGGTTTCAAAGTTTCGCGGCAGCGGCATCTCGGAAGTGCGCGACCATAAATGTATGGCCTGCCAGGTCATGCTGCGCCCGCAAACTTATAACGATGTTCGCACTGGGCAGCAAACGGTTGTGTGTGATTCCTGCCAGCGCATTCTGTACTTCAATCCCGCCAACGAAATGCAGGCTTTGGAGCCTGAGCACAAGCGCTCGCGCCGCCATCATCCGAAGATCGATGCTCCCCAGGCCTGGTACTATCGCGCCGAATATGGCGATGCCGGTGAAGTTTTCTTGTGCTTAACGAATGCCAGCGGCCGGGCCACCCGCCGCGTCTTCGACATGGGCACCGGGCGTCTCATCGGCGACATCCTGATGCGCGAGGGCGATTACCGGCATGCGTTTCCGGAAGATATTACCGGGGCTATCCGATTGAACGGGAGTTGGTCGGAAAACGAAATGGAAACCTGGGGCACCGAAATGCCGATGACGGCTCTCGATTCCCTTCACACGGACTTGGATGCCGCCCGCTACGAAATGACTTCCCGTACGACTGCCAAGTCCGGAATGCCCACCGCAGTTCCCACGGAACAAGCTGCAGGCTAACAAAAGTCAGCGTGGGACGGCCGCCTCAGCCTGCCTTGAGCCGAGTGGCACGATCGCCCATCGAGAGATGCTCAACTCTGCTGATCGCTCATAAAGGAGGCGACGGATTCGGGGGCCTGAGTGTAATTGATTCCATGACAATGTCGGCTCCGACGCCCGAGTAAAGTTGGTGGTGGCAAAACCAACCAACAGGCTCGGGAGAAAGGAGCCGAACGATGATCATTATAGGAGTAGATTTCCATCCCGAGTTTCAGCAAATTGCTTCAGTGGATACCGACACCGGTGAGTTCAAGGAAAAACGGCTAGCGCATCGCGACGAGGCAGAGAGCTTCTACCGTGCTCTGGCGGGGCACAAGGTGCGTTTGGGAATGGAAGCCAGCGGGCACGCGCGCTGGTTCGAACGACTCGTGGCCGAGTTACAGTTTGAGTTGTTAATCGGAGATGCGGCGGAGATTCGCACCCGGCGCGTACGCAAACAGAAGACGGATCGGCAGGACGCTCAGCTAATCCTGCGTCTGCTGTTGGAAGATCGCTTCCCGAAGATCTGGGTGCCGAGCTGGGAGAATCGGGATCTACGGCAACTGCTCTGGCACCGGCACCGCATGGTGCAGGCGCGCACCCGGATCATGAACCAGCTGCAAGCTGTGGCATTGAACGAAGGCGTGCGCTGCAAGAAGCGGTTATGGCGGGAACGCGGACGCCAGCAACTAGAGTCATTCTGCTTGGCTCCGTGGGCGAGCCGCCGCCGCCGCGATCTGCTGGAGTTGCTGGATCGACTCAACCCGACCATCGCGGAACTGAGCCAGGCAATCGAGCAGGAAGTTGAGAAGTGCCCGGAGGCGCAGCGACTGATGACGCATCCTGGAGTCGGTCCGTTGACCGCATTAGCCTTCGTGCTCATCATCGGCGAAGCGGAGCGATTTCACTGTGGCAAGCAGGTGGCGAGCTATCTCGGTCTGGTGCCGTTGGAAGAATCCAGTGGGAATCGGCGGCGGCTGGGGCATATCACCAAGCAGGGCAGTTCGATGTTGCGTTTTCTACTGGTGGAGGCAGCGCAAGTCACCGTGCGCAGCGTGCCCGCGTGGCGCAGCAAGTATCTTCACCTGATGATGAGGAGAGGGCGGAAAACCGCAAAGGTCGCCATGGCTCGCAGACTGGCGGTTCGACTGTATTGGATGATGCGTCAGGGATGGGATTACGAGCAGGTGAAAAAGTTCGGTTCGCACGCGGGACAGCCCGGAAATCGCGATGGTGTGCAATAGAACACCGAGTTATTGATTGGGCGTCCCGCTCCTCCTCACGGAGGAGTTCGAAGTAGTAATCATGATCGCGGTTAGAGACCGAAGAGATGCATGGGTCGGACCGAAGTCTAGACCTGAACGATTACGAGCGAGCCTTGGGTTGGTAGAGCAAAAGCAACAGCTTCAACAAGAGCGAAATGGCGCTCTTTTACGAGTGCATGCTGTAGTGTGCTCGAAAACTGCTTGACACCGCCGACATTGTCAGAGA
>JBAVZU010000222.1:0-4204 GCA_049588915.1 Candidatus Sulfotelmatobacter sp.
GTGGTGAAAGGCTCCTGACCCTGTCGGACGATAACACTTCCCTGCACAAGGTTTTGCCCCGGCAACGAAGACGATTAGAATTCAAGCATGGCGAACCTAACGCTGGTTTATGGCATGCGGCTGCTGCCCTCTGACGACGTGGCCGAAGTGGGGCAAGCTCCGGTGAAGCTCAAGAATGGACGCGAGGCCCACGTCACCATGCACGTTCTCGAGGGCAGCAAAGACGAGATCGAGAAACAATTGCGTACCAGCCTGGAAGCGTTCTTCGATCTCTATCCGGAAATCTGAGGGCGGCAGGAAGGCAGGCGGTGCGTAGCCTCTGCAGTCCTGGGTTGCACTGAGTGGAATTATGCGGGACTTTTACTGGAGATCGCGCGCAAAAATGATGGCGGCGGGCGTATGGCCGCAAGGCTGGATCGCGCACGGGGCCTGCTATTCGCTCGGCTTGGCAATCGGACTATTTGTTCTACAGATCCTGCTGAAATCCTTCGCTCCCGCGGCGAGCAACAGCCTCCGCGGTTGGGTTAAGTTTCTTCTTTTCGACGCAGCGTTCTTATTCGCAATTCTTGCCTTCCGCACATTGAGGCGCAAAATCCTCTGGCGCTTGCGCAACCGGCTCATCGTCACTTACGTGTTCATCGGCGTGATCCCTGCTGTTTTGCTGGTTGTGATGGGACTGATTACGATCTACCTCTTCGCCGGCCAATTTGCCAGTTTTGTGGTCACCTCTGAGATTAACTCGCAATTGCGCAGCATGCAGGCGGTCAACGCCGCTGTGAGCAACGAACTTGCCGCGCGCATTGAGAAGGGCGAAACCCCTACGGCGGAATCACTGGCAGGCTTGAGAAAGCGCGATCGGGCCTGGGGACGACGCCGAGTGGGGGCCTGGCACGGAATGCGGCCCTTGCCGATGAGCGCGGGAGCGCAAAATCCGGCGCCCATATCTTTTCCTGATTTCTTCAACAAGGACAATGGCAGCTTTGCGAAAGTTTTGCGCGCCGGCGAGCCTTTCAAAGAGATCGTTCGCGACAACGATGAATTGTATTTGCGCGTTGCATCGGTCTATGAAGTCGGGCCGGAGAAGTTGACGGTCGTGACTAGCGAGCCCTTGGATCAAGATCTGGTAGCGGATATCGCCGCGAATCTTGGCGAGATTACGCTTTATTCAACAGCGATCAATCTGGACGAGAATCGGCAGGATAGTACTCAGCCGGTTGCGCTCCCAGCGAAACCTGAAAAGAAACAGGATGGCATCGTAATCAGCGGAAGCAAAGCGGCCGCAAAGGCCGAACCGGGTCAACAAGTTCTTCGCCCGACTTTCACGGTGGGTTCACTCCCCACTCCGAGTGACATGATGGACCGCGAAATTACATTCGCCACTCCTCTTCCGGTGATTGATTGGAAATCAGGAGAGCGCGAGCGAGCGGGAGCACTGGTGAAAGTTCGCACCCGTCCTTCGATTCTTTACAACCACTTGTTCGCAGCCCTGGGAGATATTGCTCAAGGAGTGGAGTACATTCTGCTCGCGATCCTGATCTTCTTTGCCATAATCGAAATTGTTGCCCTTATCATCGGCACGCGGATGACGAGCACTGTAACAGGTGCCGTGGCACAACTTTACAACGCCACAAGAAATGTGGATCGCGGCGACTTCAGCCATCGCATTCCAGTAAAATCCGCTGACCAGCTGGCGCAGCTTTCGTTGTCGTTCAACTCGATGACGGAATCTATCGAGAAGTTGATTCTGGAGCAAAAAGAAAAACAGCGCCTGGAGGGTGAACTCGCAATCGCACAGGAAGTGCAGGCGCAGCTGTTTCCGCGCCAGGTCACGGAACTCGAATCGCTCGAGATACACGGCTTTTGCCGGCCTGCGCGAACGGTGAGCGGCGACTACTACGATTTTCTGACGGCTAGTTCCCACAAGCTAATTCTGGCCGTCGGCGATATTAGCGGAAAAGGAATTTCGGCAGCGCTGTTGATGGCGACCATCCATTCGGCGGTGCGCGCTTACAGCGTAGAGAGCCTTCCGCAAATGCGCGAGTCCGTGGCCGTGGGCGCGGTGGGGGGTGCGGCGAGGATTATGGCAGCGTGGCCCGAGGGCGTTGAGGTATCTCCCGGCGCGTTGCTCAGCTTGCTCAATCATCAGCTTTACGAAAGTACTCCTCCGGAAAAATATGCAACTTTGTTCCTGGGTATTTATGACGGACGGTCGCATCAACTGACTTACAGCAACGGAGGACACCTGCCTCCAATCTTGATTGGCCAGAATGGCGCGGTGCGGCGGCTAGAGGCTGGCGGAACGGTGGTCGGCTTGTTCGACAACATGACTTATGACGAGGGGTCGGTGCAGATGCATCCCGGGGAAATCTTTGTGGCCTATAGTGATGGCGTTACCGAACCAGAAAATGAATTTGGAGAATTTGGTGAGGAACGTCTGATCGATTTGGTCAGCGCGAACCGTCGTTTGCCGCTGCTGCAGATCAGCCAGGAAGTCACGTCCGCGGTGGACGACTGGATTGGTGCTAACGAGCAGCCGGACGACATTACGCTGGTCCTGGCGCGGGCGCGGTAGAAGTTCTCAGCTCTCTCCGGCGATGCCTGACCCCTTCTTCGGACGCAGAGATTTGGTCTTCCTGGGCTGCTCCCGAAGCGTCCATCCTAGCTGTCTCGCCGTCGCGCGCACGTATGCCTTCTGATTTTCGAGGTCCCTTGCTGAATCAGATCGGTGTCGCTCGACCGGTCCATCGACTGAATCTGTATCGACAATCTTGACGCGAATTTCGTCGCCCACGCCTAGGGGCTTTTGCTTTATCCATTTGACGTGCTCCCGAGTAGGACTAATAAGTCCACCCACCTCCAGAAACAAATCCGCCGCCTTATAGCGTCCGCCCGCTACCCAATTAGTGATTGCTGACAAAACGCCATCATCCCCTATGCCAGCTAAGCAGAGTTTCTTGCCGTTCAAATAAACCTTGAATGCACGCATGAGCTAGCATTCTACAGCGTTTTAGATCTTCTTCTTCTTCCACTTCCCTTGCTTGAACAAGATTGCGCTGGCTGCGGCCATGGAACTCTCGGCGATGGCGATGGCCGCGAAAGCGCCGTTCGAGCGCATTTGCAGCCGAATTGCTAGCCAATAGGCCAGCGGAATCTCGAACAACCAGAAACCAAAAAAATTCACGATTGTTGGCGTGATCGTGTCCCCAGCGCCGTTGAAGGCCTGCATCATCACCATGAAGTATGCATAGCCGAGATTGCCGTAACTCACGATACGCAGGCAGGACGCGCCGAGCGGGACGACGGCCGGATCCTGGGTGAACAAACGGATGATCGGCTCGGCGAAGAATATGAAGACGATCCCCACCGACCCGAGAAAAATCACGTTGTAAAGCCCGGTCCGCCACACCGCCTTTTCCGCCCGCTCAGGATGGCCTGCGCCCAGGTTCTGCCCCACGAGAGTTGCCGCCGCGTTACTCAATCCCCACGACGGCAGGATCACAAAAATGACGATACGAATCGCGATGGTGTATCCCGCAAGGGCCGCAGCGCCAAAGAAGCTGATGATGCGGACCAGGCCAATCCAACTGGTGTGGGCGATGGCGAATTGCAGAATGCCAGTCACCGATACGCGGATCAATCGGAGCAGCACATCCACCCGGAGCCGCACCTGACTTTTCAGGATGCGAAGACGCTCCGTTCCTTTCATCAAGCGATAGAACTGATAAACCACGCCGATGCTGCGACCGGTGAGCGTAGCCACTGCCGCCCGTCACACCCAGGCGCGGAAACGGTCCCCAACCAAAGATCAAGCAAGGGTCGAGAATCAGATTGATGATGTTCGATACCCAAAGCAACCGCATCGCGATGGCTGCATCGCCGGCGCCGCGGAAAATCGCGTTATTGAGAAACAGCAGCAGCACTGCATAACTTCCGCCCAGGCAAATTCTGGTATAGCCGCTGCCGGTCGCGACGATCTCTTTCGACGCCCCCATCAAACGCAGCAGGTTTGGCGCACAAAAGAAGCAGGGCAGTCCGATGGTAAGCGAGACAAAAAGCCCGAGAGCGATCGCCTGCACCCCCGCCACTGCAGCGCCTTCAGGATCTTTTTCGCCGATGCGCCTGGCTACCATGGCGGTCGTTGAAAGGCTCAATCCCATACCTACGGAAAAAACCAGGGTTAACATTGATTCGGTCAAGCCAACCG
>JBAVZU010000223.1:0-9355 GCA_049588915.1 Candidatus Sulfotelmatobacter sp.
CATGACGCCCCACTGGACCCGCCGCCGCGGATGCATCTGCTCCGATCTTAAATTTGCTGGAGAACAAATTGTGCATGCCGTCATCGTTCATGACGAGCATGACAAGATCTACAGCTTGGCCACCAAGTTGAAGGCCCCAGCTCCCGCCAGTGATCGTAACGGGTGCAACGCCACTCCATCTTCCATTATCTAAGCGGCATGTGGCGACTCCCTTGCCGTGACTGCCACCAAATCCGACGGCAATTTTGACCATGGAGGGAATAATCGCGATGCATTTCGCGTCGCTCATAATCTTGTCAGGGATGCCCTTGTCCGGAGTACCCATGATTTCGTCGAGAACCTTGGCAGAATTATCGATCCTTTTCTCGATGTCAGATTGGTCCTTATCTGCACTCCAACTGGGAGTAGGCAGAAGACAGAAGCTGCAAAGTTCTAGAACAATCAGGGACCACAGAACCATGGGCTTCATAAAACCTCCCTTGACGCCATGGGGGAAAACCGCGTCGTAGGCACGCTAGCTCTCGCTCGGCTCGGCTGGAATAAGGTTCATGCAGTAAGCTGAAGACAATCATCCTCTAGAAGCGGATGCAACGGCGTAGTTCCTGATTGTCGTACGCCGGAGCGGCCTCCATTGCCATCGCCGTTGACGTTGCGATGTCAGGACGCGCTGCCAGTATTTGTAAGCGAACTACTACACCCTGGAATCCGCTGTATCGTCCGGATGTTGCCTTCGCTCCGATCAGATGGTCGAAGGAAATGTCCCACAACGAAAACCTCCTGGCTTCAATTAGTTAAAGAAACACATTCAGCTCAGTTGAAGAAAGACATTCACCTATGCCAGGCAGACCATGAAAATTATGCGCCTTGCCATTAGTATTCGCAACGCACATTTTCATTGTTAACTGGTCAGCTTGCACGTGGCAACAGCTTGTCGGTCTTCGATAGGAGCCTTCTGGAAATTTATGGCGGGACGGTAGGCTACTGTTCCCTATCCCTTACGTAGTACGCGCGAGCCCTAAGACTCATCACAGAAGTTACGATTCTATTTGGTTAGCTCGAGACTTTTGGGACGCGGCGTCTCAAGCGGTTTGTTCTGGATCCAGGCAAGATCGGCAAACCGTCGCTCTTGCAGAACTCCATGACAACCGCCAACTGCTAGTCTTGTTCCATTTTTGTAAATTGAAGTGTGCTTGTGGTCCTGTAGATGGAGCTGGTAAAGATTGCAAATACAGTAGCTTAGTAGTATGGTTTCGTGATTCGTAACAACGTTAACAAACTAGCAACAGTAAACGCGGGGCGTGTTATGCGGGTTCTTGCAGGATTGTTTCCTTCCCCAGGGCTGAACTCCACGTAAACGACCGCGCTATCAACGATTGGCTTCTAGCTGAAAGAAAAATGCCACGCAGATGTGAGGCTTGAGACGTTCTGAATGTCAATTGCACGGGTATCTATCCAACCTGGGTAAAGACAGTCAAGCGCTTACTACAACCCTACAGAACGCAGGAAAAGCTATGACCTCCCCGAGTCAGGCAAGAGCCTTATTGTTGCTATTAGTTCGTCCGTCAAACCTCAACCTCGCACAGCCCAATACCTACAACCTCAGGACCTTCGGCTTCGGCGGCGCGAAGACCGAGGGCATAAACCGATGACACCCCCCCGATCCCAGCTCGCGACGCTGCTGCACTCGCCGCGATCGCGCGCTGTCGGCAACGGAGGCCCTGTGAATTTTCCCCCTTTCGTCGGGCCTGTGCGGAATCTTCACGCTGAAACCATTCCCGCCTGCAAGGTCCGACGGTCTCTATCTTCGACAACGGCCAGGTCGAGGAAACTCCACTCTATAAAAGCAAATACGTGCTAAATCCAGCAGAGGCGAGGCGAAACGATTTCGCAACCAGTGGCTAGAAAGTGATCAGGATGTTTGCAGGGTTGATGTCGCGATGCACGATCCGCTCGGAGTGGGTCGTGTCCAGAGCGTCGGCTATCTCGATCGGCAGCGCGGCACGCCAGCCAAAGTCGTTACTGTTTTTGAACTGCCCATCGATTTAGGTGAACCCGGATTGGGAAAAGCATGAATCGCAGGAGTGCTCCGAGATTTCGAATGCGGATTCCGGTTCTTGCTCAGTGGAATGATCAGGCCGGGATTATCAGAGATGTTTCGGGCATCAGTAGAGACGTCAGCGTACGAGCCAATGACGAATCCTAATCTTTGCCATCGTAAGTCACCCTGCCACCGGAACTTGGCCGAGTCGAAAGACTCTAGCGCAATGCTCCATCCACTTTTCAATGCGTCGTTGTCCCGGAGGAGTGTAACGACCATTTCTTCCTACACTGAGAATCCGAAATGCCGAAACCGTTGATTGTGCAACCGGTGCTTGAGGCACTTTCTCTGAACTGCTCTTTATATCGTATCCCAAATCGACGCCGATCTACGTTTCGCCAACGCCGGAGCGACGATCCTCGGAGCATTGTACAAAGGGCCTAACCTTCTGTCAGGTATATAATCGGACATCTACGCGAGAATGGGCTCTCAAACCTCGCTACTAGAGAACGTTGGGCGCGTCAAGACGCCAACGTCGAAGTTCGCATGCCTAACTTATCATGTCATCGGAGATAGAACCGACCAATATAGTGTCACAGAGCAAGAAGCGCGGAAGCACCTCGGTTTTCTGCGTGGGCTTGAGTTCGTTGTAGATGGATTCGAGCAATTGGAAAGCCGCCTCCTACAAAACGGGAGCTGGCCATCACGCTATGTGGTGCTGACCTTCGATGACGGACATGAAAGCGCCATTCGGGCCGCAGATCTTCTTGAAGAATACGAGTTTAAGGCTACGTTCTTCCTGACTCGCGATCGCTCGCACGGACAGCCTGGTTTTATCCGTACACGTCACATCCAAGAACTCCGCCGGAGGGGCTTTTCGATCGGCACACACGGAACGTCTCACCACAAATTGACCTTCATGAGCTCCGAAGCCTGCATACGGGAACTTAGCGAAAGCAAGGAGTGGCTGGAAGATGTAGTTGGGGAGCAAGTCCGCTACATGGCAGCGCCGGGCGGCTTCATCAACTCGCGCGTGAGTAACATGGCCCGAGAGCGCGGGTATGTCCTTATAGGGACATGCCGGGAATGGATGAACCATACAGGAAAGATGGCTCTGCCCTGCGAAGTGTCTCGTGTGAACGTCCGCCGACAGTTTTCCGCGGCTATTTTCCGTCGCGCTGTGACCGGAAGAATTGGATTCTACTTGTCCCGACAATTGCGGGCGGCGGCACTGGCCATACCAAAACAATTGCTACGAGATTAGTTGCTCTTCCATACCGCTTTGCGGACTGATGACCTGCAACCCCCGCCTTCGCATTCAACTTGCGGGGCCGGTTTTCAGCCGGCGCGGTATCTCGTTATACTAATTCCTCGAGGACCAGGCGTTAGCTCCCTCAGCACACCGAAAATGAAACCTCAACGATTCTCGACTACGAACATATAGTTTCGAATCTGTGAATTGGTAACAAGCGAAGACCCGAATCACGGGACGAACACAAACGCGCCGATGTCCCAGCCCGAACCGTAGTTGTTCTGGTCAGCTGTGGCGGATGGAAAAGCACTCCGGGGGTCGTTGTCCAAGTTGTATGGCGCACCCAGGTTGGTGCCGGCGTCAATGGCTGGAGAGCCGTTCAGGAGAGAAAAATCACTCCCTGCGGCGTACTTGAATTTCGGATCACCTGCGACCGATTGTGTGGCGGTTCCGTAAGCGGCATCGAAGGCTGCGTAGGTTGAGAGCGCGGAGGTACCCCACTGAATGAAATTTGCGGCCGGTACGCCGAATGCGTTGTAGGTATAGACGTTCCCAGAACCATTTGTGCCGTCATTCTCAGCACCGTAATCAGCCAAGAAAGACTTTCCAGAACCAGAGGATATGTTATTCTTT
Organism: Candidatus Sulfotelmatobacter sp.; assembly: GCA_049588915.1. Taxonomy (GTDB): domain Bacteria; phylum Acidobacteriota; class Terriglobia; order Terriglobales; family Acidobacteriaceae; genus Sulfotelmatobacter. The sequence goes on from JBAVZU010000223.1 coordinate 3,924, forward strand.
ACTTCATTATCGATGAAGCCGCCCGGGTCGCCCCCACCAAACAGCCCACGCATCAGGATATTGACGCTCGTGCTCCCGTAAACCGTGTTGTTATACATCTTGCTGTTCTGGACGTGGTTATAGAAACGGATACCGGTAGCATTTCCCGAGGCGACGTTGCCTTGGATTAAAACTCCAGTCGACGCCTCAACCAGAATGCCTGCATCGTGATTGTTGTATGAGAGGTTGTAGAGCATCTTGCAACCTGCTCCAACAGTGTCAAACCAGAAGCCATCCCCGGCAGTAGAAACAATCCCAGATATGTCCGTGCCATTGTTGTAGGCAACGCTGTACTGAATAGTGGCGTTGGTGGCGCGATCAGTTGAGTTACTGGCGACGAAACGGATTCCGCCGGTGAAGACGTCGGCGTTGGTGAGCGAGTTATCGTGGAAGGTGCTGTGATCAACCAGCCAAGAGGCACCGATTCCGTTCTTTTCAATGCCGGATGCGTTATTGAAGGCGAACTCGCTGTAGGAGATGGTCACGTTATTGTGGGAATAGGGCGACGGACTATAGTCGAACATGCCATGCTCAAACGCGTAATCAGACAACACATGGTCGAAGGTTATGTTGGTTACGACACGCGTCCCGGCAGTGGAGTACACCCCAATGTTGTCCTGGTTGGCCTTGGTGAAGTGAAGATTCTGGAACGCAACATAGGACAGCGCGGTGAGGGTCAAGGCGCGCAGGCGAGTATTGGCCTCAACGGTGTGCCCCGCTGGGTTATCGTATATATAAACCCGCATGTTGGCCGCATCCCACCACCACTTTCCGGTTACCAGCGCACCCTTACTCGCTACCGTTGCCAGGCTAGCACCATCAAAGAAAGCTTGTGTCACCGCGTTAACGGATGGTCCTAGAGCGACAGTCTTGTAATAGTAAGATCCTTCCGTTGTCCAAGTGGTCAGCAAATCTGACCCGCTAATAATGGGGTTGGGCCCTGAGCCGTAAGCGCCGAAGGTAATGGGGTTGGCCGCCGACCCAGAAGAAGAAGGAGTCAACATCTCTCGCCAAGTGCATCCCTTGTTGAACTGAATCGAATCGCCCGGGGAAAACGAAAATGCGTTTACCTTCGCGATCGTCCGCCATGCTGTCGTAGGCGATAGCCCATCGTTGCTGTCGTTGCCCACAGATGAATCCACGTAGTAGGTAGGGCCTGTAGCGCTCGTAACGGGACCTGTGCCTACCGGAGCACTCATTATCGTGACCGCCGCAGTCGCTGAGCTGGCTGTATCGTAGGTACTCATCGCAGTTATGGTCACTGCAGGCACAGCCGGCGCGCTTACCGGAGCGGTGTAGGTGCCTTTAGAAGATATCGTACCAACGCTGGAATTCCCCCCCTCATTGCCGTTCACAAACCAGCTGATTCCCTGATTCATCGCCCCTTTGACTGTTGCGGTAAATTGCCGAGCTTGGCTTGGGTATAGGCTCGCCACACCCGGGGCTAGGGAGACAGTTGTGGGAGCAGGTTCAGGCAGGACCGTTACGGTTGCAGTGCTGACTGTTGTGGGGGGAGTCTTGCTGCTTACCGCAACAACGATTGTGGCATTCGCGGTGACTTGTTGCGGAGCTATGTAAAGCCCAGATCGTGAGATCGTGCCCGAGGCTGAATTCCCTCCTGGAACTCCATCTGCCAGCCATTCGAGATCAGTCGTGGGCTGTCCAGACGACGTAGCCGTGAACTGCAACGAGTTACCGGCGCCCAGGGCAGCTGTTTTGGGCGAAATGGAAACGGAAGCAGCTCCCGCAGACTCATTCGACTGCGCTGGAAGCGGTAAGGTACGAGGCTGCGAGCCTCCGCAGCCAAGGGAAATCAGATATAAACTCGAGAGAACAAGAAGAGACACAACGGGGGGAAGTGTAACACGCGACATTGTTCTTGTCCGATCTCACCAGCAAAGTCCCACGACGACGTGGCCTACACAAATACTAGGACGGATCGATGAGGGAGGGAAGAGACCGGAAGGATACTGGCCGAGAGAGTGAAGCATGGTATCAGGCGATGGCCAATGAGACATGTCCAGACTGTGACCGGCGTGCTGCTCACGGCGTAGGGCTTTTGTCATTCCGTCAGCCGATACTTTTGACTGTTGCCGCGATGTAGTTGTGCATGGCATTCCGCGCACAGCGTGATTAGATTAGAATCTTTATCCGAGCCCTGCTGACTGCGTAGTTGCTGGTGGTGCACCTGCAGATTATTTCTTGAGCCACAGAGTTGGCAGCTCCAGTTGTCTCGCGCCAAGACCTGGCGGCAAAGCTCCTTGTACGAGTGGGGATCTAGCCGCAAGCGTGGACGCTTCGGAACCATTTTCTGTCACGAGGCTTTCTGATCTAGGTAAGACAGGAACTGCTGCCGCTGCTGTCCGGGTAGGAATTTGAAGAATCTCGTCATCGAGAACAGCAGCATCTCCGGATCGCCGTGGTCCAGGTTCGCTCCCGCCAGGAAGTCCGCACAAATCATTTCCAAACAGTACCCTCTCGAGCGGTCGCTTCCGAGCATCAGAGCTGCCGTTTCGATTGCCCTCTCAATAACTGGCATTTGGCTCTGGTACAGTTTGAAGTAGACAATTTCCCACGGCTCTGTTAATTTCCCAGTGAGTTCTCTCTCGACCGCCTGCTGAAAATCCTCTTTCGACAATTCCCGAGCTTTGTGCAACCAGGTTGCACAATCGAAGTGCTGCCGATCCCGGCGCGCCAACTTGGCCAACTCTATTCCCTTGGCCCAGCCCACCTTCTTTAACTCCTTCCTCGCCTGGGGTGGCAGGTTCTCATGAATGGACATTAAGTAGTACGCCTTCCGCCGAGATTGCGGGAACCGTGTTCCCAGGAATGCATCGAAAGACTTTAGATTTTCCAGCCGCCAGTACTGCCCCGCCCGCACCTCGCACAGGTAGCTGCGTTTGACAACCTGATTTGGCCCAGCGTGATACTTACATTTGGCCCCACTCGTAGTAATAAGGATGCCTGTCCGGTTCGAGCAGTCCTCGCGGTTCCAGCCAGGATGGGGTGCAGGGGAAGGAACGGCGTTTGAGTTCCTTCCCCTGCCCAGCGCTATAGAAGTAGCCGCCTACGATGCTTTCTTTTTCTGGCGCACCTCCAGGGTTCTACGAAAGCGGTATGACTCGGCGCCAGTCTCGATGATGTGCGCCCTATCCGTGATTCGATCCAGCAATGCCTTACACAGGCGCGGATTAGGAAACACCTGCGTCCACTCGGAAAACGGCAGGTTCGTGGTCACGATCAGCGTGGCTCTCTCGGCGCGTTCGGCGATCACTTGGAACAAGAACTCGGCTCCAATGTCCGCCAGCGGCACGTAGCCAACTTCGTCGAGCACGATCAGGTCGTAGCGCAACCAGCGCGCCAGCACTCGTTTCACGGCGTTGTGTTGGCGCGCTTCCACCAACTCGTTCACAAGATTCGCCGCCGTGGTAAATCGCGCTCGTCGCTTCTGCCGGCACGCGGCCACGCACAGACCCGTCGCCAGGTGGGTCTTGCCGGTGCCGCATTCGCCCATCAACACCACCGGTTCGGCGCGTTCGATGTAGCCGCCTTCGGCCAGTTCGCGAATCTTCGCCGCGGGAATCTGCCGCGCCTGGTTGAAGTCGAACTCTTCCAGCGTCTTCAGCCGCGGCAGCTTGGCATCGCGCAGCCGTTGCTGAACGGCATGTCGGTCGCGCTCTTCCGACTCCATCGTCAACAGCGCTTCCAGATAGCCGATGTGACTGCGTTGTTCTTTGATGGCTTGCTCTGCCAGTTGTACGAAGTGCGCTCCGATCATCGGGACACGCAGCGCTTTGCAATACTGCTTTACGCTGGCCTGTTCGAGAGCCTGAGTTTGTTCTTTCATCGCGCCACCTCCGCACCGGCAGCAGCGAGGCTGAGTAACTGGTCATACTCGTTCATCTGGGGCAACGGTCGCTCGTAGCGTTCCAGTCCATCGAGCTCAACTAACTCGGGGCGCGGACGATTCAGTTCTGTTGCTGTCAGCAGGTGCCGAACTGCGGCCGCATCCGTGCAACCCAAGGCCAACGATTGCTCGACCACTTGCTGCAGCCGACCCCACCCATATCGTTTGCCGAGTGTGAGTAACTCGATCATCTCCCGCGTGCCCGAGTGTTTGCCGTGTCGTTCCTGCAAGCCCTGCCAGAGCCGGTCGAAACTCTCCGGCCACCGTCCGCGTTCGCGCCACTGCCGCAACGGACTCGATCCCGCCAGCGCTCCCGGTTTCTTCTCCAGCACGTCGAGATAGTGCTCCAGATCGAGCACCTGCTCGTAGCGACCGAAACTGCGCTCGTGCCGCGCCACGCACTCCCGTTCCTGCCAGATCTCGACATAGGCCGGCAGCAGTTTCGCTTGCGGGCACGTCCCCGGCCTCAAGGGCGTCGAGTAGAAGTTCGTCCGCACCTTCACGCAACCCTTACTATCCACTGTTGGGAAACTGGTCTCCCCCAGGTCGAATCCTTCAACAGCCATCGGCAGCAGATGCTCGCGTTCGATCCGCAGCGCCTCGCCCACCAACGTCGGCTTACCAGCGATTCGCCGTTGTTCATCTTGCTGGCAATACCTTCGCAACTGTTCGTTCAGCTCTTTCAGGTCCTTCGCCTGCGGAACCGGCACCAGATGGTTTCGGCGGAAGTAACCTACCTCGCCTTCCACGCCGCCTTTCTCGTTGCCTCGTGCTGGGTTGCAGAACTCCGTCTGAAAACCCCAGTGCGAGCGGAAAGTGATCAAACGCTCTGTCTCCTCCCGCTGATGCCCGCGCAGAATCTTCTTCACCGCGCTCTTCAGGTTGTCGTAGCGCAGGCACCGGAACACCCCGCCGAAATAGCTGAACGCCAACTCGTGCGCTTCCAGAAAAGCTTGCTGCGTGGCGTGATAATAGGCCACGTGAAACGCTCCCCCACTGGCCATTGAGCGCATCGCAAAAATGTAAACCCGCAATCGTTCGCCCGCGAAGTCGGCCACGGCTTCGTACCAATCCACCTGCGCCTCGCCGCCCCAGTCGTAGACTTGCGGCACAAACGTCTCTCGCCCCGTGAGTCCTAACTTTTGCTTGCCTTCCCGCACATAACGGCGCACGGTCGCTTCCGCCACGGTGTCCGAGCGCTCTTGCCGGATTCGTTCCCAGATACGATGTGCCGTATGCCGCTGTTTATGCGGCGCCGTCTGATCCGCGCGCAGAATCTCGTCAATGAACTCCATCACCGGACCCAGCCTCGGCTTGTTTCGCGCCGCCACCTTGCGCTCCGGCGGAATCGAACTAGCCAAGGCCTGTCGCACCATTCGCCGATGCACGCCCAGTTTCTTCGCGACCGCACGAATCGTGCCCGCTCCATGCGCATGTTCCCGCCTGATCTCTTCGAATCGCTCCACCTTGCGTCTCCTGTCCATCG
>JBAVZU010000224.1:0-14071 GCA_049588915.1 Candidatus Sulfotelmatobacter sp.
CTGTACTTTCATCGCCCGCTCCATCGCGGCCCTCGGATAAGCTTCCATGCTTCGCATGGTCTTCTATCCTCACCGCCCGCAAAGCGGACATATCATGTGCTATCTCAACCGGACATATCATGTGCTAACGACAGCCAACGATTCGCGGATTGACAGGCCTGCGCCTCAGCGAGCATAATCCTTGCCGCACGTTTCTTTTCTCCTCCCCGCAACATCATTTCGGTCTTGGCCTTCCACCTGGACCACTCGGCCTTTGTGCCTCTAAGAAAAAAAGGAGAATCTACATGAATCCAGCTCAATTTCGCTCATGCCTGGCAGTTTGTTGCGCCGTACTCTTCGCGGCATTCTCTTTGAACGCCGAAGCCAAGAATCTTTGCGTCAACCCTGGTGGTTCGCGCGGATGTTACGCCACGATTCAATCCGCCGTTAGCGCAGCGTCGAGCTACGACGTGATCAAAGTCGCGCCCGGCACTTACAAGGAAGCCGTGGTCATCAGCAAGCCGGTTTCACTGATAGGAGCCGGCGCGGATTGGTCCGTCATTGACGCCACCGGACTTGCCCACGGCATCTTTGTGGACGGCCTCGATTATCCCGGCCTCAAGGATGTGACCATTGCCGGATTCACCGTGAAGAACGCCCTTTACGAGGGAGTTCTGCTCGTCAGCACTTCGGACGATACCATCCGCGACAATCATATCGTTAACAACGACACAGTCCCGGGCGTTGTTTTCGGCTCGGGCATCGCTTGCCCCGGCCCTCAACCCGGCACCGGGACCTATGAGACCGATGAAAGCGGTGACTGTGGCGGCGGCCTTCACCTCGTCGGAACAGCTCACTCGATCGTCGCCGACAACCTTCTGTCGGGCAATGGCGATGGCGTTCTCATCAGCGACGAGACCGCGGAAAGTCACGATAATCTACTCGTACATAACATTGCCTCGAACAATCCGCCGGAGTGCGGCATCGTACTTGCCTCTCATCCCCCTTCGGGCTCGACCCCGCCCTATTACGCTCCTCACTATGGGGTCAGCCACAATACCGTCTTCGAAAACGTTTCTTCCAAGAACGGCGTGAAGGTTGGTGGCGCGGGAGTCGGTCTTTTTTCCGACGGCAATGGCCCCGGCACCGTCTCAGGTAATGTGATCGTCGGCAACCTACTTACGGGCAATGGTATTCCTGGCGTTGCTCTACACACACATGTCGGCCCTTCTTTTGGCGCTCCCGCCGACAACATGGACGGGAACGCGATCATTGGCAACTTCATCTCCGGTAACGGTGCTGATACCGACGACACCGCCACCGCCGGGCCCACTGGAATCAATATCAATAGCGGCGGTGGGGGCTCTCCGGTTCGCGGCACCATCATTTCGTTGAACGTGATCGTGAATGAAGATGAGGATATTGCCGTGAACACCCCTGCCGAAGTCGACGCCCATCTCAACGGCTTGCTGGGCGGCGATATCGGCGTCGCCAATGTTTGCGCCCTCGATGGTGTCGCGTGCACCGGCTCCATCAATGCAACCGAAAACTATTGGGGATGTCCCGCTGGCCCGGGCGGCACAGGATGCGCAACCACCAGCGGCCCCGACATTCTTTTCGCTCCCTGGCTTCGGGAGTTTATTGGTGGCGTGAAGGGCGGCACTCACAAATAGCCGCAGAGCGGAGCATCAAAGACATTCGGCTTGACCACCCGGAACGGGCCGATTTATACGTTTCCGCGGGCCTCGGGTCACACCTGAGGCCCGTCCGTATCAGACGTGGGCGATACGATCGCACTCATCTAGAATTGGCCATGAGTACGGGTCGATACGCGAACCGCCACGCTGTCGTTAGCAAATGTGGGCCGCACCCTTTGGGGGCAAACCGAGGATGTCCGATTACCTCTTCCCCCATCGGGTAGTGTCCTAATTTTAAACCCCATGAAACAAATCTTTCGTAACCCGTCCACGTACATGGCACGCGAATTGCGTAGTCAGTACAATTTCGGGATATGGAACGAGAGCCTTATTGGAGACGAGCAGGGCGGAGGATTTGGCAGGAAACGTACTCTTCGGCCAAGAAACGTACTCCGCCTCTCGTTATCAGTGTAATGAGCTTAGGCTTGGGGTACTTCTATGGAGTTTCGCAACTTCATGTCGGGACAAAGGAGGCGATAAAAGTCGGCCTGATATGTGGTCTTGGCGCGAATCTGATTTGGCTGTTTGGGGTTTTAATCTATAACGTTGTTCGGGTTCCTTGGCTTTTGGATGCAGAGAGCGGCGCACTGATTAACGCACAAGAATCCAGGGCACAAACAGCAGAGAAAACGATTCAAGAGAGGAAACGACAAAAATGAATTGCACGATTTGTTTGGTTCTCTCATGGAGGTTGGAATAAACCTTTCATACGATCTCGTCCGAATGCCAACCGGAGAACATCTCCCCCCTTGGGATTACAGGTTTGATGCTTGGATCGTGGGGGTTAAAGCTGAAATCCAGAAACAAGGCTACTACACAGAATCTGTAGAGTTTGGGAGAGCTGGAGAAAAAGGGGAACCAGTATCGGGCATTTATGGATTTCCGAAATAAGAAAGAACGCCGCAGACGAATTCTAAAAGCACATCAGGACAAGTTAGCCGAGATAACACGGCGAATATTGCCTCTAGGCTAGCAACTGTTCCAAACTCCAAACGCTCTCGCTGATTCCAGCGGCCATCGCGGGAGTAACGCGAAGAGATTGATGCACGCGGCAGAAGTTGTAGTGAGCGAAGTGAACAGCTACAGCAGCTTTCAAGTTAGTTAGCTTCTTACTGAAAGCGTTTGTTAGGCGAGTAAAGCGGCGTGTAATTATTTGTCAGAATCTGGGATTGTTACTTCCGTCATATGTGATCGGCTTATGTAGTTTTTAGCCGACTTCAAATTAGGACACTACCCCCCCATCGAATTCAGTTTGCAGGACTTAGCGCGAGGAGGTAAGATGAAGAGCCGCAATCTCCCAGGCGCATGAAATCCCACTATTTCAGACTTGCTCGTCGCGGACTGAGCTTCGTGAACTGAACCGTGCGGCTGATTCCCTCGCCTTCCTTCACAAAAATCAACTGGTTCGCTTTCACGTCCTTCAACGTGTCAATGTGCCCACTGGGCCAGCGGATTTCGAGCACCTCCACTTTCTCAGCCTTCCCCAACCCAAAGTGCACCCGCAAATCGCTTTGCGAAATATAGCTTCCTCCGCTGCGCACTTCGTCAATCTGTTGATGAGGTTTCGTTTCGCCGGCAGGACGCGTCGTGCAAATCAGCCGCGCCCCAATCCCGCTGCGGTTTGATTTCGTTCCGATAGTGCGAATCTTGATCCAGTTATTCTCCAGCTTGGAATCGCAGCGCAACAACTGCGGATAGTCATTGACTGTATTGACCACCACGTCGATGTCTCCGTCGTTATCGAAGTCGCCAAACGCGCATCCGCGGCTCGGCGCCGGATTCGAGATCCCCGCTCCCGCCTGGAAGGAAACGTCGGCAAAACGCCCATTGCGCAAGTTGCGATAAAGCAATTTCCGCTGGGGATAGCCTGCTTCGGTTTTCAGTTGCTCCACTTCGGGATAGACGTGGCCGTTGCAGATCAAAATGTCGGGCCAGCCATCGTTATCAAAATCCAAAAATCCGCAGCCCCAACCTAGAAATTGCGTGTGCGCCCCCAACCCCGCAGTGAAGGTCGCATCCTCGAAGTTCCCTCCACCAAGGTTGTGGTAAAGCGAAGGCGTGTCGCCTGCGAAGTTCGTCTTCAGCAGATCTAGGTTGCCATCCAGATCATAATCCCCGGCGGATACTCCCATGCCCGCCTGCGGCTTCCCGTCTGGACTTAAAGCGCAGCCGCCTTCGACAGCAATGTCCTCAAACGTCCCATTTTTCTTATTGTGATAAAGCGCGCTGGCCGTAGAGTCGTTGGCCACGTAAATATCGGGCCAGCCGTCGTTATCAAAATCGGCGGTAAGCACGCCCAATCCGTACGTACCGTTCGCGCGGAAAATTCCCGCTGCCTCCGAAACATCGCTAAATGTGCCGTCTCCGTTGTTGTGGTAAAGAATATTCTTTCCACCCTGCAAACCCGGCGGCCCGCATGCCACAAGAACGCCCTTGTAAAGACAAGGTCCCGACTCCGGCACGGGCGCGGTGGCAAGATCCATATCGATGTAGTTGGCCACGAACAGATCGAGGCGTCCATCCCGGTCGTAATCGACGAACGCACATCCCGTGTTCCACCGCGTACCCTTGCCCGCCAGGCCCGCCTTCACACTTACGTCAGTGAAGGTTCCGTCCCCGTTGTTGTGATAGAGAACATTTTTGCCGTAATACGTTACAAACAAGTCTTCCCAACCGTCGTTGTCATAGTCGCCGACGCACACCCCTTGCCCCCAGCCCGAATGGCCTACTCCAGCTTTGGCGGTCACATCCGTGAACGTGCCGTCGCGATTGTTGCGGAAAAGATGAGACGTGGGTTCGCTTCCGGCCAGGAATCCTTCCAACCGCCATCCATTCACCAGAAAAATATCGAGCCAGCCGTCGTTATCGTAGTCATAAAACGCAACCCCGCAACCCGTAGTCTCGAGCAGATATTTGTTTTTGTGTTCGCCGCCAAAGATCGTCTTCACATTCAAGCCGGATTCGCGAGCCACATTCAGAAAACTCACTCCCAGCTCGTTGCCTTCAGAGACCTCTTTTTTCGCGCCGCCCTTCTCGTCAGCCAGGGACTGAGCGGGCAACCACCTGGGATTCGCCAGTCCAAGAACCCTTTCCAGCGACAAGACCAGACCTGATCGGCTGAGAGATTTAAGAAATCCGCGGCGTGAAGGAGACAAGAGGTTTGGTTCCTGCTGAACGACGATCGCGCTGAATTTGCCCCTTCATCCTTATATTCAGTGAACTCCGACTTTGCAAGCTCCCGCAGCTCGCAGCCAAAAGCTAGTGTTGCGAACACATGCATTAGAACGCAGCGAAATTCTGCTTTAGCGATTTTGTAACTGAACCAAGAAATGGCTCCTCAGGTAGGACTCGAACCTACAACCCTTCGGTTAACAGCCGAATGCTCTGCCATTGAGCTACTGAGGAGTGTGAGAAGCGCGCTTGAGCGCGCGCTTCTGAATCGCATCAATCATAACATCTTGAACGACGCCTGAAAACAGTGGTTTGCATCTGAGAGTTTGGTAGGCTATCGAGTTGCAAGGCGACAGAGTTGCGAGGTGAGTGATGAGTGCAGCGGGTCTGGTTGTTGTTTCGGTTTTTCTTTTGGCGGGAGTGAGGTTCGCCGGCGATGACGTGAAGTCTTCCGCGTCCTCGACGGTACCCAAAACAGAAAAGCGTCCGCTCGAAGAGACGGTGCATGGAGTGAAGATTGTCGACAACTACCGCTGGCTCGAGGACGGCGCGAGTCCCGACACGCAGAAATGGGTTGAGGAAGAGATGTCGTATACGCGCTCTTTGCTCGATCCGCTTCCAGGGCGCGACGCGATTCACAAGCGCCTGACGGAATTGCTCAGCATCGGCAGCATCAGCGCGCCGCAGATTGGCGGAAAATATTATTTCTACACCCGCCGCGAGGGCATGCAGAACCAGCCGGTGCTTTATGTGCGCGAAGGCGGCGTTAAAAGAGCAGAAGGTGGAGTTGAAACCAAAAACAACGGAAAAGATCGCGTGTTGCTCGACGTGAATCACCTCGCCGCCGACGGCACCATCGCGCTCGATTGGTACCAGCCTTCGGAGAATGGAAAGTATCTGGCGTATGGCACCTCGCCGAGTGGCTCCGAGATGAGCACGCTGCACATCATTGAAACCAAAACCGGCAACACGCTGCCTGACACCATCGAGCGCACGCGCGCCTGCAGCATTGCCTGGATGCCCGACAACTCCGGCTTCTATTACACCCGCTATCCAAAAAAAGGCGACGTGCCCGAAGGCCAGGAGGTGTACAACCGCCACGTCTTCTATCACGAACTCGGAACCGATCCCGAAACCGACCTGAAAATTTTCGGCGAGGGCCGCGACCCTGAGGACTGGCCCAATGTCAGTCTCGACAACGATGGCCGCCTGCTCCTCATCACCGTCGAGCAAGGCTGGACCAAGACCGAACTGTTCCTGATGGATCTGAAAAAAGGCACACCGCCCACGCGCATCACCACCGGCAAGAATTTTCTCTATAGCGGTTCAATCTACAACGGACGCGTTTACATCGTCACCAACGAGGATGCTCCGCGCTACCGCGTGTTCGTCACCGAAGCCGGCGACTACGAACGCGACAACTGGAAAGAAATCATTCCCCAGACCGACGCAGTTCTGCAAGGCGCAGCCGTGTGGGGCGGAAAGATTTTTGCGCAGTATGAACAGAATGCAACCTCCCAGCTAAAGATTTTTGATATCACTGGAGACAAGCTCAGCGATCTCACGCTTCCCGCGCTGGGCACGGTCTTCGGCTCGGACGGCAAATGGAACCGCGACGAAATTTTCTACGGCTTCCTGTCATTCACCGTTCCTCCCACAATTTATCGTTACGACCTGAAGACCAAAGCCACTTCTCTCTGGGCCAAGGTCGATGCGCCTTCCATCGATCCCGCGGCTTACGAAGTGAATCAGGAATGGTTCCATTCCAAAGACGGCACGCGCGTGCCCATGTTCATCGTCAACAAGAAAGGATTGAAGAAGGACGGTCGCAATCCCACGCTGCTCACGGCGTATGGCGGATTCAATGTGAGCCTCAGTCCCTCCTTCAGCCGCACCGCTTATCTGTGGATGGAGCATGGCGGAGTCTATGCCGTGGCGAACCTGCGCGGTGGCGCGGAGTTTGGCGAAGACTGGCATCGCGCCGGAATGCTCGACAAAAAGCAGAATGTTTTCGATGACATGATCGCCGCCGCCGAACATCTGATCGCGGAAAAATATACGGATAAAGACCATCTCGCCATTCAGGGCGGCTCCAATGGCGGCCTGCTGATGGGGGACATGATCACGCAGCGTCCCGATCTGTTTCGCGCCGTGGTCTGCCAGGTTCCCCTGCTCGACATGCTGCGCTACCAGAATTTTCAGATTGCCAAGCTCTGGATTCCCGAGTACGGCAGCGCCGACAATCCCGACCAGTTCAAGTGGCTCTACGCCTATTCTCCATATCACCACGTGAAGGAGGGAACGGAATATCCCGCAATCTTATTCATGACTGCGGACACAGACACCCGCGTCGATCCCATGCACGCCAAAAAAATGGCAGCGGAGATGCAAGCCGAGGCCAAGAACGGAGCCAGCAAGACGCGTCCGATTCTGTTGAGGATTGAAACCAAGGCGGGACATGGAGCGGGGAAACCGGTGGCCAAGCAGATCGAAGAGTTCACCGACGTGTATTCGTTTCTGTTTTGGCAGCTAGGAGTGAAGGAGTAAACTCTTCGACACTACTTCCACTGAGGATCGCTATGACTCTCGGAGACACGCAGGTCTTGGTCTGCCCCTCTTGCGGCAACCGCCCCCCCCATAAACTTGTTTTCCAACACGAGCATGTAGACACCTGGTACACCCATGATGGAAGAGTAAGCGAGGGAGATGCCCCTGCTACCATCCACACAGTCTTCGAGTGCGCGACCTGCCACGACATCTCCCTGTATCAGAATCTGGAGCCCCTCGACTTCGACGAAGCCACTCTTCTGTATCCAAAGGAAGACTCTCTTCACAAATCGGTGCCAGCCCAAGTAGCTTCGAATTTCAGCGAGGCAAGAGAACCAATTTCCCCGAACGCGTTCGCTGTGCTCGTTCGACGGGCTCTCGAGGCTGTCTGCGATGACCGTGGGGTGCAGCCTAGGACGCTCGCTAAGCGACTCGCGGTGCTTGCCACCAAGGGAGAGATTCCCCGGTCCTTGCGGAAATTAGCTCGGTTCTACGGAATCTCGGCAATTCTGGGGCCCACAACACAACGCAGAAAGTCACCGTGCCAATGACGTGGGTAATGGACGAGTTCTTCCGCGCGATAGTCGAGTACGTATATGTCGCGCCATTCCGCCTTCAGGAGTATAGGAAGAAATCCGCGACAGCGGACCCGGTTTGACTCCGCTCGGCAACAATAACGAGGTGAGGATGAGCCACACAGCGAAGCGCACATTAAACAAGAGAAACGGCGGTACTATCGTGGTCGTTTGTGGCGAATGCAGTCGTCCAACTGTCCACGAAATTCTCACAGACGTTGCCTCGGACGACGAAAGCGACGGCGGCGATGTTCAAGTGTGGGAGTCGTACTTGATCGTGCAATGTCGTGGTTGCCTTACAGTGAGCTTCTGCAAGGAGTCGACCTGCAGCGAGGATTGGGACCCAGAAGATGACGATCAATTGCTCACGCGAAGGGATATTTTCCCCGGTCGGATAGCCGGGCGCCCCCCTCTAGACGATGCCCATCTTCTGCCATGGGAACTTCAGAAAATCTATTTAGAAGCACGATCCGCACTCATGCAGGGTCTGCCGGTCCTAACAGGAATCGGTATTCGGGCTATAGTCGAAACAGTCTGTAAGGAGAGGGGTGCAAAGGGCAGGAACCTCTTCAAGAAGATTAATTCATTGGTAACCCTAAACCTGATTACAAAACTAGAGGCAAGGGTCCTGCACGACTTGCGATTCATGGGTAACGAAGCGGCGCATAAAGTGAAAGCTCATAAGTCTGACGAATTGAACCTAGCTTTTGATGTTGTCGAGCACCTATTGAACACGGTTTACCTTCTCGCCGAAAAAACCGCGCGGTTGCCTAAAGGACCGGGAGCAGGAACGGGAAACAAAGACGAAGAATAATCAGGGCTGTGTGAAACAGTGGATGGCAAACCAGCTAGCCACCCTCCTTCCGCAGGAAGAACCGCAGCCGCCCCGTCAAAACTTAGGCAACTGAGCGCCGGGTGCCCCATTTCTCGCGTCCTTTGCGAGAAGTGGGGATGTCTAACGTCCCGAAAGCGGTTTGCGCCGACCGTGCCGGATGTGAAGGATGTCCACAGTGCCCTCCTGAATAGTGAATAAAATTCGATACACGTGCGGTTTATGGCCGTAGAGGAGTTGGCGCACTTCAAACAGGAATCGCGAGCGCTCGGGAGCGAGCGGGCAGCGCTCGGGAAACGTTGCAAGGGTGGTGATCGCGTCTTCCATCGCCGAAAACCAACGCTGGCCGGTTTTCGCCCGCGTGCTGTGCTAGCAGCCATTCCAGGATTCCTTGTGCGTCACTCTCGGCTTGCGCCGAGATTTCAACGCGATAGGTCATGCTTGCGGCGGACTTCGGAGAGGAATTCAGCGGCGGAGCGAGTGTGTCCGGCCTTTACGTCTTCGTGGCCGCGACGGATGGCTTGCGTGGCCTGCTCGAAGTTCCTGACGCTCCCATTCGAGATAGGCCGCCAGAGCATTGTCGAGGGCGGTGGCAGGGTCCCGACCGTGCCCTGCGCGTACTCCTCCAGTTGTGCCTGTCGCTCGGGCTTGAAGCGAATCGCGTTCATGGCAAGTCTCTGCCTAGACTAGGAGCGCGCGTAACTCGTGTCAAGCAGAGTGGTTGGCCTCCATGTAAGCCCGCAGGATAGCGTTAATCCGTGTCTGGTAGCCGCGCTGTTGCCGGAACCCGCGGAGCAGGTCGGTGTCGAGCCGCATGGTCACGATGCTCGACCGCATTGCAGAAGGTCCCGCTCCTCGCAAAGGACGCGAGGTAATGGGACAGCCGCATAATCGATGGCTTCCAGCAGGTTCCTCGCCGTTCTCGCCGCTGATCGCGGCTACGAAAGGCTCGGAATGACAAGGTTGTTTGTGGATCGATATTTTCTGCATAGCGGGTGCCATCTCTCACCGGGGTTGCGACACATGGGAGCTTTCTAAATGCCCGCCTGCGCATCCATGTAAGCCCGCTAGATGCATTGATGCGGGGTTGGTAGCCGCGCTGTCGACGGGACCAGCGGAGCAGTTCGAAATCCTCGCGCTCCTATTCGAGATAGGCTGCCAGAGCGTTGTCGGGGCGCGGTGGCGCGGTCCTGGCCGTGGCGTTGGGTGTACTCCTCCAGTTGTGCCTGGCGCTCGAGTTTGAGGGGGATCGCTTTGATGGGCGTCTTCTAGCTGTGTCATTGAAGGAAACCACTGCGTATCGCTCACCTCACCCGTTGTGACATCCGACCTTGTCTTCCACAGACCAAACTCCGCAATCATGGTCGAGGCCAAGGCACGAAAAAAGGGACTTGCCCCAGCTAGGTCTCCAAGTAACTGAAAACAAATATTTTGCCGTAAATCCTTTAGAAGACGGATTTTACAAAGACCGATTTTAGCAACTGTATGATTCTAAATATTTTGTGAAGACAATCCATAGGGTACCTCCCAGGACATTCTCTCAGCGGCTGATGTCCAAGACGCCGTTTTGCCTCGGTTCGACGCCAACGATTCGACGGTCGCTCAGATTCACGGATGTGAAGCCGATCTGGCCTTGGAGGTAGTTGGGCGGGCGTCCATGGCAGGTGCCGATCAGCAGCACCATGAATTTTCTCAGCAGATTGTAACTGCCCTTCAGGGAGCAGGAGGAGGAGTTTTCTCCTCCCGGATCGAAGGTGAGAGTGCCAGTCAACATCTCCGCACTGTCCTCGAGGTGGATCGTCACGTTGGCGATCTGATCCGCGGATTGATGGGTGAAGGTTCCGTGCCAACTTCCTGAGAGGCTCGAGGGCGCGGCTTCTTTAAGCTGCGGCGCGCCCTTGGGCGCTTCGGCGGACGCGGGTTTTGAAATTGTGGGCGCATGCGCGAGCAGGGACGAGGCTGTGCCGGACATCGGCTGCGATGGAGACGCGTGCGGAATTCCAGCCGAAGGTTTGTCCCCGGGCGGCGGTAGTGGTTTGGCGATAGGGGCTGGAATGTTGGCAATCACGCGCTGTTCTGCGCCTGATTGTTTGGGCTGCTGCCGCTCGCAAGAGGAGATTCCAGTCTCCATTGCTATCACAAGCGTAATTACCCAGCCTAGGCGAAGCTTCACCCTGGAATCCCCTGCGCAGTTGTCCTGCGGTCTGCGTGCCCTTTGAATACACAATAACCGAATGCGTTGGACGATCCAATCGAATCGATTGCCCGTTCTATTTTCAACCGTCGGAGTGGGGCTGTGCTGTCGACGAAAAGCGATTCCTCGCTATGCCGTCGCTGGCTCCGAGTGGGCGGAATGAAAAAGGTTTAACAAGGATCCTAAGTGAACCGGGGCCAAAGTGAACCAGTAAAATGAACCAGCAAAGATAAGTAAAAGGTATTGACCTGTTTGCGGATTGCGGGTAGAGTATCTTGTTCCACGGACATCCAGAGCCTCTGGGTCGGTTTGCGAAGTACCTCAGCCAGTCAGCCCAAATCCGGAAAAGAGAGCATCTTTGGGGTTCGGTCGCGCATCTATTCTGAGTAGGGATTACGCTAACTCCTTAAAAAACTCAGTCGAATCAGTAAGTTGCAACGTACGCGCGAAGTTGTTGCCATGCTGTGACACGAAGGGCGAAAGCGGGATGCCCACATCTTTAAGGAAGGGGAAAGACACACATGCGCTCTGATCGTGTGTTTGACGCTTTACAAACGTTACGAAATCGTTATATGTTATGCCAGCTCGCCTCCAAGGCCACGCGGAAGTTCCACCGGCCCAGCACCAGAATCCAGGAAACGATGAATGGAGTTTTGGACCGGATCGCAGGCGCGGAGCGGCAGGAAATTCTGTCGGAGCCGGAGAATTTTGCTGAGGCACAACGGCGGGCTGCCTAAAACAGCCTGCCCGCCTTGCCTCGTGGTGTTTTGTCTCTCCTGAATACCCTCCTTTGAAAATCTCCCGAAGACGCTGAAACTTACACGTTTGAGTGGACCGGGTTTAGGTGAATCATGACCATCGCCGAACTGAAAGAAAAAAACATTACCGAGCTGACCAAGATCGCAAGGACCTTGGAGCTGCCCGGCGCCAGCGGACTGCGCAAGCAGGACCTCATCTTCAAAATCCTGCAAGCGCAGAGCGAAAAAGAAGGACACATTTTTGCCGAAGGCGTGCTGGAAATTTTGCCTGACGGCTACGGCTTTCTGCGGTCGCCGGACTACAACTACTTGCCGGGGCCGGACGATATTTATGTGTCGCCGTCGCAGATCCGCAAATTTGATTTGAAAACCGGCGACACGATCAGCGGACAGGTGCGGCCTCCGCACGAGGGCGAGAAGTATTTCGCGCTGGTGAAGATTGAGGCAGTGAACTTTGAGTCGCCGGATGAGGCGCGGAACAAGATCCTGTTCGACAACCTGACGCCGCTGTATCCGCAAGAACGGTTGAAGCTGGAAACTACACGGGAGAACTCCAGCGCGCGGGTGATGGATTTGCTGACGCCGCTCGGTAAGGGACAGCGTGGGTTGATTGTTTCCCCGCCGCGCGCCGGCAAGACCATGCTGCTGCAGAATGTGGCGAACTCGATCACGACGAACCATCCGGAAGTGGTGTTGATGGTGCTGTTGATCGATGAGCGTCCGGAAGAAGTTACGGACATGCAGCGATCGGTGAAGGGTGAGGTGATATCTTCGACCTTCGACGAGCCTGCGGCGCGGCACGTACAGGTTGCGGAGATGGTGATCGAGAAGGCGAAGCGCCTGGTCGAGCACAAGCGCGATGTGGTGATTTTGCTTGATTCGATTACGCGGCTGGCGCGAGCTTATAACACGATTGTTCCGCCCTCGGGCAAAGTGCTTTCGGGCGGCGTGGACTCGAATGCTCTACAGCGTCCGAAGCGGTTCTTCGGCTCAGCGCGAAATATTGAAGAAGGCGGTTCTTTAACAATAATTGCAACTGCCTTGATTGACACTGGGTCGCGCATGGATGATGTGATCTTCGAAGAGTTCAAGGGCACAGGCAACTCTGAAATTATTCTCGAGCGCAAGCTGGTGGATAAGCGCGTTTTCCCGGCGATTGATATTCAGCGGTCTGGAACGCGTAAGGAAGAGCTGCTGATTCCGCGCGAAGATCTGTCGCGGATCTGGGTGCTGCGCAAGGTGCTGAACCCGCTCTCTCCTGTGGAAGCAATGGAATTGCTGATCGATAAGCTGAGCAAGACAAAGTCGAATGGCGAGTTCTTGTCGAATATGAGTTCGCTGTAGATAGCAATGGTCAGCTGTCATTGGTCAGATAAGGGTGCTGGCCAATGCTTTGACTGGCTTGCTGAGTCTCACAAGCCTCCGCACCAGACCCTTTCGTTTCCTGAATAATTTACAATTTCTGTTGCCGTCCGCGACAAAAATGTCCATACTTAGCCCGGCAGAACGTCCGCGCCTTTTCCGAGGATTATGTGCGAACGAAGCGAATCGCTTGGGGTTTCCTTCTTCTCTTCCTTCTTTTCTTCCTGTTCACGATTCCTGGCTTTGGGCAGAGCCTAAGGGCGCCGCACACCCAGTCGATTGACGGAACCGCAGCTCCCCGTGATGACGACCAAGGCCGGGAGCGCCTTGCCATCGAGATGGCCAAAAAAGCCAACCAGGAGAGGCAGGCCGCGCTCAGGGCTGATACTGACAAATTGTTGAAGCTCGCGAGCGAACTGAAACAGTATGTGGACAAGACGAATGAGAACATGCTCTCGATCGAAGTGCTCAAGAAGGCCGAGGAGATCGAGAAACTCGCGCACAGCGTCAAGGACAAGATGAAGGGTCCAAATTAAAAAAAGAATTGAGCTATTGGGTAATTTGTTCGATTGGCATGTTGAACACTGAGTGAGGTCAACTTGTTCCAGGGAAATGTTCTCCTGCTTTACGTTGCAGGGCAAGCTTCGGCGCCGATGGAATCGCGCCAGGAAGTGACAGCCTTGGCGGGACGGGGCATTGAAGGAGACCGATATTTTCATGGAATCGGTTTTTGGTCCAAGTCTCCCGGGGTAAGCCGCGACATCACACTGATTGAAATTGAAGCCATCGAGGCGCTCAATCGGGAGAAAGATATTGCCATTGACGCCGGAGCGGCTCGGCGAAATCTGGTAACGCGCGGTGTGCCGCTGAATCACCTCGTTGGCCGCGAGTTTCGTGTCGGCGCCGTGTCCTTGCGCGGCACGAAATTGTGCGAGCCGTGTGCTCATCTGGAGGCG
>JBAVZU010000225.1:0-1986 GCA_049588915.1 Candidatus Sulfotelmatobacter sp.
AACTGGCGGATGACAGAGGTATCGGTTACCAGACCTACATCAAGCTTCTCCTGCACGAGGCGCTTCGAAAGGAAGCTGGCCAGTCTCGGAGCTTTAGAAAGTGAATTCGCGGCGGCGCTGCGCTTGGTGGGACTGCTCCGTAGCCGCCCGCCATGATCAACACAACAGGCATGCCCGCGACAACCAACTATTGCACAGACAGCACAACCCCGGACGGCGTTTGGACGCCACCCACTACAGCTCGCAGAGGAACGTCGCCAGCGCCTAAGCCTGCCGGAAGCGTTAAATTGATTTGATAGAGCCCAGCCGAAGTTATTCCAGCAAATGACGGCGTCACCGTAACATTGTTGATCGCCACACTGACTGGATTCGTGGTCGCCGCAGCGCCGGAATAAGCCTTTCCGGCCGGCACGGTCGGACTCGTGGGTCCGAAGCCGATGCCGAAAAGCTCCAGCGCGTCTCCCGATTTTGCTGCCACCGTTTTGTAACCCAGGGACGAACCAGTGGGACCAACAATATCGTATGCCCCACCGCCGTACGCGCCGGAACCATTGGACCTACGGAATCTCGCATAATACAGTGACAAAATAATCAAAAGAAAAGACCGGCGTGGTTCAGGAAGGAAAACGGAAGGCGTTGCGATTTGCGAACCCGTGCCATCCCTTTCCGAATCGCTTGGCCAACTTCCGCAAGATCTGAGGCGCACCGGTTGGCCAGTTCTTGCCCTTTGATGTTTCCCCAAAGCGTTTCCACCGGGTTCAGGTCGGGCGCATAGCCGGGTAATCTTTCGACTACAAGCCAATCGCGCTGTTGTCCCAGATAGGCCTTCATTTCCCGACTCTTGTGCGCCGGTAAACCATCCCACACCAGAACTGCCTTCGCTCCCCGCAATTCCCGCTTCAGGTCTTCCAAAAACTGGATCAGGCTGGGGGTGTTGTAGTTCCCGTCGCGGGTTTGAAAGAAAAGTTTGCTCCGTTTTCCATCGCAGCGGTAACCGAGAGCGGCACAGATAGACATCTTCTTCCAGTTGAAAGCGTGAATCAGGATTGGCGTCTCGCCTTTCGGCGCCCAGGTGCGTCGGACGGAGGGACGTTGCGAGACGCCGCTCTCGTCCTGGAAGAAGATCCAGGCTTTGCGCCGCCGAGCGTTTTTTTTACTGTCGGCCACCGCTGCTCCAACCAGAGCTTCACTTTTTTCTGGTCGCGCTCGCGGGCCTGCTTGGCCGGACGCTGCAAACTCCAGTCCATGGCTCCCAGAACCTTCCACATATGACCGGGGTGATAGCGCACCCCAGTTAAGCGCTCAACGACCTTGGCGACGCGCGGCAGCGTCCACAGGCCCGTGTCGAAACCGTGCGCCCGCGCGCCTTGCCGCAGGGCTTTGTCTACCTGCCGCAGTTGAGCAGGTTCCAATTTCGGCTTGCGGCCAGCCCGGCCTGCGCCGCGCAAAGCAGCGGCTCCGCCGCCTTGCCACTCCCGATACCAACGCAACACACTCTGGCGGCTCACTTTCAGTTCGCGAGCTATGGAGGCGAGGATCAGCTTACCGGCCGCGAACAGGCGCGCGGCCTGCTTGCGACGTAGTTCCAGGTTCTGAAAATCCCGGCGTGGAGGTACAGGCATACCCAAAGCATAAATGAGAATGCCAAGAATGTCACTATATTCTGCGAGATTGTCACTGTATTATGCGAGGTTCTATAAGACTATTTACGCTTCCCTGTGGGATTTCCGCAGGCAGGCCTGGACCTTCCGCTCGGGCGGTCCAGGCAGCGGAATCTTCCAATCTACGGACGGCGGCGAACACTGGACCGAGCTCACTACGGCCAATGCCAAAGGACTTCCGGAGAAACCCTACGGCCGCATCGCCTTGGCGGTGGCCCCTTCCAAGCCGCAGGTTGTCTACGCCATGATCGAATCGAAGAGCAGCGCGCTGTTCCGTTCCGACGACGCGGGCAAGAACTGGACGCGCCTGGACGCGAGCCAATAC
>JBAVZU010000226.1:0-3019 GCA_049588915.1 Candidatus Sulfotelmatobacter sp.
GTCCAACCCAAGTTAAGCGCCATCAGCGGTGTGCAGCGTGCGGACATCCTAGGCAACCGGACATTCGCCATGCGCTTGTGGCTAAAGCCGCAAGAAATGGCCGCGCGTGGCGTTTCGCCCTCCGACGTTCGTGATGCGCTGTCCAAGAACAATTATCTTTCGGCGCTCGGAGCCACCAAGGGCTCCATGGTTTCTGTGAACCTGATCGCTAACACCGACCTGCGCACTCCTGACGAGTTTCGTCAGATGATCGTGAAACAGCAGAATGGCGTAGTCGTCCGATTGGGCGAAATTGCGGACGTGCAGCTCGGCGCTGAGAACTACGACCAGGATGTTCGCTTCAATGGAGAGACCGCGACCTTCATGGGCGTCTGGGTGCTTCCTACCGCGAATTCTCTGGAAGTGATCCGTAATGTGCGTAAAGAGCTGCCGGCGATTCAACAGCAGTTGCCCAGCGGCATGAAGTTGGGCGTTCCCTATGACTCTACAGAATATATTCAAGATGCCATCAATGAAGTGCTGCACACGCTCGCCGAAACCTTACTGATTGTCATCGTCGTCATCTTCCTTTTCCTGGGATCATTCCGCTCCGTGTTGATTCCCGTTATCGCCATTCCGATCTCGCTGATTGGCGCTGTCTTTCTCATGTTGCTGGCTGGGTTCACCATCAACCTTCTCACTCTACTTGCGATTGTGCTTTCGGTTGGATTGGTGGTGGATGACGCCATTGTCATGGTGGAAAACGTCGAGCGGCACCTGCATATGGGCAAGACTCCGTTTCAAGCTGCGAGGGATGCCGCGCGTGAGCTGGTTGGACCGATCATTGCTATGACGATCACGCTGGCGGCTGTATATGCCCCGATTGGAATTCAAGGAGGACTAACCGGGGCGTTGTTCCGGGAATTCGCGTTTACTCTGGCGGGTGCCGTCATCGTTTCAGGTGTTGTGGCCCTCACCCTGTCACCCATGATGGGTTCGAAGTTGCTGCGCGCCGGCGACACGGAACGCGGCTTTGCCGGCATCGTCAACCGGCGCTTTGAAAATGTCCGGAATCTGTATGTCCGATTGCTGACCGGAACATTACAGTATCGTCCGGTAGTGCTCACCGTTTGGGTGATCGTCGCTGCGCTCATGATTCCCTTGTACATGTTCTCTCAGCGAGAGCTAGCTCCGTCCGAGGATCAAGGGGTCGTATTCGGCGTCATTCAATCGTCTGCCAATTCAACCCTCGACCAAACCAACCTGTTTACGCAGCAGGTCTATGATGTCTACCACTCGTTTCCAGAAAGCGCGAGCATCTTTCAAATCACGAATCCAGGCGGTGGGTTCGGAGGTATGGTCACGAAGCCCTGGAGCCAGCGAAAGAAGACCACGCAACAGCTGCTCGTGGAATCCAGCGGACCGCTGTCGAAGATCGCCGGCGTTCGCGTAATTCCCCTAACGCCGCCGCCGCTACCCGGAGGTGGCAACTTCCCCGTAGACTTTGCGATTGTGTCCGCGGCTGAGCCGGAGCAAGTCAGTCAGCTCGCCGAGCAGATCGTGCAGAAGGCCATGGCCAGTGGCATGTTCATCTTCGCCGATACGGACGTCAAGTTCGACCAGCCACAAACGGAAGTGGTTTTTGATCGCGACAAACTTCGCTCGCAGGGCGTGGATTTGAGCCAGGCAGGCGCGGACCTTTCCATCATGTTAGGTGGAAACTACGTCAATCGCTTTAGCATTCAAGGACGCAGCTACAAAGTCATTCCGCAACTGAAGCGAATGGACCGCCTGACGTCGGATCAAATCTCACAGATCTATGTGAAGGGGTCCGCCGACAAGCTTGTGCCTCTCTCAACATTTGCCACTCTCAAGACGACCACCGAGCCGAGGTCGCTGAACAAATTTCAGCAATTGAATGCGGTGCGGATTCAGGGCGTCATCCCGCCGAACGTTCCGCTCGACAAGGCTCTGACCTTTCTGGAGGATCAAGCCAAACAGATTCTGCCCCAGGGATTCACTGTCGACTATGCGGGCGAGTCACGGCAGCTGCGGGTGGAGGGAAGCAAATTCCTGGGCACGTTCTTGCTTTCGGCGATCTTGATTTATCTCGTTCTGGCCGCGCAATTCGAGAGTTTCCGCGATCCTTTTATCGTTCTGGCCGGTTCTGTCCCGCTGGCAATTTCAGGGGCACTGGTCTTTTCATTTCTGAATTTCACAACTCTGAATATATATAGTGAGGTCGGGCTTATCACTCTCGTCGGCCTCATTGCAAAGAACGGGATTCTGATCGTCGAATTCGCGAACCATTTGCAGGAAACCGGCCTAAATAAACTTCAAGCGATTATTGGGGCGGCCAGCACTCGACTTCGACCCATCCTCATGACAACGGCCGCCACAGTCTGCGGCCACTTTCCGCTCGTTCTTGCTAATGGTCCCGGAGCCGGAGCGCGAAACAGCATCGGCATCATGCTGGTCAGCGGCATGATCATCGGCACTGCTTTCACTTTGTTTGTGGTGCCCTCCATTTATATGCTGGTCGCGAAGACTCACACTGCGACTCAAACTAACGAAGAGATCGCGCTCGGTGAGCCAGCAGAAGCCGCGGTGTAGCCTCGAAGGAAGAGCGCCGGTTCATCAGCATCGCGCACAACTCGGCGCTAAGTTTCGAGCCTCCACGCTTGGAGAAACGACCTATGCGCGCCGCGTATCGCTTCGGCGATCGATGATGTCATCCTTCTTCCTCGCAACAAAAGATTAAGCTGAGAATCTATCTTGCGAACTCTTTCTTGCGAACTCTTTCTTGAACAAGCCCTAGCGGTAAGTAAGTGTCGATCGCGTAGACGAAGCGGCGGTTCCTAGGTTGCAGCCTAAGTTTGCTGGGCCGCTCGTCTCATTATCGCTATCACACTTACTAAGTGAGACAAGCCAATTCTCAAAATGAGTGCGATCACTTACCCAACCGTGCACCCGCATGCGAGATAGTGTCGTTTTCTCGGCACATTTTCCGGATAACACACAAGAAACTGCTGCATGGGAG
>JBAVZU010000227.1:0-33995 GCA_049588915.1 Candidatus Sulfotelmatobacter sp.
GCTTCAACAGGCTCAGCGTGATCAACTCTCTTCTCGAACGCAAAATCGAAAAACGACCAGATCAGGTCAGGCTGCAGGGGCGCATTCTTTTCCTCACCGAAGATCCCGAACTCATTAAGCGGCAACTCGCGGGGGAGAACCTGCTGTGGGATACAAAAAATCCCGCGAACAATCCCAAGCTACGGGACGACATCTCAACCGACGAAATTACTCCGGCGCACTACTGTTTCTATTTTGATGAAACGCTGGGCGAGATTCCATATCTTGGACTGAAATGCGGTAGCGTAAGTCCGATTGGGCGCGGCGATGTGAAGCGCGGCGGTTTTGTGTGCGCGGTGAGCGGCAAGCGACGCGGCAAAGGATCAAGCCGCGAGCAGTCGCCTTACGCCGAGATGTGTGCCGGCATTCGCGTGGTGATTGCGGAAAATATCGAGCGAATTTACAAGCAAAATTGCCAAAATCTGGGCGTCCTGACTTCGACCAACTTCTTGCTGGTCGACAAAATTCGCGGCGGGGTAGACATTCCGTTAAGCGAGTTCACTGCCGGCGAGGATGAAATCACACGCCAGGTGATTGAATACGGCGGGCTGTTTCCCTTCAACGTGGGGCGCATGCAGAAGAAAGTGTTCCTGCCGCCGATCAAGACTGAAAAGCGTCCTATGACGGTGGCTGAAAAAATATTCGCGCGGCACATGCTCAATGAGAAGGGCGAGGTCGGTGTTCCCAGTGTGAAGCCCGGCGATACAGGCTTCGCGCAGGCGGACCTCCGTTTCAGCCACGAGTATGTTACTCCGATGGCAGCCATTTTCTTTGAACGCTATGTTGGCAAGGATGCGAAGGTCAACGATGCTTCGAGCATCATCTTTTTCCGCGACCATCTGACGTTTCTCGACGAGGTGATTTCTGAGGAGAAAAAGAAGCTTGGTCTGCTTGACCTGGCGACACAGCTCAAACTGAAACAGCAGGACTTCGCTCACAAGCAGGGAATCAAACTGCATGGAGAACTGAAAGACCGGAAGGGGTCGGAAGGCATTTGCCACTCCATCGTGCTGGAAAGCTACGCGCTGCCCGGGCAACTCAACATCGGATCGGACTCGCACACGCCACACGTGGGCGCAATCGGCTGCGTAGCCTTTGGCATCGGAACCACTGACGTGTTTAATGGATGGATTACGAAAGATGTGCGCGTCAAAGTGCCGGAATCGGTCAAGATCGTGATTCGCGGCAAGCGCTACGCCAATGCCACTGCCAAGGATTTCATCCTGAAGATTCTGAGCCTGGATTATGTTCGCAGCGGCAAGGCCCTGGCCAAGGTAATGGAATATGCCGGCGAAGCGATTGAAGAGCTCAGCGTGGACGAGCGAGCTACCATGACGAACATGGCGGCTGAGATTGGTGGATTCACCGGTATCGTAGCGCCAGATCGAAAAGCGGTGGATTTTCTGGTGGAGCGGCGGGGCATGGAACGCACCAAGGCGCAGGCCATGATCGAGGGACTTTTCAGCGATGAGGACGCTAGGTACGCGGAGGTGATCGAGCTTGATGCGGCGGAGATTACCCCGATGGTGGCCACTCCGGGCGATCCGGGTAATGGAAAATACATTCGCGATCTCAACACGCCCGTGCCGGTGGAGATTGCCTACGGTGGAACCTGCACTGCCGGCAAGAACGAAGACATGGATATGTATGCCGCAGTACTCTCCGACGCTTTGAAGCAAGGCAAGCGGGTGGCCGACTCGGTGCAGTTCTTCATCCAGTTTGGATCGCAGGAAACGCGAGAGTATTGCCTGCGCAAGGGCTATCTGGATATTTTTCAAAAGGCCGGAGCCCGCGTGATCGAACCCAGTTGTGGAGCTTGCATCAACGCCGGTCCGGGAGTTTCCACGCGTCCCGATCAGGTAGTGATCAGCGCACAAAATCGTAACTTCCCCGGCCGCAGCGGGCCGGGTCAAATGTATCTGGCTTCTCCGCTGACGGTTGCCGCGAGCGCGGTCGCGGGATACATCGTGGAGTACGAACCGAGTGAGGCGCTGGTCGGCGCGTGACCGCCGCGTTGCACAAGAATCCGCGTTGGATCGCCGCTTGCCCCGCCACTTCCCGCTCTGTGCGCCGCAAATGGTTGAATTCAAACATTGTGGCCGAAATCAGCCAGTGGTGAATCAGCAACTTTTCTTTTGCTCCCGAGTTCAAATAACTAGGCGGTCCGGTTGAAGCAAGATCTGGAAGGCCTGCAGGTCCGAAAGCGTATAGGTTTAAATGGGCGGATCTGAGACAAGGGGGATTTACCATGCGATACATGAAATATTTGGCTCTGGCGATGGTTTTGATGGTACCCCTGGCCTATTCGCAAGCGCAGGTCAGGGTTGGGGTTGGTGTGGGATTCGGACCGGGGTACGTTGGCGTAGCGCCAACCTGCGCCTATGGCTACTACGGGTATTACCCTTACGCGTGCGCGCCTTATGGCTACTACGGCCCTGACTGGTTCGTGGGCGGAGCGTTCATCGGCGCAGGCCCCTGGTATGGTTGGGGACACGGTTGGGGCGGCGGCTGGAGGGGCGGTTGGGGCCACGGCTATTACGGACGCGCCGGTTACGGCTATGGCCGCGGTGGCTACGTGGGGCGTGGTTACGCCGGACGTGGCTATGCAGGACGTGGTTATGCAGGACAGGGGTACGCAGGGGGCGGATACCGCGGTGGTAGCGCGTTCCATGGCTCTGCTGGCGGCGGATTCCGCGGTGGGTCCGCAGGCGGATTCCACGGTGGTGGCGGTGGCGGTTTCCACGGCGGAGGCGGTGGCGGTTTCCACGGCGGAGGCGGCGGACACCGGTAATACTGGTCTTTGCACTCGATTCTTCGGAAGAGCGGCTGGCAGCCCGCGCTGCCAGCCGTTTCTCTTTGCTGGACTTTGCTATTTCTTGCTAGAATATCCGTTTTCGCGGATGCCGCCGTAGTAAAATATCTGCATCCTGTTTAGGAGATCGACACCGTCATGACTTATGTAATCGCAGAGCCTTGCATCAACACCAAAGACACAGCGTGCGTGGACGCGTGCCCGGTGGATTGCATTCATCCCAAGAAAGATGATCCCAAGTACGCCACGGAGCAGTTGCTCTACATCGATCCGGTGGAGTGTATCGACTGCGGTGCCTGCGTTCCGGTCTGCCCGGTCTCGGCCATCTTCGCTCTTGATGACCTTCCGGAAAAGTGGAATTCGTTCACCGAATTGAATGCAAAATATTTCGGGCGGTAACTGCAAAAACTGAGTTCTCAATTGGGAATCGAGGGCGTGCGTCTAGCAGGACGCGCGCCTTTGGTGTTTGCAGGACCTATTATCTGCTATTGATTTCCCGCATCTGCTGCCGTCGGTAGCGCTCAGCAAGTGTCCCAGATCCGTGCCCACGTGATGCAAATCACAAAGTTGTGTGACGTTTGCCCTTCTGCCGGGAAATTCTCCCCCTTTAGGATGCCTTCAGCAAGCAATTTTCGAGAGCTGCCTGACAAGCTTGGCGCTCCGCTGAAACGGCCCGGAGGCGAGCAATGTTCGAGACCATTCCAACTTTCCAGTACCACAGCAATCGCTATTGCGCGCAGGCGGCGTGCGAGCACTGCGAGGGCATCATCCGGCACGAACCCTGGTGCATTACCAGCAACTCGCGGGTATATTACGCGTATCAGATCGTGGCGGAACCCAGCACGCTAACCCTTGGAGATGGCCTTATCCTGCATTCCCTGGGAGTGACTTGGGACAGGAAGCCATGCCAGGGTCACTGTGCAGAGAAAAGTTCGGAACAGCGTGCGGAGAGAAGTGCGGCGGAGAGTGCGGAGCTAGCAACGCGCTGATCGCCACTGAACTGCTATCGCCCGCGCGCCATCAGAGCGCGGCAGTGGCGCGCGATCTGTTGTTCTTCCTGAGCGGCAACAATCTGGATCTTATCCGCACTCAGTCCTAAAACATCGAGTCCCTTAGTTGCCGTGGAACGAACCAGGTCACTATGCTCTCCTATGCCTCCGGTAAAGATGAGAAGATCCACCCCGCCCAGCAGGGCCATATAAGCGCCGATCACTTTGCGTACTGACACAGCAAAAATCTCCAGCGCTAAATCTGCCTCCTTATTTCCCGAGCTAGCCTGCGCCGTAAGCGTTTTCACATCGCTCTGACCAGAGGAGAGCGCGAAAAGACCGCTTTCCCGATTCAGCAAGGTTTCCAATTTGGAGGCGTCGAGCTTTTCGTTGCGCAGAAGATAAATGATCACTCCCGGATCGAGATCGCCAGAACGCGTTCCCATCGGAATGCCCCCCGTGGGAGTGAGTCCCATGGTCGTGTCGATCGATTTCCCATCGAGCAGCGCGCACAGACTCGATCCATTTCCCAGATGCGCGAAGATGGCGCGTGACGGCATCTTTGGGCCCAGCCGGTACACAAGCGATTCATAGGAGATGCCGTGGAACCCATAACGGCGAATCCCGGCTTCGAAGTAACGTCGTGGCAGTGCGAATCGCGATGCCACTTCGGGCAGTGTCTGGTGGAATGCATCGTCGAAGCATGCGAAGTGCGCGGCTGCCGGGAAGATCGACTGTGCCGATGTAATAAGCCTTAGCGCTTGCGGAATGTGCAAGGGCGCGAAATGGATTGCAGCGCTCAACTCGTCCACAAGCTGCGGCGTGATCAGTTGGTGACGGACAAGGTTGGGACCTCCATGTACTATGCGATGGCCCACCGCCACTGGACCGGTGTGAATGTGATCCCGAAGGGTTGTGGCCAACAGGCTGAGCGCATGGACTTGCGATTCGTGAACACACTCGCGCTGCACCAACGTTTTTCCATCGGCGGAACGAATATGAAAACTTCCGTTGTTGTGCCCAATGCCCTCGGCGCTACCGGTCAGAAGCGGCTCTTCATCGCTAGCCCCGCGGAAATAAACGCCGAACTTTAGCGAGGACGAGCCGCTGTTCAGCGCAAGAATCAGATCCTCTTTCTTGCTTAGCTCCGTCTTGCTTAGCTCCGTCTTGCTTAGCTCCGTAGTACTTAGATCCTCCACTTTGCCTATTCCGCCCATTTCCAATTGCGGATTTCTTCTTTATCAATCCCCTCTGCGTGCGCGTAATTGATGCTGTCGATGATCTGGGACTTCAGCCATTCCTTTACGTGCGCGCCGATGGACTGCAGTCGCGGCACCCGGTCGATCACATCAATCGCCAGATCAAAGCGGTCCACCTGATTAAGGATGGCGAGTTCTAACGGCGTGTTGATATTGCCTTTTTCCTTATATCCGCGCACATGAATGTTCTCGTGATTGGTGCGGCGATAGCTCAATTTGTGGATGAGCGAGGCGTAAGAGTGGAAATTGAAGATGACGGGTCTGTTGGTGGTAAACAGGGAATCGAAGTCGCGCTCAGAGAGCCCGTGCGGGTGTTCGATCTCTGGCATAAGGCGAAAGAGGTCGACAACGTTGACGAAGCGGATCTTCAAATCGGGGAAGTGCTGCTTCAAGATCTGGACAGCTGCAAGCGACTCCATCGTGGCAATATCGCCGGCGCAGGCCATCACTACATCTGGGTCCGTGCCATCGTCCGTCGAGGCCCAATCCCATATGCCAATGCCCTTGGTGCAATGCGTGACGGCATCGTCCATGGAGAGATATTGAAGGTGATCCTGTTTGTCCGCAACGATCACATTGACGTAATCGCGCGACCGCAGGCAATGGTCCGTCACACTGAGCAAACAATTCGCATCGGGCGGCAAGTAGATGCGCACCACATCTGGACTCTTGTTGGTGACCACATCCAGAAATCCAGGATCCTGGTGGGTGAAGCCGTTATGATCCTGTCGCCACACCAGCGATGTGATGAGGATGTTGATCGACGGGACTGGAGCTCGCCAATCCAGCTCGTTTTTCGATTTCTCCAGCCATTTGGCATGCTGGTTGAACATCGAATCGATGACATGCACAAATGCTTCGTAAGTCGAGAAGAAGCCATGGCGTCCGGTGAGAACGTAGCCTTCAAACCAGCCTTCCAGGGTGTGCTCGCTGAGCATTTCCATAACACGCCCAGAGACGTCGAGTTCACCGCCATCCGCATCGTCCGGGCTGTATTCTGCCAGCCACGTTTTCTTTGAGGCTGCGTAAATGGCAGTAAGTCTGTTCGAGGCGGTTTCATCGGGCCCGAACACGCGGAAAGAATTCATATTGCGGCGCATCACTTCCGCGAGAAAATGCGCGAGCACATCGGTGGGAGGAGCATACAGTGCTCCCGGCGCCTTTATCTTCACGGCATAGTTGCGAAAATCTGGCATATCCAGTTCTTTGCGTAGATTTCCCCCATTGGCATGAGGGTTGGCAGAGATGCGCCGCGCGCCGGTGGGAGCAAGCTCTTGCAACTCACGTACGAGCGTTCCGTTCGCATCGAAAAGCTTGTCCGGCTCATAGCTGCGCATCCAGTTCTCGACAATTTTCAGACTCTTCTGATTCGTGACTGGATCGAGCACCGGCACCTGGTGGGCGCGCCAGGTCCCTTCTACTTTGTGTCCGTCCACTTCCTTCGGTCCCGTCCATCCTTTTGGCGACCGTAGGACGATCATGGGCCAGCGCGGTCGCGTCGCATCTTTCTTAGAGCGGGCGTTGTGCTGGATCGAACGAATCTCGAGAATGCATTGCTCGAGAGTGGAAGCCATCTTCTGATGCATCTCGGCAGGATCGTCCCCTGCGACAAAGTGAGGCCGATGACCATAGCCGATCAAGAGTGATTCCAATTCTTCGTGAGGAATACGGGCGAGCAATGTTGGATTCGCGATCTTGTAACCGTTTAGGTGCAGTACCGGCAAGACGGCTCCGTCGCGAATTGGATTTAGGAATTTGTTCGAGTGCCAAGATGTTGCAAGCGGACCGGTCTCCGCTTCGCCATCGCCTACCATCACCGTGACGATGAGGTCAGGATTATCGAAAGCCGCCCCGTAGCCATGCGAGATCGAATACCCGAGTTCTCCACCTTCGTGAATCGATCCCGGAGTCTCCGGTGTACAGTGCGAACCAATTCCGCCGGGAAAAGAAAACTGCCGGAAGAATTTCAGCATGCCGGCCTCGTCACGGCTCTTGTCGGGATAAATCTCGGAGTAGTGGCCTTCGAGATAGCTGTTAGCCAGCGTGGCGGGCGCACCGTGTCCCGGCCCGGAAATGTACATCACGTTCAGGTCGTATTTCTTGATGAGTCGATTCAAGTGGACCCATACGAACGATTGGCCGGGATCAGACCCCCAATGCCCGAGCAGGCGATTCTTGATATGCTCAGGCTTTAGTGGTTCTCGAAGCAGAGGATTCCCGCGAAGGTAGATCATTCCTGCCGATAGATAGTTGCAAGCTCGCCAATAGGCATCCATTTTATCGAGTTGTTCGGCTGAAAGGGGCGTCAGGATTTCGGTTGCGACGGCCATATGTTCTCCTTGGGTTAACCAGTTAGGATGCCACGAAGGGGGTGAGGATTCTCCTCAAAAGTAAATGCTCCGTGAAAAGTTCGTAAGCATAGGTTCGTCCACCTTAGGAATTATTGCTTAGGAACGAGTTGAATCTCGAAGATTCTGGGCCACAACTTGCCAGTGACGAACAGGCGCTTGTCGCTGGAGTCGTAAGCAATTCCATTCAAGAGGGCGCCAGATTCCAGACGATAAACCGGGCTCAGCAGCCCCTGAAGGTCGATCCATCCCACCACTTGACCATCCCGCGGAGAGATCCGGGCGATTCGGTCCGTTTGCCAGATGTTGGCAAAAAGTTCTCCGTCCACAAACTCTAATTCGTTCAACTCAGCGATACGGCGATTTCCATCGTGAACTGTAAAACGCCTCTTCTCCGCCAGCGTTTTCGAATCCAGTACGCGAATCTCGGGTGTTCCGTCACTCATAAAGACATCGTGGCCATCGGTGGCTAGGCCCCACCCTTCCCCGGAGTAGGAGAATCGCCGCAACAAGTGGAAGTCCCTGAGGTTGTAGATAAATCCAGTTTGGGACTGCCAGGTCAGCTGAATAATTTGATCGTCGAGCAGAGTAACGCCTTCGCCGAAGAACTCGGGTGCCAGGTCGATCCGCTGCAGAACCTCGCCAGTTTCCATGCGAACTTTGCGCAGTGACGATCTGCCATTCAAACCCGTACCCTCATAAAAAAAGCCGTTACGGAATGCCAGCCCCTGGGTAAACGCACTCGGGTCATGCGGAAATGTTCGAATGATCTTGAATGTGTACTCAGGCGGCTTGCGTGCGTGAGTGTGACGCGAGGATTGTCCCAGGAGGACCGAGCAGAGCGTAGCCAAGACAGCCAAATACGCGAGGCAGGATATTACTCGTCTGGCCATGAGGGCGTACGCATTTTCGCATTTCACTGAGTGAAAGCCCAACCTAGCGAACACTGAATCTACCCGGCCTGCTTTGAACCGCGAAACGGGCTTTGGCGCATTGCGCGCAGCCTGTAAGCGGGCATTCGCGAAACGTAATTGCTGTTAATACGGTAACTTGCGGCGAATCCAACCGCGCGGGCAGCGCTTCTAGAACGAACAGGTTCGATGTTCAATTACTCGGCGAGCTACTGAGTAGTTACGCATCGCTTCCATTGGCCGCATTCCTCCGTTCTTCCCCGCTTTTTGTTCCGCAACTAAACTTTCACACGAGGGTTTACTTCCAACATGAACGATACAATCAGGAAGTCGCTCTTAGTCCTGGCAGCGGGTGGTTTGATTTTGGTGGGCGCCGCCTCTGCTCAAACCCAAGACAGCAACACTGCCGGCGCGGGACCGGGCCAGGTCGACCCGGGGCATCCGCGCGTCAACGAAGTCAATGCCCGCGAAACCAACCAGCAGGACCGGATCGCGAATGGCGTCAAGAACGGTACCCTGACGCCCGGACAGACCTCGCGGATTGAAAATCGGGAGCAAAATATCGAGAACCAGCAGAAGGCTGACATGGCCGCTCATAATGGCCACCTGACCAAAGGCGAGCAACGTCAGCTCAACAAGGAACAGAACCACGTGAGCAAGCGCATCTACACAGACAAGCATTCAGATAAGTAATGCCGTACGCCTCTCCCGGGTTCAGAACAAAGTCAGGCAAGAGCCGCGGATAGCCGCGGCTTTCTTATTTCCTGTCAAATCAAGACGCTTGCTTTTTCCCGCGGGCACTTGTCTATAATGGCCGGGGCAGTGCGCTGCCTTTTCTTCGGAAAAATGGGCGCCTGTGGATCGCTCGTTCGAATTTCCCCGTGGGCCCATGTCAGTCGACTGCATGAACGTGAAACCCGGAATGGAAGTCGCGTTTCTCACCGACGTCGGCTGCCAGCGCGATAATAACGAAGATTCCTACCTCTATTGGGAACCGGCTGCTGAAGAAGAATTCCAGCGGAAGGGAAGACTGGCGGTGATTGCCGATGGTATGGGCGGATATGAAGGTGGCCAGGAGGCCAGTCGCTTGGCGGTAGAGACCGTTCGTGAAGTTTACGACACCGCAGTTCGTGACGATCCGCAGGCCGCTTTGCTGGAGGCTTTTGCCACGGCTCACGCCAGAATCCAGAATCACGCCCTGCAGCATCCCGAGTTGCATGGAATGGGAACGACCTGCACGGCGTTGGTCGTCCGGGACCGCGAGCTCTATTTCGCTCACGTTGGGGATAGCCGCCTGTATCTCGTACGCGCCGGGCACATTTCGCGCTTGACTCGCGATCACTCCTATGTCGGCCGGCTGGTCGAAAGCGGTATCGTGCGCGCCGAGGACGCCGAGAAGCACCCGCAGCGTCACATTCTCACCGCGGCCTTAGGGGCGGGAGTCGAAGTCGCGGTGGATGGGGGGGAACATCCCACCGAGTTAGAAGACGGAGACGATCTGCTGTTGTGCACCGATGGGCTCTGGGGCGTCGTGACTGAGGAAGAACTGGAGACGGAAGCTGGCCGAAACTCTCCTGCGGAATGTTGTGCAGCGCTCGTAAAGTTAGCCTTGCAACGGGGAGGGCCAGATAACATTACGGTGCAAATGCTGCGCATTTTGCCCGAGGCTTGAACGTGACGTCCACTCGTCGCTGGACATTTACCATGCCGAAACTCTGCAATTCAATGCGCAGCTGGCTACGGGGCGTTTTCGCGTGTCGCCACAAGTGGCTGAAACAATGGGTTTTGTAAGATGGGCACGCCAGCTGTAAATGGCTACGCGATTGCACTGCCGCTGTGCGTGCATTAAAGTCTATTAAACTAATCGACTTTATGGCATAATTCCGCGTCATGAAAATCTCGCAAAAAGGACTTTACGCACTGCAAGCGATGATGATGCTGGCACGCCGCTATCAGCAGGGCGCCATCAAGATCCGTGAAGTTGCTTATGAGGAGAATCTGCCGGAGAAATTTCTGGAGCTGATCCTTCTCGAATTAAAAAATGCGCGCATGGTGGAGAGCGTGCGGGGAGCCAAGGGTGGGTATCAGCTGCGGCGCGATCCTTCCGAGATCCGGCTGAGCGAGATCATGCGGCTTATTGACGGACCGCTGGCGCCTTTCGGCGATGCCGAACAATTGCGAGTGCTGATCGACCGGGATTTGCCTCATCGCGCGCTCTACCAGTTGTTTCTGGACGTGCGCGACGCAGCCGCCCACATTCTCGAAAATACCACGCTGGCGGATTTGATTGCCGAACCTGCTCCCCGCGCCACCAAAACTAAACGCGCTCACAAGAAGAAAGAAAAGGCCAGCGTCCTTCCAATGGTGGTGGGAGGACAGAAGAGTGAATAAAGGTCTAGGTGGTTTTTTTTAGGTTCGAAGTGGGCGGGTCGGATGACTGCAAATCGCTATTCACGGGCGCGTCTCAAATCATGTCAAGCTTGACGCCTTTAATTAAGTCCTTCAAGTTCGAATAAAGTTCAATCGGACAGCCAATGTAGCAATAAGGAAATCCGTTGCAAATCTCTAGTAAGTGGATTGTGATAATAGAGTAAGTAATAAATAACCAATATTCTGTAATCCACGGCTCGCGATTGCCTAGCGAATTTGTAACTCGTAAATCGATCCCAGGGAGATGTCGTTCCACAATGAACCTACAAAAAGGAGAGAACATGAATTCTATGAAGCTGACAATTGGTCTTTTCGTAACAGGCCTGATTCTGGCAGCATTCCCAGTCGGAGCCTGGGGAGAAACTCCAGGCTCAGATGCACCAGCTGCCAAGGAGACCACCCCCGCGCCCCCACCGGTTACCGCTGCCGATGTCCAGGCTTTGAAAGACGCTCTGGCCGCGCAGCAGTTGCAAATCGAGCGTCTTACACAACAATTGCAGCGCCAACAGGATTGGCAGTCGCAAAGATCCATGGAAGATGCGGGTAAGGCCGACCCATCTCAAACTCAAGTCCCACCGCAACAATTGGCCTCAGTTAGTAGCATTGCGGTTCCGCAACAGCCCGCGCCCAGTTCCGGTCTCAACCTGCAAGACACACCACAAGCCTCCTCGAACCCAATGGAGAGCCCGGTGATCTCCATTCACTTCCGTGGAATTACGATCACGCCTGGCGGATTCGCCGAAGCTGCATTCGTGCGACGGTCGAGAGCCCTCGCCGCAGACCTGCCCACTCCCTTCAATTCGCTTACCATGCCGGGCGCTTCGCAGAGTTCGTTGTCGGAGTTCTTCGGTTCAGCCCGCCAGTCCCGCCCCACGATCTATGTCGACGGGCGTTTAAAGAATGTAGAGTTCTCCAGCTATGTCTCCGGTGACTTTCTCTCCGCCGCAGACACGTCCTCAGCCACTCAGACGAACAGCTACAGTGTCCGCCTTCGGCAGGCGTGGGGCCAAGCGAAGTTTGACAACGGCTGGAGCTTCCTGGGCGGCCAGATGTGGAGCCTAGTGACAGAAGGGAAAGCCGGCATTGCGCCGAGCGATGACCTGGGGAGAACCAACGATGCTCGCCCGATGACCATCGACCCGGGGTACAACGTCGGTTTTACATTTGCTCGCCAGTATGGCATTCGAGTCACCAAAGACTTCAGTCACA
This sequence comes from Candidatus Sulfotelmatobacter sp., assembly GCA_049588915.1. Lineage (GTDB taxonomy): Bacteria > Acidobacteriota > Terriglobia > Terriglobales > Acidobacteriaceae > Sulfotelmatobacter. The sequence continues at coordinate 11,998 of JBAVZU010000227.1, forward strand.
AAGTAGCGTTTGCCGTAGCATTGGAAAACGCGCAGGGCACTCTTACCACCCACGGAAACACGGACAACTTCCTGCTGGGCGCGGCAGGGGCAACCAATAGCTACAACGATGCTCTAACCGCATGCTCCACCAATTCCTACACTCCCACCGGCGGAAGTGCGCCCGTTTACTACGCTACCTGCACACCAGCGGCTACTTATACCTTCAACCCATCGCCAGATATCATCGCGAAAGTAGCGTTCGACCCCGGTTTTGGACACTACGAAGTCTTCGGCCTCTATGACCGGTTCCGCGATCGCGTCTTTCCGTGCGCAGACTTCGCCATCGGCACGACCGGCCCTTGCCCCAACAATGCCGCACTCACAGGGCCCAACGCTTCGGGTGCCTACAACGACTCGAAGAATGGCGGCGGCTTCGGCGCCAACGCCCGTTGGAACTTCGCTGACAAACGTATCGTCTTCGGTCTGCACGCCTTTGGTGGTCAAGGGGTAGGACGTTACGGAGCAGCTCAGCTCTCCGACATGGCGATTCATGCCGATGGAACCCCTGATTTGATCAAGAATTACCAGGGGTTGGCCTCACTCGAGTGGCACGGCAAGAAACTCGACGTGTACGCCTATACCGGCGCGGAATACAACTCCAAGACCAGCGACTACGACGTTGCGACGAGCACATATGTTGGCTATGGATCGCCGCATTTCAATAACACCGGTTGCTACAACGAGACCCCTCCTTCTTTCGCCGTGACAAGCGGCTTCAACCCAGGCTCGCTCTCTAAATGCACGGCGGACACGCGAGCCATCATCGAGGGAACGGCTGGCTTTTGGTACCGCTTTTACAACGGTCCCCGAGGCAAATTCCAGTTTGGCACGCAGTATTCGTACGTGACCCGCCAGACTTGGGCTGGTATCGGGCCCTCCGGCACCGGTGCGCCAGGGGTTACACCAGAAGGCTTGGATGGAATGGTCTTCACCTCATTCCGTTATTACTTGCCATGAAACGTAGAGGTGCCTGAATGAAGTTCGTGGAGGATCACGAATTCAACGAACGTACAAATTTTCGAAGGGCGCCTTCCCTTCGGAAACGCTGCCGGCCTGGTTTTGGCTGCTCTCCTTTTCCGGGCTGGCAGTGTTAACTTAAATGGGAAGAGATTGTTTTCGAAATGCCAACGACCAACAACGCAATGAAATCGAGACGTGAATTCCTAAAACACATATCCGCCGCAGGGCTCGCCGCCGGCGGTGCCCCAACTTTATTGACTTGGGCCCTCGGGCCAGGACAAGAAGTTCCGTTTCCCGGCGAAGACGGCATGATTCTTCGCTCCTTCCGCTTTATTGATCTGGAAAGTCCGGTCGAGTATTTCAATACATGGCTCACTCCCGTGCCACACTTCTTCGTGCGCAACCACATGCACGAACCAGCCGAACTCGTCGCAAGGAACTGGCGACTCACCATTGGAGGGGAGGTTGAAAAACCGCTCACTCCGAGCCTTGCCGACCTGTCAAAATTGGAGGCCCACTCGATTGTTAACACGCTCGAGTGCGCCGGCAACGGCCGCAGCCTTCATCGCCCGCAAGTGCCTGGCATTCAGTGGGGCAAAGGCGCGGTGGGTACAGCTCATTTTTCCGGACCACGCCTCCGCGATGTGCTGCAGCGCGCCGGAATAAAATCTTCGGGCAAGCATGTCATGTTCCGCGGACTCGACGAGGTTCCCGGGAAAGTTCCGCCCTTTATTCGCAGCATCCCCATCGAGAAAGCTCTCGACGCCGATACGATCATCGCCACGCATATGAATGGATCTCCGCTTACCAGGCATCACGGATTTCCTGCGCGGGCTGTTGTCCCTGGCTGGATTGGCGCCGCCTCCTGCAAGTGGCTTACCGAGATTAAAGTGCTCGACACAGAGTTCGCGGGTAATTTCATGAACCCCGGTTACCGCCTGCCCAATCAACCCATAAAGCCGGGTGAGACGGTGAAGCCCGAAGATACGCACCCGGTAACAGCATTGAGTGTAAAGTCCGTCATCGCCGCGCCGAGCGATGGCTCTAGCATCACCGCCGGCAGAGTGCCGATACACGGCGCGGCCTGGGCGGGCGAAGCCGATATTACAAAGGTCGAAATCTCCACCGATGGCGGTACGATCTGGAGTCCCGCGAAGCTCGGCCATGACCAGGCTCGGTATGCGTGGCGGCTATGGAGCTACGAATGGAAACCTGCGAAGGCCGGCGACTACACGATCCAGTCGCGGGCTACAGACAATCAAGGGCGCACTCAACCCGCCACGGCAACGTGGAACCCGAGCGGCTATCTTTACAACGCCATCGATCAGGTGAACGTCCATGTTTTGTAGATTCTTGCCGGATGAGAAATTTTATTTGAACAAGTTTCGGGCGATCGCTTTGTTGGTTCTGATGTCCACGCCCTTCTGGGCGCTCGCTCAGAAATCCGCTACGGCAAACCTGAACGCGGATCTTCCGGCCGGCGCGATGCAGGCAAAGGCCACCACCGCCTGCCTGGAATGTCATGAAGCCCGCATCATTCTCCAGCAGCGCCTCAGCAAAGCCGCGTGGACGAAAGAAGTTGACAAGATGACGAAGTGGGGAGCGGTGGTCGAACCCGCCGATCGCGATGCGTTGATCGATTATCTAAGCGCCAACTTCAGTCCGGACAAGCCGGTATACGACCCTCAGCGAACCGCCGAGAAGAACGGAAAAGGAAAATAGAAAGCCCTAAGTTTTTCCCTCTGTGTTCCCAGTGTCCTCTGTACCAGAGGTCTTTTCCGGCCTAAGAAGAGGAAACAGAATCACGTCCCGAATGGTATGTGAATCGGTCAACAGCATGCACAGCCGGTCCACGCCCACGCCGCAACCGCCCGTTGGCGGCATGCCATACGAAAGCGCGCGGATATAGTCTTCGTCCATCTGGTGCGCCTCCTCATCTCCGCGCTCGCGCTCTTTCAACTGCGCCTCAAATCGCTGCCGCTGATCTTCCGGATCATTCAGCTCGCTGAACCCGTTGGAGATTTCCATTTGCCCGGCGAAGATTTCGAACCGCTCCGTCCACTCCGGCTCATCCGGCTTCTGCTTTGACAGAGGCGAAACTGCGGTAGGGAACTCGTAGATGATTGTAGGCTGCGTGAGATGTTCTTCGGCCACGGCCTCAAAAATTGCAGCGATCGCCTTGCCAATGTCATCCACACCTCGTTCCAGCATCTTCGCGGTCTCTCTAAAGGATATTTCGCGATGGTGCAAATTCCTTCGAATTTCTAATACTTCTTCGCCCTCGAGAGATTCTCCGGTTTGATAGGACGCGTCTGCGGCGGCCCTTAGGCGCTCGACGAACGTCCCAAGATTCGAGAACTCAGCAATGTTCGGTGCATCGCCACATCCGATCGGCCAGAATTTAATGATCGCCTCCCGCATCGTCAGGCGCTGCCAATTCGCCCAATCGATCTCCTGATCGCCCCACTTCGTTCTCGTTCCGCCCGTCACATCATTCACAGCCTGAGTAATCACTTCCTGCGTGAGGTCCATGATGCCCTGGTAGTCCGTATAAGCCTGATAGAACTCCAGCATGGTGAACTCAGGATTCCATCGCCAGCCCAATCCTTCATTCCGAAAATTCCGATTGATTTCGTACACCCGATCGAACCCGCCGACCACAAGGCGCTTCAAGTAGAGCTCCGGCGCGATGCGCAGATATAAATCCATGTCGAGCGTGTTGTGATGGGTCACAAACGGCCGCGCAACTGCTCCTCCGGCGATCGGCTGCATCATCGGCGTTTCGACTTCTACGAATCCATGCGCCTCGAGCGTCCGCCGTAACGACTGCACCAATTTGCTGCGCTTCAGAAAAACGTCCCGCACTTCCGGGTTCACCACCAGGTCGACATAACGCTGCCGGTAACGCAATTCCACATCAGTCAGTTCGTTCCATTTCTTAGGACCATCGGGGCTGGATGCATCTCCCTCAACGGCTTTGCCGATGGGTAACGGCAGCAAGTCTTTGCTGAGAAACGTGATCTCTTGCACATGAATCGTCAACTCGCCGGTGCGGGTGCGAAACAGATATCCACTGACTCCGATGTGGTCTCCGAGATCGAGGAGTTTGTACAACTCGAATCCGTTGTCGCTGACCGCATCTTTCTTCACATAAATCTGCAGCCGGCGACCTTCCTGTTGCAGATGACAGAATCCCGCCTTACCCATCTGGCGAATCGCCATGATGCGCCCCGCCACACGCACGTCGACGCGCGGATTCTCCAGTTGCTCCGCCGTCTTCTGCGAATACTCCGCCAGAATCTGCGGAATCGTGTGAGTAAATTCGTATTTGCTGCGGTAGGCAGCTTGCCCCAGCGCCTCGATTTGTTTCAGCTTTTGCCGCCGCAACTCGTAAACGTTTTCGTCGAATGCCAAGGGGTTCCTTTTAAGCAGGGAAGTACGCCCGCGGGCGCTGAAATCATGGAAATCAGGTGAAGAGTGATTATAAACAAGTCCGCTGAAACCGCGCGGCCCGACAACGTTGTGTCATCTCGGTATTATGGTACATTGGTACCAATGACCGATGATCGAAAGCTTCTTGTAGAGCGCGTCCAAACCGGCGTGCGCATGGAGAAGCGCCTACTCAAAATCCTGAAGGCCTTCGCGGAGTATCACGATATGACACTCGGGGATTTGCTGGAGGGCATCGTGCTGCATGCCTTCGACGGAAAAACGCCTTTCAGTCCTGCGTCGCTCGAACGCATCCGGGAGCTGAAACGGTTTTACGACTTCGATTTCGATTCCAGCGCCAGCCACCGTCTGAAAGAAATCAAGGCGCGGCCTGCTCGCAAACGAGACCGTTAACAGAGGAGAAGCATGAAAGAGAGTCGGATGAAAGCGGCCCTCACAGGATTGCAGTGGACATTAGGGCTGGTGATTTTGGTCGAGGCCGTCTTGTTTGTAATGCCCGGCGCACGCAACGATTTTGCCAAAACTCACATGCCGGATATCTTGCGCCAGGTTCTTGGATGGGGAGAGATTGTCGGCGCCGCATTGTTACTGATTCCGCCAACCGCTGTGCGGGGTGCATGGGTACTTGTGGGCTTTTTCATCCTGGCGATTCGCCGTGCATTTGCTTCACGGAATGTTCAACGTAGGCAATTTGTTTCTTTACACTGCCGCGGCCTGGGCAGTCGCAACGGGAAAAGGAAATACCGAAACGCTCAGCTAGCCAGGTGCGTCAACTTGCAGCTTCCGGCCTGCCTCGCATAACTCTAAAGAGCACAAAGCAAATTTCAACCAACCAACCCATGACCAACGAAGAACTCATCCGCAGCTTCGAGAACGACGCAATTCCAGCCGACTCTTTCCACCACGCCGACCACGTCCGGCTGGCGCACGCCTACCTGTGCAAGTATCCAGTTCTGCAGGCGCTGGAGAAGTTTGCCAGCGCGCTGAAGCGATTCGCCACCGCTCGCGGGAAGACACAGCTTTACAATGAAACCATCACCTGCGCCTATTTTTTCCTGATCCGGGAGCGCATGGTTCGGTGTGACGGTGCAGCGTGGGACGACTTCGCTCGCCAGAATTCAGATCTGCTTGTATGGAAAGACGGTATCCTCAGCCGCTACTACCAGGCAACAACTTTGAGCTCAGATCTGGCCCGAGAAGTGTTCCTCCTTCCCGACAAATGCTTTGAACTGCGAAACATCTCTTCTTGATGTCGGCCCTCGTCGGCGGTAATATGGCATGCTCGGCAATTGCGCGAGCGAGCCGCCGAGGCCCACTATGCCGCAAAATTATGTCCCCATCTTTATCTTCATGGCAGTAATCGCCGTGTTTCTTCCGCTGACGCTGCTGGCGGCCAAGCTGGTACGCCCCGATAATCCGAACAAAACCAAGCTGATGCCTTACGAGTGCGGCATCGATCCCATCGACAACGCGCGCGGTCGCTATACCGTCCGCTACTACATCATCGCGATCTTGTTCGTGGTTTTCGACGTGGAAACAATTTTTCTTTTTCCCTGGGCGGTGAAATTCAAAGCGCTCGGACTTTTCGGATTGGTGGAGATTCTGATCTTTCTCGTCATCCTTATCGTCGGTTACATCTGGGTTTGGCAGAAAGGTGCTCTGGAATGGGTGTAAACCGCCGCGCCCAGTGATCGGCCAGTGGTTTCCTAATTTCACAACCAAGGGCACGAAGGTTCACGAAGTAGGTGTTGCGCCTTCGTGTCACTTTGTGTCCTTTATGGTTGATGAATTTAGGACGACCGGCTTTATGCCTTGACGAACGTAGTCAAGCCACGCCGCGCGCGCTCGCGAAGTTGACACTCGCGCAGGGTCTCGGCAAGCGCTTCGAGATTTGGAACGGCATAAATATAAAACCTCTCAAGCTCCGCATCCGACGAGAACAATCGCAGGGCGGCCTGGCCGAGTAGCCTCATTCCGAAAGGTTTGTTCAACTCGAAATGGTCAATCCGGAATAATTCCAGGCTCTCCTGGCGCTTCGAGAAAAATCCTTTTTCGAGTTTCACTCGCTGAGTTGTGATTTCGTAATGCGTTCCGAGACTCTTCACGTAGAAGTATAGCCAGATAATGCCGCACAACACCAAAGCGCCGAGCGCTGTGTATGGGACGCCGTCCTTGACGTCCTTGGCATCGAGGGCATATCCGACTCCCACGGCGAGTGCGGTCACCACAATAAAAGGCAATAACTGACTGACGCTGAAAATCATTGCCGGGTGGCCGGAAAACAAGTCCTTCTCGGTTTCGAGCGCTCTGGTGGCTTCAAATGCCGAGAGGTCCGTGTTGCAGAAGCGGCACTTAATCGCCACTGCCTTGATGGTCTCCCCGCACACTGGACAGGCCTTCTCGTCTGCTTCCATGATCGATCCTTCCGAGCCAGAATCATATCGCAAATCCGATCCGGATTTGTTTCCTTCGTGGTCCATAAATTTAGGACACTGCGCCCTGCGAAGCTCGTTGACACCGAATCCTCAAGCTGATAAAAGTTAACGTTCTCTTCATCCTGCCCGCCGGAGGCTTGTGCCTTCGAAAGCTATGACGGACGAAATCAAATCGCCTTCTTCACGGCCGCCGGAAGGTGAACCGAAACCGACGGCGGATCAGGGGACCGTCCCCGGTGGCGTGAAAGCAACTCCTTCCGGTTCTGTCCAATCTGAGCCTAAGTCTACGGCTGAAAAGTCTCCCTCTCCGGCATCGAATATTCCTCCGAAACCCGCAGCGCCAGCAGCCGCGGCGCCTCCTGCTGCGAAACCCGCCCCGCCCGCAAAGCCAGCTGCGCCCACTCCCACACCCTGGGATTCGCCAATGATCGTGAAGTTGAAGGGGACCTACGGTTCCGGCATTCAGCCGCTGACGTATGCCGGACAGAATTACATGGTCGTCGACCGTTCCCTGATTCCTGAGATTCTTCAGGTGCTGCGCAATGAGGAAGGTTTCGATTACTGCGTGGATATCACAGCAGTACATTACCCGAAGCGCGAAAAACAGTTCGACGTAATCTGGATTTTGTACTCCTTTGCTCGCAACGAGCGCATTCGCGTGACCACGCAAATTATCGATGGCGAAATACTGCCGAGTTCGGTTTGCATCTGGGCGACCTCAAACTGGCTGGAGCGCGAAGTCTACGATATGTTCGGCATCAAGTTCGATGGACATCCTGATCTGAAGCGCATTCTGCTTCCCGACGGCTGGAAGGGACATCCCTTGCGCAAGGACTACAACATCCTGCAGCAGGACAACGAGTGGGTGCAGATTAACTTGGGAATCGAGAGCGGTCAATGAAGGCGGCCGCACGCGGCGATTAAATAGACAGCTAAAATAGAAATGACCGATCCGAACACGCTCTCGCATCTCGACCTCGAAACCCCCGAGAAGCCGTTTCTTGATGCCAATGAATTGGTCATCAACATGGGTCCGCAGCATCCCGCGACCCACGGCGTGTTGCGCGTGATTCTCCGCCTGGACGGCGAAAAGGTTCTCGGCCTTGAATGCGTGATCGGCTACCTGCACCGCGGCGTCGAGAAGATTGGCGAACATCGCACGTATGCGATGTTCAACCCCTATGTCGATCGAATGGATTATGTGGCTGCGGTCTCCAATGGCCTGGGGTATTGCGAGACCGTCGAGAAACTTCTCAACGTGGAGGCGCCGCCGCGAGCTCAGTATGTCCGGGTAATCCTTACCGAACTCAACCGCATCGCCAGTCACCAACTTTGGTTGGGCACGCATGCGCTCGATATCGGCGCCATTACGCCGCTGTTTTATACCTTCCGCGACCGCGAAGAGATTCTCAAGATTTACGAAAAATATTGCGGAGCCCGCCTCACTACTCACGCGTTCCGCATCGGTGGCCTGCAGTATGAAACCTATGCCGGCTTCGAAAAAGACGTAAAGAATTTCCTGAATTTCTTCCGTCCGAAAATCGACGAATACGAAGAACTGCTCACCACCAACCGGATCTGGCTCGAGCGCACAAAGAATGTCGGGAGCATCTCCGCCGAGGATTGCATCGCACTCGGTGTTACTGGTCCGGTGTTGCGGGCTAGCAGCGTGAAGTGGGATTTGCGGAAGGCTCAGCCCTACGCCAATTACAAGAATTTCGACTTTGACATTCCGATCGGTCAGAACGGCGATACTTATGACCGATACCTGGTGCGGATCGCCGAGATGCGGCAATCCGTCCGCATCATCGAGCAAGCCGTAGGCTCGATCCCCGAAGGCGCGGTGATGGCCAAAGTTCCCAAGGTCATCAAGCCCGCCGTGGGCGAGGTTTATCACTCGATTGAGGCTCCCAAAGGGGAGCTGGGATATTTCATTGTCAGCGACGGTTCCACTCAGCCGTATCGCGTGCGCGTCCGTCCGCCATCGTTCGTGAATCTGCAGGCTCTCGACCTGATGTGCCGCGGTCAGTTAGTGGCTGATGTAATCGCCGTCATCGGAACGCTCGACATCGTTCTCGGCGAGGTGGATCGCTGATGCGGCAGGCGCTGCAATACATCCAGTCCTATCTCAGCAGTGACCAGACCCCTGGCGCGGCCGGAAACATGTTTTGGGTGCTGGTCTATATCATGTTGGTCTTCGCAGGTCTTTCAGTCGCAGTAATCGCGATGAACTGGCTGGAACGTAAAATCCTGGCACATATGCAAGTGCGCCTCGGCCCCATGCGGGTCGGTCCGCATGGTTTGATGCAGCCGATCGCCGATGCCATCAAGCTGTTGCTCAAAGAAGACATTATGCCCGCCGAGGCGGATGCTCTCATCTTCTGGGTGGCCCCGTTCGTGGTTGTGCTGGCTGCGTTCACAGTGTTTGTCGTAGTGCCGTTCGGCCCCACGCATGCCATCACCGACATGAACATCGGAATCCTCTTCATGCTCGGGGTGTCATCGCTGAGCGTACTGGGGATTGTAATGGCGGGCTGGGCCTCGAATTCGCACTACCCGTTGATCGGTGCTCTGCGCTCCAGCGCGCAGATGGTGTCCTATGAAGTTGCGATGGGACTCGCGGTGGTCTCAGCGATCCTCATGACCAGCCTGAACTCCGATGGTACCGGAACCCTGAGCATGATTGGGATTGTCCAGGCGCAACTCGCGCAGCACGAGTGGTTCATCTTTAAGTTCTTTCCTCTTGGGCTGGTTGCATTCTTTATTTTTGCAGTCGCCATGGTGGCAGAAACCAACCGGGCGCCCTTCGATCTTGCGGAAGCCGAATCCGAGTTAACCGCAGGCTTCCACACTGAATACAGCGGCTTTCGCTGGTCTTTGTTTTTCCTGGCCGAATACTCCGCCATGATCGCCGTTTCTTCCATAGCGGTCACCCTCTGGCTCGGCGGTTGGCTGCGCCCGTTTCCGAATCTCTTAACCGGAGCCACTTGGGATCTGATCTTCTCTTTGTTCCCCGGCGTTACATTTCTTTTGTTCGCGGCGATGTGCTTTTTCAATACGGTTCGCATGCCGAAGCATCCATTGTTCCGCATTCAAACCCTCGGTCTTGCCGGCTTCGGCGTCGTCCTGGCGTTCATCGGCCTGATTCTCTTCATTCCCGCAGTAAGCGGACGCATTCAGGATATTTTCTGGTTCGCGGCGAAGGTCGCCGGATTTATGTACCTTTATATCTGGTATCGTGGCACGTTTCCGCGATATCGTTTTGACCAGCTGATGCAAATGGGATGGAAGGTTCTTTTGCCCATGGGCTTGGGAGTTTTAATCTCTACGGCCTCATGGGTAATGAGATCCGAAATATGGCACCAAATCATCGTGCCGTTATGCCAGGCACTGTTGAGGTTACTAGGTTTACTACGCTGATATGGCACCCGTAGCCACACCATTTTTCTTTTACCTGCTCTCCGGGATCATGCTGATCGGAGGCATCCTGGTGATCACGCGCAAGAATCCCGTACATTCGGCGCTTGCGCTGATTGTCACGCTTTTGGCGCAGGCGTCAATCTATTTGATGCTCTATGCTCCGTTCGTCGCTGGCGTGCAGATCATTCTCTATGCGGGCGGCATCATGGTGCTTTTTCTATTCGTCATCATGCTGGTCAGCATTGATCGCTCTATAAGAGAGCGGCAGTTCAACAGCCAGTGGATCGTCGGAATGATCGCAGCGACTGCGCTGGGTGGGTTATTCATCGCTGTCTATACAAAGGGGAACAGCATTTTCCCCGAACACGCGCTGGCGATGATCGAGAACGATAACACGCAGAGAATCGCGACCATGTTGTACGGGCAATACATGTTCGCCTTCGAGATCGCCTCACTGCTGCTGTTGGTAGCGATCATCGGGGCGGTAGTAATGGCAAAGAAAAGAATCTAGAAATGCAGCTTCTAGCTGCTGGCTCCTAGCTTTTAGCTAGAGGCTAGAAGCCAGAAGCACAAGCTGACATGGAATCAATTCTTCACATTACGACGCTGCATTACTTAGTCTTAGGCGCTGCCCTGTTCCTGCTTGGCGTTATCGGCGTGCTGACTCGCCGCAACGTGGTCATGGTCCTGATGTCGATCGAGCTGATTCTTAACGCCGTGAACCTGAACTTGGTCGCATTCTCCCGCATGTGGGGAGGGCTTCACGGTCAGGTCTTTGCCATCTTTGTAATCACCGATGCCGCCGCCGAAGCCGCAGTTGGCCTCGGAATTTTAATCGCGTTCTTCCGCAATAAGGAGACGGTCAACATCGACGAAGTGAACTTGCTGAAGTGGTAGAGGCAGTCCCGAGTACCTGTACTGGATCAGAGTGATTTGTCATCCTGAGGGAAGCGAAGGATCTATGTACTTAGCCCGCTGCGAGTGAATACATAGGTTCTTCGCTCCGCTCAGAATCACAAGACCATCGATAAACGATTAAGAGGAGCTACCGACCAACGACGATGTTCTTTCTAGACCACATCTGGCTGATCCCGCTGATGCCGGTGCTTGGCGCGACCATTATGTTCTTCTTCGGCAGGAAACTGCAGAAGGCCTCGGTCAGCGCCGTGTGCGTGGGGAGCATCGTATTGGCGTTCGTGATGGCCTGCGGTGCTGTGGGGCAATATTCGGTCTGGTCGTCCGCGCCTGAACATTTCCATCAGGCCTACCAGACGATCGAATACACTTGGCTCGGCAGTGACACCGGCCACTTGAACTACATTACCCATGATGGATCTGCCGCCCCGTTTCAGGCTGATGCCGGTTTCCTGCTCGATCCGCTTTCAAGCATCTGGCTGCTATTCGTCACTGGCGTTGGCTTGCTGATCCACATCTATTCCATCGGATACATGGCGCATGAAGGCGGCTACTACCGCTTCTTCGGGTACCTCAACCTTTTCATGTTCTCCATGCTCACGCTCATCCTTGCCAACAATTATGTTCTGCTGTTTGTCGGCTGGGAGGGCGTGGGCCTGTGTTCCTATCTTCTGATCGGATTCTATTTTCATCGCAAGTCTGCCAGCGACGCAGCAGCGAAGGCTTTCATCGTTAACCGCATCGGCGATGCCGGATTCCTCCTCGGAATGTTCTTCGTCGCCTGGTATTTCGGATCGCTGCGTTTCACGGAAGTTACGCAGATCGCGCGCAGCGGGCGCTTCGCCATTGGCGACCCTATCATCACTGCCGCCACGCTGCTTCTGTTCGTCGGTGCTTGCGGCAAGTCTGCTCAGCTTCCACTCTATATCTGGCTGCCGGATGCCATGGAAGGACCGACGCCGGTTTCCGCTCTCATCCATGCAGCGACCATGGTCACCGCTGGCGTCTACATGGTCGCACGATCGAACGCGCTATTCGTGCTCGCACCCACATCCATGAAGACGGTCGCCATTGTGGGCGCGCTGACTGCAATTTTCGCCGCATCCATTGGGCTTGTTCAAAACGACATCAAGCGCGTACTCGCCTACTCCACCGTGTCGCAACTGGGATACATGTTCCTCGCACTCGGCGTTGGAGCCTTCGCGGCGGGCGTTTTCCATGTCTTCACCCACGCGTTCTTCAAGGCTTTACTCTTCCTCGGCGCAGGTTCGGTGATTCACGCGATGAGTGGCGAACAAGATATGCGCAACATGGGTGATCTGGGGCATCGCATTCCCATCACTCACCGCACGATGTTCATCGCCACGCTGGCTATCGCGGGCATTTTTCCGTTCGCTGGATTTTTTTCAAAAGATGCCATTCTCTGGGAAACCTGGTCGCGTGAAGGCGGTGCTTACCGCTTTCTCTGGTACATCGGCTATGCTACGGCATTGATGACTGCGTTTTATATGTTCCGGCTGATGTATCTCACGTTTCATGGCCGCCCGCGCATGAGCCACGAAGTGGAGCACCATGTCCACGAATCACCTGTGTCCATGACGGCACCGCTAGTCGCTCTCGCGGTCTGCGCCGTTTTCGCCGGATTCTTGGGTTGGCCGGATAGCCTCGGCGGCTCCGACCGATTCACGAAATTCCTTGAGCCGGTCTTCGCTCCCGAAGCTCGCGTCCTTCAGGTGGAAGGCAGAACGGGCCAGTTAGTGGCCGGTGTTGAAGAGGAAAAAAATACCAGCACGGAGTGGCTGCTGATGGCGCTGTCTCTGGGAGCTGCGGGCTTGGGTTGGGGCATGGCCTGGAGAAGCTATCGCCACGCGGACAAGAATTACGTTGAGCCCATTGCTGCGATCTCGCCGCCTGCTTATAACGTGCTGCTCCACAAGTATTACGTGGACGAAGGTTACGATTACGTCTTCACCGGCCGCCGCAAGCTCGGAAAGGTCCGCTTGGGCGTGCTGGGACTCGGCGAAGCCTCAGCATGGTTTGATACGCATGTGGTCGATGGCGCAGTCAACGCCGCCGGCTGGATCACGCGTCTCACCGCAACGCTTTCTAGTTGGTGGGATAAGTGGATTATCGACGGCATCGGAGTAAACGGCCCTGCCATTCTGGCTCGAATGATTTCTTATCCCGCGCGACTGTTCGAGTGGGGCTTGGTCCAGTGGTATGCGTTGGTGATGACCGCGGGATTAGTTGGTTTCGTGTTCTATTACGTGTATCACTGAAGTGCAGCTTTTGGCTGCTAGCTCTTAGCTGAATACTGAATGGCTAGGAGCCAGAAGCTTGAAGCTAGAAGCTGATCTTTCATGCAAAACCACATACTCTCGATCATCCTCTTCACGCCGCTCATCGGCGCGCTGGTGCTCCTGTTTGTTCCTAAGGAGAACAAGGACGCGATCCGCTGGATCGCGAATTTTTTCGCCCTCGGCGGATTTCTGGTCTCGCTCCCGCTGGTCTCTATGTTCTGGGCGCAGCGCTTCTTGCCTGGCTTCAAGTTTATCGAGGGTCAACCTAACAACTGGATCCCCTCCATCGGCGCAGGCTACGTGATCGGCATTGACGGGATCTCCTTCCTGCTCATCATGCTCACCACGCTCCTGGGCTGGATCTCGATCCTCTCCTCATGGACGGCTATCGAGACTCGCGTCAAGGAGTATTACATCTGGTTCTTGATTCTTCAGACCGGCATGCTCGGCGTCTTCATGGCGCTCGATTTCTTCCTCTTCTTTGTTTTCTGGGAAGCCATGCTGGTTCCGATGTATCTTTTGATCGGCATCTGGGGCGGCCCGCGCAAGCTCTATGCCGCCATCAAGTTCTTCCTCTACACTCTCGCTGGCTCGGTTCTGATGCTGCTGGGCATTCTGTTCCTGTATTTCCACCATCATGCTTTAACTGGCGTTTACACGTTCAGCCTAACTGCTCTTTACGAAACTGCTCCCAAAATCTATTCCGATCCTGCCTACGGTCCGACTATAGCGACATTGCTGTTCTTTGCCTTCTTCTTCGCTTTTGCCATCAAGGTTCCGATGTTCCCTTTCCATACCTGGCTACCCGACGCTCACGTGGAAGCGCCGACAGCGGGCTCCGTGATCCTGGCAGGCGTCCTTTTGAAGATGGGTACGTACGGTTTCATTCGCTTCTCTCTGCCATTTTTTCCTGACGTGCTGACGCACACCAAAGTTCGCGGCTGGATGATCACCCTCTCCATCATCGCGATCATCTACGGCGCTCTCGTTTCACTCATGCAGAAGGACATGAAGAAACTGGTGGCTTATTCTTCCGTCAGCCATCTCGGCTTCTGCACGCTCGGCATCTTCGCTCTCAACTCCGTCGGCCTCAGCGGATCGGTTTTGCAACAGATCAATCACGGTATCTCAACCGGAGCGCTCTTCTTGATTGTCGGCATTCTCTACGAGCGACGCCACACGCGCGAGATTGCCGAGTATGGCGGCATCTCGAACGTGATGCCCGTGTACGCCACCATCACCATGATCATGTTTTTGTCGTCGATGGGACTGCCGCTGCTAAACGGTTTTGTCGGCGAATTCACCATCCTGCAGGGCACATTCATGGAGAACTGGCGATGGGGCGCATGGGCTGTCCCTGGCGTGGTTCTTGCCGCCGCGTATCTGTTGTGGCTTTACCAGCGAGTCTTCTTTGGCACGGTGACGAATCCGAAAAACGAAAAGCTGCACGACCTCACGCCGCGCGAGGTCCTGACCTTCGTGCCGCTCCTGATCATGGCTTTCTGGATCGGACTCTATCCCAAGCCGTTTTTCCAGATTCTTGAGCAGCCAGTGAATCAGATTGTAGAGAATGTTCACGCGCCTCGAACCGGCGACGCGGTTAATGCCGCGCTTCAGCACGAAGAGCTGCCATCTGCGCTTGCGACCAGAACCGCTCAGCCCAATACATTCGCCCAAATACAATCGACGAAGCCTCAATCGGTGAAAGGGAAGAACTAGTGGGCCTCCTTCCCCAATTCACGCCCAGCGACTACCTGCTGCTCCTGCCCATGAGCCTGCTCACGCTTTTTGCTCTCGGCATCCTGCTCATCGATCTCATGATTCCGCCCGAGAGCAAATGGGTCAATGCCGTTACCGCACTGATCGGCGTGCTATTTGCCACGGGTGGCGTGATCAAAATTCAGCTTTGGATGCAGGCCAACCGCGGTGTTTCCACGGGTTCGCTCGGCATGATGGACACCATCCTCGTGGACCGCTGCGCCCTGTATTTTTTTTATCTGTTCCTGGCGGCCACCGCAATTTCGATTCTTATCTCTGTGCGCTACATGACGACCGAGCATGAAAATCACGGCGAATATTACGCCCTGATGTTGCTCTCGGTTGTGGGCATGATGTGCATGGCCGCAGGTTTTGACATCGTTCTCATCTTCATCGGCCTGGAACTGATGGCCATTTCCACCTATGTGCTCGTCGGATTTCTGCGTCGCGATCGCCGCTCCAATGAAGCCGCTCTGAAGTATCTTTTGCTCGGCGCATTCTCTTCCGGAATTTTTGCCTACGGCCTATCTCTTCTCTATGGACTCACCGACAGCACGAACCTGGACGGCATTGGCCACCGGCTGGCCATGATCATCACCAGAGATCCTCACAATCCCATCGCAATCGTTGCATTGTTGACCACTGTCACCGGATTATTGTTTAAGATTGCCGCCGTTCCTTTCCATCAGTGGGCACCGGATGCCTATGAGGGCGCGCCTACGTGCGTCACCGGCTTCATGTCGGTCGCCGTCAAAGCCGCAGGCTGGGCCATGCTCCTGCGCATCATGGGCGCAACGTATCCGACCTATCCTAACGTTGTCCTGGGTCTCGCCGCGATGCGGCCCATTTATGTTCCACTCTTCGTCTTCGTTTCGATCGCCACCATGACGGGTGCGAACTTCGCCGCCCTCACACAGACGAATACAAAACGCCTGCTTGCGTATTCGTCCATTGCCCATGTCGGCTACATGTTGCTCGGCTTGATCGCAGGGACTTCCACGCAACTCAGCGCAGACGGCATCAAGGGCATCTTGATTTACCTTCTGGTTTACACCTTCATGAACCTCGGCGCTTTTGGCGTGATCACGTCGCTGCGTTACCGCAAAGTGATAGGCGATGAGCTCGATGATCTGAACGGCCTCTACTCGCGCGCACCAGTCGAAGCCGTGCTCATGCTGATCTTTCTGCTGTCACTCGCCGGTATCCCGCCACTCGCCGGGTTCTGGGGAAAGTACTTCATCTTCCTCAGCTTGATCGAGACCGGGCATTATGCGCTGGCTTCGCTGGGCGTGCTGTATTCAGTCTTCGGCCTCTACTATTACTTGAAGATGGCCAACGCAATGTTCATGGGCCAGCCCGAAGAACGAGGATTGCTGCCGGTGAGTTGGAGCATGCGCGCCGCGCTCGTGGTAACCGGATTCGCGACGCTCTTCATCGGAATCTTGCCCAACCACTTCATCAACCTGGTCAACTGGTCGCTGCTAATCGTTCAGAACCCAGTGGCGAGGGCGATGCACTGAGATGCTCATGCGGGATCAGCCGCCACGGCTGCCCAGTCCTGAACACAGTTCGCCCGAGCTACACCCCTCACGCTGGGATCGGCGTAAAATCGGCGATGCGGTCCGATAAAAGAAATGTCCCTAGCCGACCCAAATCCTGAAGATCCGAATCCAGGCCGAAAAGAGAACTTCTGGGTTCAGGCTGCCCGCTACAGCCAACTGGCATTCATCTTTCCTGCTGCACTTGTCGCCGGATGGTTGGTGGGCGCGGTGCTCGACCGATGGCTACACACTACCTGGCTTTATCTAGCTGGCATCCTTCTGGGAATTGCAGCGGGCTTTATTGAACTGATCCGCACCGTTCTGCGCGACACAAAATAATTGCCCTCGATGAACCAAGAAGTGCAAACCGACGTCGATCCGGCACAGGCAGCTGCGGCCGAGCACTTCTATTCCAGCGCCCTTCACCGCATCCGGAACTTCATGGCTGCGCTCGCTCCGGTGCTTATTGCGGTGTCGTTCTGGAAATTCGGCCTGCGTTCCGCGGTGGGCTTTACCTTCGGCTGTGCCATCGCTTACGTCAATTTTTATTGGCTCAAGCGCGTGATCGCTGGCTTCGTTGATCGCGCTACCGGAACCGCAACATCGCAAAGCGGGCAGGGAATTGTGTTTCGATTTTTGTTCCGCTACATTTTGATGGCTCTCGGAGCCTATGTTATATTGACTGTTTCACCCGCGAGCCTGAATGGGCTTCTTGCGGGCTTATTTTTGCCCGTTGCGGCAATTGCGTGCGAAGCATTTTACGAGCTGTACGTGGCGCTGGCTCGTCATGTTTAGCGGCGGTGCGATAGACCTCATGGATAAGGACGTCTATGCCTGAACAACTCTGGGTGACGCAAATCCTGAACCATCTTTTCGCCAGCCCGGTTACTTCCTTGCTGCGCGCAATACACATCGAGCCAAAGTATCCGACAGCGCCCATATCGAATTCATTTTCGATGGAAATTCTTGTCTTCTCATTCCTCCTGATTCTGTTCGTTCTAGTGCGCTCCCGCCTTTCCGTCGACCGTCCCGGCGGCCTGCAACATTCTTTCGAAATGGTTGAGGGATTTATTCAAGGTCAGAGCGAAGAGATCATCGGCCATCACAGCGAAGGCTACACGCCGTTCTTGACCGCGCTGTTCTTCTTCATTTTGTTCTGCAATCTTATCGGCGTGATTCCCGGCTTCGAATCACCGACCGCCGTGCCCATCGTTCCTCTCGGCTGCGCGATTTGCGCATTTGTCTACTATCAGGCTCAGGGTTTCAAGCACTCCGGTATTGCTTACTTGAAGCACTTCGCCGGTCCCATGCCTGCCTTAGCGCCACTAATGGTCCCAATCGAGCTTATTAGCCACCTGGCGCGCGTGCTTTCGCTGACCATCCGTCTGTTTGCCAACATGTTTGCCGGCGATATGGTCACGTTGGTTTTCTTTTCGCTCGTCCCTATCGGCGTGCCCATCGTATTCATGGGACTGCACATTGGGGTGTCGCTGCTGCAAACCTACATTTTCGTGCTGCTTACTACGGTTTATCTGCAGGGCGCAGTTTCGGAAGAGCACTAGAGGTTCAGTTCTTAGCTGCCGGTTCTAGTTTCCATTGCCTCGATGATGGCCGAGACTTGAACCTCGAAACCGGAAACTGGAAACGAGAATTTAGAAACAACCCGTTCAGCGTGAGGGCGTCTGCACGGAATGACGTCAACCACCCACTGGCGGTATTTCATGCGAGGAGAAGCACAATGAGTAAGTTAAGCAAGTTGTTTATGGTACTGTCCGCACTCTCGTTCGCTGTCCCAGCCTTTGCGCAGGGCGGAGGCGAGAGCGGAGTCAACTGGGTTGCGATCGCTGCCGGATTCTCCATGGCCTTTGCCTCCGGCATCTGTGCTTTGGCGCAGGGCAAGGCGACCGCATCCGCCGCCGAAAGCCTGGCCCGCAATCCGGCGGCTCGCCCTGGTATTCAGCTCGCTCTGATTCTGGGGCTGGCGCTAATCGAGTCGCTGGCCCTTTACACCCTGGTCATCATTTTCGCCAAGGTCAAGTAACGTTTCCGCAGAGTCCGAGAAAGCAAAAAGCCTCTGCGCAAGCAGGGGCTTTTACTTTGCTTTATTTAGGGCAGGCCTGCCGGCTGGCCGCGAAGCGCGGCTTGGCTCAGATCTTCCGCACCCCGCCCCACTCAGATTCACGCTTCTGCGGAGCATGACCCAATGCATCCACCAGCAGACGCCGCAGGCGGTAGCGGCTTTCCAAATCGATGTTTACGATTTCAAATCCAACTTCATTCACCCGAGCGCGCCGCAGCAGCACGTGCGCTTTGATCTTCGAACGCAATCCCTGAGAAATTTCCAGATCGGCCTCACTGCCGATTCGCAGATTGTCTTCCTTTGTGCCCATGCCTCCGCCCAGGCTCAGCTCTCGGATCAGGATCTTTGATTTTCCCCACGAACTGCCAATCGTGGCGCCAATTGAGCGTGACAATACCATGCGCTCGTAACGCCTTTGCCGGACCCACGGACAGGCCGGCGCCGTATCCAGTGGCGCGATTGCCAGCTCTGCGGGCTCAATGCCGCTCTCGGAGAGAATTTGAGCGCTGTACCGAGGATCCGTCTTCGACAACGATTGTGCTGCCGCGATCCTCAATTCGCGATGATGAATCCATCCAAATCGCTTTTTCGTTTCGACAATGTCGCGCAATAATGGCACCGCCTCTAAATCTCGGAGCCGTCCCAGCGACTCGATCGCTTTCAATTGTACAAACGGCGAACGGGAAACGGCTTCGCCCGGTTTTGCCATCGCCAGCAGCGGCGGCGATACGGTGAGATCGCCGCTCATGCCGATTTCATCGATCGCTTCGGGAAGAACCACTGCGTCCAAAACTTCCGCCAGCTCCAGCAAAGTTCTGCCGCGGTCTGGAGCCGCTCCGTACGCGACCTCGCGGACCACAATGTCATGGTAGAAGCGGTTCCACTCGGGCAACCTCATGGGCAATAGCTCCAGCAGAGTGCTAACATCCAGTCGGCTTAATAAGCCCACCATCGCCGATGCCTGCCGCGCCTGCCCGGTGCGCAGAATCTCCCGTAACTGGGCCAGCGCCGGAGGTCCCATCTCCTTGACCAGTTCCACCATGCGATCGCATTCGTCCCGCCGCATGCATCGGAAGAAGCGGTCTGCCAGATGTTCCACGCCCGCCTGAGAGGTGCGCCGCAATACCAGTAACAGCTCCGCAGGCGCTGTTTCGCAACGCAGCGCTTCCTCGATAAATTCTGGGATCCGATTTTCCACGCCCACTCGGGGCTTCAGCTCATTCACCATTACCGGCCGGTGCTGCAGGAGCATCTCTATCCCGCTACATACTTCGTTGACCGCCTTATAGTTCTTTGCCGCGCTGGCCTCTTGACCCAGGCGGACGAAAGCCGCGCTCAGCAAGCTCTGCAGCTCGCCATCCTTCTCGACGCACAACTGGTCCGCTATTCGGTGGATGGCGTCCCCCATCACTTCCCCGCCGGTTTTTGCGTACAAATCCGCTAGCTGGCTCAATCCAATCGCTGTTTTGCGCCGTGATTCCGCTTCCTTATTGTCCAGACAACCGGAATAATTATTCAGAATTTCCGCAGCCGCTTGCTTGTCGTCGCGATCCAACAGGACGTCGACGAACTGGCGGACATTTCGCGCTGGCACGCACGGGGCTTCATTCGACAGCAGTACCGTCTTTTTTCCGGATTCCGGCACTTCCGCCCAAAACATTCGGTCCAGGATGTCGGCGTGCGACTCCACCAGGATCCCGGCCTTGTTCATCTTTTCTTCTTGCAACTTCAGAATCTGCCGCAAGCTGTCCATCTGGCGGCTCATGTGTTCCATCATCTGATGGACGGCATTTACTTTTACTTCGCCCTTTGAGTAGCGTTCCATGGCGAAGCGGATTGCCATGTGCTCGGCCGCCTTCATCAGCAACGGCGTATCCTGCTGTTCAGTTGTAGCCCTGGCCGCGAGCGAGCCCAGCAGTTGCTGCAGGTTCAGCCGCGTATTCGGGTCAGTCTCGACCAGCTCCTTCTGCAGATCCTCGGTCTGAAGTGCTGGATCCGTCTGCACTTGGCCGAAGCGCGTCAGAAGCCGGATCGCTTGGATCACTTCAGCTTCCTGCAGCGGAACTACTCCGCCCTCCCAGGCCGGTGCTGTTCCCGTTCCCGCTCCACCATTAGCCGGAGCTGGCCCTGCAACCCAATGGCCTCCCGGAATGTTTGGGACGCTTCCGAAAGGCACCACCACTCCTCCCGCTGGCCCCTGCCCATCGCCAACAGAGCTTGCGCCTTCAGCCGCGGCAATCAGTTGCAGCAGCTTTTGCGGATCGTTCAACCATTGCTTGAATTCCGGCCCTAAGGTTTGAGCCGCGATTTGTGCTGCGACGCTGATGTCCCCAGTCAGAGGATCGGCCGCCACAAACTTCACTTCGTTGATTTTGATAGTGCTATTCTTGCTCCCGCTTGCCAGGGCTTCTTTAATTTGTTTGGATACGTCTTGCGCCTTGGATCCCGCGATCGTAAAGGCGCGCACTAGCCGAGTAAAATCCTCGAGGGTTACATCCTTTGAAAAGTGCAGGCTGGCCAACCCGGCCGCGCTTAACAGTTGTCCGAAACTGCGCTCGGTCTGGCCCGTTTCCAGAGGAATGCCGTCCAACAATAACTTGTTGTCTGAAACGCCCAGCAGAAATCCGCCGTCTCCCGCTATCGGCAGGCCCTGCTGCAGCTCGTTCCAAGTCACGTCAAACTGGGCCGTCGTGCGTTTATGCTCGGACCCGTACATCCGAGCATACTTAATCAGGATGTTCAGGCTATGAACAAAAGCCCGCGCTGAAGCTGCTCGGTTGGCATGAAATGTACTTGCGGTCGTGATAAGCCACTCCTCGAACTACGGTAAAGGTTACTTCTAACAGGTAAGAGCCCGCACATTACGGAGGTAACGGCGATCGCCAGGTGCTTTCGGCGTTCTGCCCAGTGTCCTTTTTGGTGAACGGTCTCGGGATTGTCTCTGTCACTGGCGTTTAAGGAGGTCTCCGGGAGAGAATAGGCATACCGAAATCGCATTTCTGGGATTACTGTGCCCCCAACTCGTCCTACAACGCGAACCAAGAAAATCACGGGTCTTCGTTACTGGATGCTGCGGGTGCTTGAGGAGTGTGAACACG
>JBAVZU010000228.1:0-25641 GCA_049588915.1 Candidatus Sulfotelmatobacter sp.
CTTTGGGAGTGCGGCGGGCATGAGGAAACGCAGAAGTGAGACAAGGGGAAGAGCCCAGGCGCAAGGAAAGGCTAAAGCGAAGGCCGACGCGAAGACCAAGAGAGCTGATAACGAAGGTGCTACAAAAAAAGGTCCAGAGGAAAGTGCGGGCGAGAGGCTGAAGCCGGCGGATTTCGTGGAACTGCGAAAAGATATCGCAAGCCGAGTGGGAAGGGCTGCGAAAAGCATTTTCGCAGCAGTGATTGAGCAGGCGCAGGGCGGGCAATTGGGTGCGGCGAAATATTTGTTTGAGGCGGTAGGACTATATCCGGCGAGCGCCGAGACAGCACCGGGGCAGGAAGATTCACTGGCGTATACATTGCTGAAGCGGCTAGGCTTGCCGACCGATCCATTGACTAGTGAGGAGGATGCAAGACCGGGTGATGTTGGTAGCGAGATGAAGCCGGTTAGTCTCGACCGCCATCCCGGTGGTGAATTCGGGGCTGGCGATGCGAAGACCTACCAACGAAGCAGAGCACACGACGCGACAAAACGAAAATCGAAGGGATGCCGTAAAATGAACCGAAGCTACGATCGGGGAGAGGGTCGTCCCGATGCGCTATCGATCTCGCCGCGGGTCGGATCTGGAAGAAAAACGTTGAAGGCGATGGCGGCGAAGGCTTTTCCGGTCGACTGGTTATCTCGAAGCAATCCAGCGGATAGAAAGGTCCGCGACGCACGACGCAAAATGGGAATGGACATAACGTGGGTGACCGACCGGATTGCGGTCGGAGGCGGAATCTGGACGGCGGAGAATATGGCGTCGATAAAGCGTACCGGGATCACGCATATCATCGACATGCAGATTGAATTTGACGACACACCGCTAGCGGGGCCGCACGGAATCGAGGTTTGCTGGAACCCTGTGGACGACGATTTCGAACCGAAGCCTCCTGAAGTGTTTGCTCGGGGTGTGAAATTTGCGATGGGGGCTCTGGAAAAAGACGGAGCCAAATTATATGTCCACTGCGCGGCGGGAGTGCACCGGGCGCCGATGATGACACTGGCGTTGTTAGGAGTGATGGGCTGGACGGTCGAGGATGGCATGGATTTGATTGAGGGACGAAGGCCGGTCGCAGACTTTGCGGATGTTTACGTGCGGAGCGTAGAGAATTTTCTGCAGGGACGAGTGTGAGAACAAGAGTTCCACGAGTTTGAGGAGGAAGTATGTTGCAGATGTGCCGCCCGACGGGGCGGCTTTTTTATTTGGTGCTGGCGGTGATGCTGGCGGCATGGGGCGGCCGGTCGGTAGCGCGTGAAGTTTCCGCGAGAGAGCCAGAGATGCCGGCAAGTCAGCCGGAGGGGAAGGCGCGTGAGGCAGATCCCGCGCCGCATGCGGCTTCGCCAGCCCCGCAGAGCGCTCCGACACTGACAAGTGTGATCGATACCGTCTACCAGGCGGATGGAACGCCGGCACAGGGCGTCTTAATAATCACGTGGCCTGCATTTGTGACGGTTAGCGGGACCGCAGTGGCGGCGGGAAATGCGAGTGTTACGTTGGGGGCCAATGGTTCCTTGAATGCGGCACTGGCGGCGAATGCAGGAGCGACTCCCGCGGGAATTTACTACTCGGTGGTGTATCAGTTAGGCCCTGGTGAAGTGCGAACCGAGTATTGGGTGGTGCCGGCAAGTTCTCCGGCGACACTGGCGCAGGTGCGAACGACGCCGGGAGCGGGAACCGCGTCGCAACCCGTATCCATGCAATATGTAAACACGGCGCTCGCGGAAAAGGCGAATGATAGCGCGGTGGTGCATCTAGCTGGAACGGAGACAGTGACGGGAACGAAAATATTTTCATCAGCGCCGAGCGTGCCGTCGCCGGTGGGGACTGGGGACGTTACCAACAAGGCCTATGTGGATTCTTCGATTGCAGCGGTGGGAGCCGGAAATTATCTCCCGACGGCGGGAGGGGCGATGACTGGGCCGCTGACTTTGAGCGGCAATCCGACAGCGCCATTGCAAGCGGCGGCAAAGCAGTACGTGGATTCCAGTACAGCTGTTAAGGCGGACCTGATCAGCGGGCTGGTGCCGACTGGCGAACTAGGGAGCGGGACAGCGTCGGGACTGAACTGTTTGCTGGGAAGCGGAGCGTGGGGACCGTGTGGATCGAGCGCGAACGCGACTGCGATACAAAGTGTGCCGGTAGCAGCGACCGGTCCGGGAAATGGGCAGGTGCTGACGTATTCTTCGACTTCGGGACAGTATGCTCCGGCAACACCGATCGGAGCAGGAAGTGTAACCGTAACGCCATCGGCGAGCCAGAGCATCGCGCAACCATTGGGGACGCAATTCAGCGTGAACAACGTGAGCGGCATTCGGTATGTGACTGCGAGCGACAACTGGAGCGCTAACCCGAGTGGGAGCCTGACGGCTGGAACGCAAGCGACGGTGACGCTCTCTTCGTGTCCGCTGGGCATCGATACGTCCGGGTACTCGATGTACTACCTGTATGTGAGTGGGCAAGGAGCAGCTGAACCGGTGATGGTAACGGGTGGAACGTGCGTCGCAGGAGCGAGTGGGACGATCGTTTTCACCCCGAAGAATGCACACTCCGCGGGGTACAAGATCGGCAGTGCGACCAGCGGGATCCAAGAGGCAATCAACGATGCGTGTGGCCTTCCAAACGGAACGAACGCCGGAAATCCTAATGCAAGAATCATTCTGCCCGCGACAGGCGTCAATGCCAGCGCCTTGCCGGTGTACGGATCGATTTTCGCGCACTGCAGCCGAGCTTTGATTGAAGGGAACGGCACGCTGCTCTCGTGTTCGACGAGAGACCGATGTATGGTTCTGGGTGATTTGGTGAATTCCAATCACTACGGCGGAGTGACGCTGCGCGGGGTCAATTTCACATCCACGGTAACGGCGGACGGATGCCGGATCACGAATGCGCAACGGATCTCGAATGTGGTCACGATCACGACAGCGTCCGCGTGCGGCACGATTCAGACGGGGGACATCGTCAACATTAATTTCACGGACAATCCGGCGTATTGGGGAAATCACGGACCAGTTACGGTTTCGGGTACATCGATTAGCTACAGCCAGACCGCCGCAAATCTGGCAGCGACGGCAACGCCTGGAACGATTGCGATTGAGAACGCCGCGGTCGAAGACAATGCGATGCCCGGCACGATGGAAGACATCAAGTCATCGGCCGGCGGCGGAGGCAGTTTCAATCAATTTTTTGTGATGGATGACGACGAAGCAGCGACCATTCGAAATTTTGATGCCGACGGAACTCAAGGAATCACCTGTACCGCCAACCATTGCGGCTCGTACGTATATTCCGCGAATTCGGGCGCGGCGGTGCTTTGGTTGAGTCATCTGAACATCAGTCCACAGTGCTCGGGCAATGGCGTTACGGTTTACAACAACAATTCCGTGCGCATCAGCGACAGTGTGATCCAAGGCTTTGGCATGTGGGCGGTCAATACTCAGGCGGTACTTGGGAATTACGGCGGGACCACGATGGAGAATGTCTTCATGGAGGAAGGTGCCGAGCCATGCGTTCATCCTTATGAAGGGAATTACTTCAGCGCAAGCGGAATCATTTTCGAAGGAAATGTACAGCCCCTACTGGTGCGAGGGGGCGAGCAGCCGGCCGCACACGTGAGCGGGTTCGGGGCACAGAATCCGGGAACGGTGCAATATAACTACTACGTTATTGCGAATGATACGACGCAGGGTTGGCACAGTGCTCCCTTGTTCGCGGGCTATGCGCTAACGAACGGCACGGGATCGGTTACGGGACAATTTCCGCACGTTCCTCCGGCCAGTGCCGGAGATGTGGTGACGTACGACATCCTCAGGATGGAACCTGCGGTTTCTCTGGCGGCGAACACACCCAGCTTCCCGATGAAAGGCGCGTGTACGGGAGGAAGCGCGACGGCTTGCGGTAGCATCGTCACCGGACAAGCACAGTGCGCGGGACTGGTTTGTATCTTCACCGATACATCGGCTTCGGCAAATAC
The DNA here is from genome assembly GCA_049588915.1 of Candidatus Sulfotelmatobacter sp. GTDB lineage: Bacteria > Acidobacteriota > Terriglobia > Terriglobales > Acidobacteriaceae > Sulfotelmatobacter. The sequence goes on from JBAVZU010000228.1 coordinate 4,014, forward strand.
GACGAGTTACTCCATCAACTCTCTGAGTTGGGAGCCGATTCTGCCATTCTGGCCAGCTACGGTGGTGCTTGCAGGAAACGGAACGCAGACCTACGCTACGCCGACAGCGAGCTTCGATACTGAACCTTCGGATGTTGTGGCGGTGAACTGGAACACCTTTCCGGAAGTTTACGTTCGGTCGTGTTTAGGAAGTTCGATCACGGGGGGACTGTTCGGTGGAGCGTGGGAGGAATGTCAGGATGGCAGCGGCACCGCGATCACAGGGGTGGGCACGCTGCTAAACGATGGCTTGGCCGTAGGGGGACAACCGAGTGGAGTAAAGGGCAAGCTCAATTTCGAATCTGTATTCTCGGGCGCGCACCACATCATTACGTTGGTGGATTCGAACCTGGCGAAAACAACTTCGACGATCAACTTTCGCCCACCGAATGACGCGAACGACACGTATATCGGCCTGGACAATGCAAGCCCTGGGACAGCCAGTGCGGCGCAACTGGCGTTTGGTTCGCCGGTCGCGATCTCGAATTACATCGGAAACAAGGGCGACAACACAAGTTATCTGGAACGATTGACGGCGGCGGGGAAGACATTCAACGTGCCGGTTAATGTCAATGGAAATCTGACGGTCACTGGAACGTGCACTGGTTGCGGCGGCGGAGGATCGGGAACGGTGAACGATGGCACGGCGGCCCAGTTGGCAGTGTATTCCGCCAGCGGGGCGGCGGTGAGTGGAGACGGCAGCCTTACCGATAGTGGATCGACACTGACCTATACGGGAGCTAACGGCATTACGGCGGTAGCGGGAACGTTCTCAGGAAACGTGACAGTGAATGGGCAGTTGTTAGTAGCGGGGCCCTGGACGGTAAGCTCTGCGCCTGCTGGGAGCGCGATGGCAGCGGCGGCAGCAGGGACTTCGTCACTGGGAATATCGAATGATGGGAATATCTATATTTCGGCGAATGCGGGAACGCCACAGAAGGTGGCGACTACGGCGACGAGTTCGTTCTTTTCGAACCTGTTCCAGGAAGATGCGAATGACTTGGGGGAGTACAACGGAACCACGGCGCAAGGTCTTAACGTATACGGGACACGAGGAGATGCGAGCGATTACGAAAGACTTCAGCTGATGTACGACACAGTAAATACAGGATTTTTCAAGATTGATGCGCAGGCGTTAGGAACAGGTGTGCACCGCGGGCTGGCGTTCTGGGTGAATGGCGCAGGAAGGTGGGGAATCGATCAACTGAATATGTTTAAACCTTTTGTCGATAACGCGTATGACTTAGGATCGACCACATTTCGCGTGCGGAATGGTTACTTCGGCACGGGCGTGGTGACGCCGAGCATCACGTTGTCCGGAAACGGACTTTCGAATGTGATCGGTACACCATCTGCAAATTTGATGACCGCTGGAACGGTGAGCGGGACGGGACAACCGCTCTGCACTGATGGCACGGGGAACTTGACTATCACGACTGTGGGTTGCCCGCCCGGAACGGGGACGATTGGCGGAAGCGGGTCGACGGAGCAATTCGCATATTGGACTAATACGAATGGCTTAGGAGCGGCGCCGCTGTATCTGACTGGTGCAAACACGGTGGAACAGTATAACGGAACGAACGTAGAGACGTTCAACGTGTACGGAACGTTTCCGAGCGCGGGAAATTATGAGCGGGCCAGTTTGGCCTACGTTCCTGGGGACACGTATTACGAACTGCAAACGCAACAGGCGGGAACGGGGTTACAACGTGGAATTTGTTTCGGGGTGAACAACTCCTGCAAATGGGCGGTGGACACGACCACGGCATTTAAGCCGTTCAACGACAACACGCGCGACATTGGAACGTCGACCTTGCGAGTGCGGGACTTTTACCTGGCGCGCAATTTGATCATGAGCGGGACAGTTACCACTTACAACGGAAAGGCGACAGCGGGGATTGGACTATCTCCGGTGTATGGTGCGATTTCTTCCAGCGGGTTGACGGCAGCGGTGGCATCCACGACGGCGTGCGCTAGTGCGACATGCGGGGCAGGACAGTACGTGGTGGATTCCTACCTCGATTCCGCGGTGAGTTGCACGACGCCGGGAAGCGCCGCTGCGTCAGTGACCATTGGGTGGACGGATGAAACGAGTGCGAAAACATTACAGGTGCCACTGAGCGGAAGTGGGGTTTCGGGAGGGAACTCGATAACTCTGGGGAATACGACAAATTTTGGGAATGGAGCGATCACGTTGTGGTCCTCAGGGAGTGCGAATATTACGTATTCGACTTCATACACAGGGTGCATCACGGGGACGGGGACGTATGCAGTGCGGATTGCGGTAAGGCAATTACAGTGAAGCAGCTCGGGGAGTAATGCCTCGGGTCACAAGCGAAGTGTAGTACTGAACGAGGCGCCAGCTCGAAGATGGCGCCGTTTGTTTTTGCAGGGAACGCAGATGGGTCACCGGCGAGAGCTGTGGCTTTTTCTGTTGGGGGAACAAGAGCAAGTCCAGAATCTGGGCGAGGTTTGTTGAGATTTTTATCGAGGACGGTGATAGGGACATGAGGCTAGAGATCCTTCGACTACGCAAGATGATTCGCGGAGCGAACCGTCTTATTCCGCTCAGGATGAGAGGGCAGTGGTTGGTGGTCTGTTTTCTGATGATATACAGCGCAGGGTCTTGGGCGACGACTTACTACGTGAGTTCGAGCACGGGGAACGATACGAACAATGGCAGCTCATCGTCGCCATGGCAGACGGTTGCGCACGTGAATGGACAGACGTTCAATCCGGGGGATTCGATTTTGTTCAAGCGGGGAGATACGTGGAATGAAATTCTGGTCCCTGCTTCTTCGGGTAGTTCCGGAAATCCGATTACGTTTGACGCGTATGGCGCAGGAGCCGCACCGAACCTGACGGGATATTATGCGGTGCCTTCCTCAGCGTGGGTATTGGTTACGGGAAATGCATGGAAGGCGGCGGTGCCGGCAACGTATACCACGATCAACTACTGTCTATTTGGATCGATCTGGGGGCAGAAGGTGGCGGCTGCGACATCGAACTTGACGGTGAAGGGAAATTTTTATTTCGCGAACGGCTATCTCTATATTTTTTCTTCGGGAAGTCCTGGGGCTTTCTATAACGAAGCGATCGTGCCAATGGCGCTGAGTAATGTTCCCGTAATCAATATCAACGGGCGGTCGTGGTTGACGATCCAGCATTTCCTGGTTAACTGGTTCGATCAGTATGGCGTGTATGTGCAGGGTGCGAGCGACCATCTGGTATTCGCGAATATGGAAGCGGACTCGATGATTCCACAAGGCACGCAGCCGCTGGGGTTTTATGTGAACGAGAATTCGCCGGGGCCGGGGGACTTAAAGATCTACAACGATGAGGCGCATCTAAATTACGACGGCTTTAGGTTTGACGGGGCGGCAACGGCGATTGCAATGGTAAACGATAAGGCGTACGCCAATCGGGACGGGGCTCTCGTGGACAACACGGGTGCGGTGACATATTCGTATTGCCATTTTTATGCGTCAAGCCTGGCGGTGGCTGGGTCCACAGATGTGGAGTGGACAAGCGGGACGGGGCCAGTGGCGGGATTGGGGAACGTGCCTGCCGATACGGCACCAGCGGTGCAGGCGTACCAAAGATATCCCGCAGAAGTAACGTTGACGGTAGACGACGAGGGAATGACGCCGGGGGCAGATACTTATTATGCGAGCACTGTATTGCCGATTGCGGACGCCGCAGGAGTGCCGGTAGGGGCCGCGATTACTGTGGGATGGCCGCTGGCGCAAACGTTGATCTCGGAGTTCCAGGGATGGATCAATGCTGGACGAGACGTGACATCGCACTCAATTTCGCACACATACTATACGAATACCGATGCCCTCGAAATCCAATACACGGGGAGTGGAACCGCAGCAACGTTGAGTATCAGTAACAACACGCTGAGTATTACGGTGACGGGGGCGAGCGACAGTGTGAGCTTCGATCTGGCGCAGGGGCAGGCGGAGGGAACGATAAAGGCACTGCGGCTGGCGTTGCTAGCCACCGGGAAGTTTACCGCGACAGAAATCCAGACTTGTCAGGGGCCTTACGGAACCGGATGTTCAGCGTATACCGAGTCAGCTTTGTTGGCGCAGGATCTGGCGGATGTTAGCGGGCAGGATGTACGAACTGCCGTTTATCACATGCAGTTGGATGTGACGAGACTGACGACGGACGAAATCACATTATCGCGGAAGTGGATGACGACTAATCTAACAGGCTTGCCGGCGACGCCTGTGTATGTGTATCCCGGGGGATATGAGACGACGGCGATGCAGGGGATCACGGCGGGAGTGGCTTACGCGGGCGCACGCGGTGCTTTGAAAGAAGATTTGGGAGTAAAGGATACGTACGCGGACGGATTCAACGTAGAAAACATCACGAGTTTTGGGGTAAATCCTTCGTGGATGGGACTGGCACCGGCTGTGTTGAATCAAAAGATACAAGCGCTGGTTTGGAAAGAGTCAGTGTGGGGAGTTCCATGGGGAATTTTCTGGCATTTGAATGAGCTGATCAATAACGATCCTGTGGGCGGCACTGAGATCACTAATCTGATTCAGGATTTTAAAGCGAGCGGTGCGACGGTGCAGACGAATACGGAACTGGTGAACTGGTTGCTCAGCGGGACGCAAGAGACGGGGACAGACGGAAGTAATTACTACACATTTCCTGCAACGAGCACGTTATTAGATTTTCGCCCGACCGCGATTTCGCCGGTGGTGGATGCGGGGCAGAATCTGGGAGCGGCCTATGAACTCGATATCAACGGAGTGAACCAGAACAGCTACGGAACAGCCTGGGAGATTGGGGCACACGTCTACCAAGGCTATGCAGTCTATGGACTGGGCGCGGGGAGCGGCCAGTTCATCGTCGGAAGTGCACCGAATCAGAATTCTGTTTACCAAGCCTATACAGGAGCCGCAGTGGTTCCCTGGCCGGCGGTGCCAAACATGGGCGGGCTCACCAAGAATGGAGCCGTTTTTACGGACGCGTCTTACCCGAGCGGCACTCCGAGTAAAGTGATCCGCTGTACCGATGCCAGGATTTCGCCAAACGATTCGAATAAGAGTTTGTCAGCCGGTCTTGGAGGATCTGGAGATGCGATGCAGATGTTCAATTCCGACTCGACCCTGATGCGGGTGAACACGTCTGGCGGGGCGGGGAGAATCGTGTTGTTCAATCCCACGACGCTAGTGTGCGGTAATCCCACGGCTGGTCCCACGTTAGGCAGCGTGATTACCCAGTATGAGAACATGGATTCTCCCGGATCAGCGACCGCGTCCGTGCAATTCGGTCAGGGTAGTTTTGATTGGTCGAATCCATCGAGCTACTACCAGTTCGGGGTGAACCAGACACAGGAGGTTGCCTATAACATTAATGCCTCGACTGGACAATTTAACGTTGACACGACGAAGGGGACGGGGGGGACGATGAGCGACTTCATTTACGCGCTGCCTTACAACTCTTCAAACGCCACGAATGCTCCATCATGGCAGGCGAGCCACAATTATTCCACCGGCCAATATGTCACTTATACGATGCAAAGCACGGATTCGCTGCGCCCTTTTGACTGGATCGCTAGCACCGCTTATCAAGCGGGAGACATCATTCAACCTTCGGCGAATAACACGCTAAACTGCGCGTTCAAGGTATTCGTGGCGGGTACAACGGGTACGACCGAGCCGAATTGGAACGTGGCCAATTGCCAGCCTACCTACGGACCTGTCCCAGAAGGGGGTACGGACGGAAGTGTAAGTTGGCGCCCTATTGGTCCGCCAGTATTTACGTTCCAACTAACGAGTACAGGCGGCACGTCGGGCACGAGCACACCGCCATTTGTTCCTGCGGCTACTGGGCATCCAGACCTGATGACAGGTCCTGGAATCGGATCTGGAGCGAGTGACAATGGCTTGGTGTGGACCAACACGGGTCCGATGACCGTGCCGCTGTGGAATAGTTATGCGGGTATTTCCCATGATGCGACCCGGGTGTGCACAGGATTATCCACTAACTCGTATGGATACAATTCCAACTACACGGCATATAACGACGATCAAGGTACGGGAATCTTTGCTCTCTGCTACAACTCTGCCACCAACGTCTACTATCTGTTGAATACGGCCACAGGCATACAGTCGCAGAGCGCTTGTGTAGGTGGAATTGGTTACAACTGCTCGGGGGGAACCTGGAGCATGACCACGGAGGGAACCAATTCGCAGATCGCGAGCGGGGGCTGTGGTTTCTTTATCCACAATATGAAAGGCAGCTACACCATGGACTATCCCGTGGTGGCACAGCAGGCACCGCTTGCGGGAGCAACTGGATGTCCGACCGGCAACGCGTGGAGCTGGGCAGTTTTCTCGCCTTTCAATTCCACGACGACCGCACAGAAATATTATGCCTCGCTCAATCACTGGACCATTGGCAATACGCATCTGGTTAACATCGGCCAGGGCTGCCTGGATAACAGCCTCGGAGGCTCGGGATGCCCGGTGGGGACTTATGGAAGCGTAAGCGGGGTTTTCGGAAATCTCTATTCGGCGAAGGCGCCGTACACGCTTCCGTTGGCAAATTGGGAGCCAACTTGCACGACCTCCTGGTCCCCAAACAACGCACTGCCGCCATGTCAGTTGAGCCTGGCGTACGACTCGCACATGAGCTGGGCCAGCAACCCAGGGGGCTCGGATACTGCGCCCGTTTGTGGCAGCGTCTACAATCTTGCCACGCTGGCGCCGCCTCCAAATGCACCCTGGCAGGGGGAGGTGGTTTGCGTGTCGACCACTCCGAGCTGGTCTAATCCCGCATCGCCAAGCGGCGGCCAGACACAATGGCGCTTCACGCATGAATTTAATACAGGCGGAAGCAGTTTCTTTGATGTGCAGTTTGCCATCAGCCAATTATCCAACGATGGGCGTTACGTGGCTTTCACTTCGGACTGGAACTGCACTTTGGGCACGACTTCTGGTGGGACAACCTCTGTGTGCGGGCCCCCATGGGTGGGAGGGACGGCTTACTCGGTTGGGCAATACGTGAATCCGTTTAGCTCGACGGGTGGCAGCGGGACAAATTATGGGGTATATGAAATCACGACTGGCGGCACAAGTGCCGCCGCGCATCCAGCGTGGTTTGTGTGCAACTCTAGTACCGCTGGAAACACTGTGACCGACACGAACGGAGTTGTTTATTCGTGCGTAGGGCAAAGCAACCAACGGGGCGACGTGTTTGTTGTGCAGTTGCATAGTTAGTGATTCAGCGGCACGGCGGGGATAAGGTGGTCGGCGGTTAGTGAGAGTAAGAAAGAGGTTTAGGCAACAAAGGCACGGTGAAAGCCGTGCCTTTTGTTTTGGTCGGAATGTCATTGAAGGAGATGAGGCTATGACCACGAAGGCGAAAATCTGGAAGGCGTTGCTGGTGGTGGCGATGTGCGGAGCGCTGATGTGTACGGCGTGTTCGACGAATTGGATCAATGAGGCGGAGCAGATTGTGGCGGCGCTGATTCCGGCGACGGCGAACTTGGTGACGCTGGTGGGGACGCTCGAAGGAAGGAATGTGACGGCTTCCGATTTCCAGACGATTGAGAGCGCAGGATCGCAGGCGGGAGCCGATTTGCAGCTGATGCAGTCATTGATTGCCCAATATAAAAAAGCGGATACTTCGGCGCAGCCCGGCTTACTCAACCAAATCCAAGTGGCGATGGGCGCAGTGCAGACGAGTTTGAATGGGTTACTGCCGGCGTTGCATATCAAGAATACGGCGACTCAGGCGAAAGTAAGCGCCGTGATTGGAATTCTGCTCTCGGAAGTGCAATCAATGGCGGCAATTGTGCCGTTCGTGAATTCGAGCGCCTCGCCGGCAATGACGATGCTGGCGGCGAGACAAGTGAAGAAGCAACCTCCGCTGACGGCGAGTGAATTTGTATCCTCGTATAACCTTACGATGGCGGCGAAGACGGGAGACATTAATCTTGATCACGCGACTTCGGGATTACGAATTCACACGCATGACAAGTTTGCGCGCTGGGCAAGCGCGGGACTTTTGAAGTAATGGCGGAACGCCGGCCTTCGGAGATGAGCCTATGAGTGACGAGTGGAAGCTGCAGCATCACGTGAGGTGCAGCTGCATGCGGTGTGTGGATCATCCGGCGTTGGCGCGGCCGGGGATACATGCGCTCCCTGACCGGCTACACGTGGTGACGATGCTGGAGAATCCATTGCGCTGGCGATCGCGCTACTGGAACTACTGGATGTTCGAACGCGAGTGCGAATCGGCGGGCGCGATTCTGTATACCGCCGAAGTGGCATTCGGGGAACGCCACTTCGAAGTGACCCAGGCTGGGAATCCGAGGCATTTGCAATTGCGGACGAATCATGAAATCTGGCACAAGGAAAATGCGCTGAACCTGATGATGCAGCGCCTCCCGACTGACGCCAAGTATGTTGCATGGATTGACGCGGATGTTAAGTTCAGTCGTCCGGATTGGGCGCAAGAAACTTTGCAGCTTCTACAGCAGTACGACGTGCTGCAGATGTTCAGCCACGCTCAGGATGTTGGGCCGAATTATGAGCCTTTAGCAACGACTCCTGGGTTTCTTTACAAGTGGGTGACGGAGCAACCCAGCCCGCACGAGCCGGCCTTTATGGCACAGAAGCCGACCTATGGCTATTACAGCGTTCATAGCGGGCAGTTCTGGCATCCGGGATTCGCGTGGGCCGCCAAACGAAGTGCGCTGGAAAATGTTGGGATGCTGATTGATCACGCCATTCTCGGACAAGGAGACTGGCATATGGCGTCGGCGCTGGTGGGCCAAGTGCAGCGGTCGCTGTATGCAGGATATTCACCGGCATATATCCAGTTGTGCGAGGAATGGCAGGCTCGAGCGGAGAAATATATACGGCGAAACGTAGGCTACTTGCCGGGATTGGTGAATCATCTTTTTCACGGAGCGAAACGGAATCGATCGTACGACCACCGGTGGAAGTTTCTTGCGCAATCGGGGTATGACCCGAATCTTGATCTGAAGCGAGACTGGCAGGGGCTCCATCAGTTGACGGATCGGAGCGCTTTGCTGCGGGATGGCATTCGGCGGTACGGGCGCATGCGGAATGAGGATTCGGTGGAAGTGTGAAGGAAGCTATCAGCTGTCAGCTCTCAGCGTAAGCGACATTTGAAGGCACAGGTGAAGTGTGGAGGGTGACCTTGATCTGCTGCGGCGATTTGGGCGAATTCTCGACCACGGAGTTGGAGAACAAGAATTACGCGATTTATTGATTGCCGTATTGCTGGAAATTCGCTCGAAGACTGGCGAAACGAAGGCTCTGCGATTGAACCGAGCACAACGCGAATATTCGCTGCGATGCAGTAAGAAGAATATCGTGCTGAAAGCGCGGCAGGTCGGAATCACAACATACGTAGCGGCACGATTTTTTCTTCAAACAATTACGCGACCTGGAATGTTGGCGGTGCAGGTGGCGCATAGTCCAGAATCGGCGGAATCGATTTTCAACATTGTGCGGCGCTTTTGGGAAAAACTGCCCGAGAGACTGCGCAAGGGCGTGCTGATCCACTCCCGCGCGAATATCCGCCAACTCGTGTTTCCGCTGCTGGACAGCGAGTACCGAGTGGTGATGGCGGACGCGAACGCGGGGCGCGGGATGACGATCCATTACCTCCATTGCTCGGAGGTCTCCCGCTGGCCCCGCGGCGCGGCGGAGACATTGGCATCGCTGCGGGCAGCGGTAGCGCCGGAGGGCGAGATCGTGCTGGAATCAACGCCGAATGGGGCTACGGGTGTGTTTTATGACGAGTGGCAAAAAGCGGACGAGACTGGGTACACACGGCATTTTTTCCCGTGGTGGTATGAGGAGGCTTATCGAGATCTCGAATGCAAACGAGATACGATGCCTTTCACGCAAGAGGAAAAGGAGTTAACAGAGCAGCAGGGTTTGGACGAAGAACAGATCGGATGGCGTCGCCAGCAATGGAAGGCGCTGCGCGAGATGGCAAAGCAGGAATATGCCGAAGACGCAGGTTCTTGTTTCCTTCTTTCCGGCGACTGCGTGTTTGAACTAGAGGCGGTGGACAAAGCCGCGGACAGCGCAGGGCAAGCGATTCAGTCGCTGGACAACGGAAGGCTTGTCATCTGGTTTCCGCCGCAGGCAGGCCGACAGTACATTATCGGAGTGGACGCGGCCGGAGGTGGTTCGCAAGGAGACTATGCCTCTGCGGAGGTGATTGAACGGACGATAGGACTGCAGTGCGCTGAGTTGCGAGGGCACTTTCCTCCACTCGAATTAGCGAGACGCGTGGTCAAACTTGGGGTGGATTACGAGCGGGCGTTATTGGCGGTAGAGCGAAACAATCATGGATATGGAGTGCTGGCGCACCTGCGAGATATGGAATACGGAAATATCTTCGAGAGAGAGGGGCAACCGGGGTGGCTAACTTCGGCGGCTAGCCGTCCGGCGATGATTGAGAACATGGCGGCGATTTTGGCGGCGGAGCCGACATTGTTCCGCAGTCCGCGATTGCTCGAAGAGTGCCGGACATTTATACGGCATCCGGATGGGAATGCATCCGCAGCAGAGGGCGCTCATGACGATTGCGTGATGGCGATGGCAATCGCGCTCGCAGTGCGGCGGGAAGAGGCGGGACGTGGCGCAAAGAAGAGAGTGCTGGAGGTGGCGAGCCTCGTTGTTAGTGGATGAGAGAACGGTTAGTTCCGAATTGGGACGAAGGCAAAGTTAAGTTCATCCGTCACAGGAGGATTGGATCGGCGCGGGGTAAGATGTCAGGCCTTGTGAGTGAGGGATAGATATCGGTAACGATTTTGGTCTGAATAAAAGGCGGACGAGGGCGTTCGCGCCACATCAGCTTGGTAGAAGCAGTACAACACGTGAGAAGAATGCGGGGTGGGGCGCAGGGACATTTGATGCGCTGCTCCGATGGGCAATTCTACGTGGTGAAGTTCCGGAATAATCCGCAGCATTTGCGGGTGCTGACGAACGAGATGCTGGCGACCCGGTTGGCGGAGCGGGCGGGGCTTCCGGTGCCAAGGACGGAAGTGGTAGAAGTGGGAGATTGGCTGGTGGAGCATACGGCGGAGTTGAATATCCAACTGGCGCACAACACCATCCCGTGCCAGCCGGGATTACAATTCGGCTCACAGTATGCGGTGAATCCACTGGAAGGGCGGGTATTCGATTATCTACCGGCCGAGATGTTTGGCCTTGTGCGGAACCTGGAAACGTTTGCCGGAATGCTGGTGGTGGATAAATGGACGGGGAATGCAAATGGCCGGCAGGCCGCATTCTGGAGGAAATCGCGCGAAAGGAAGTACACGGCGGCCTTCATTGACCAGGGATATTGTTTTAACGCTGGGGAGTGGACGTTTCCGGATTATCCACTGCGAGGGGTGTATTCGCGGAACGAAGTGTATGAGAGTGTACGGGGATGGGAGTCGTTCGAGCCGTGGCTGTCGCGGGTGGAGAGGATGGAAGAGGATGTGCTTTGGAGTTTGGCGGGAGCAATTCCGCCGGAATGGTACGGCGGGGCATGGGACGAGTTTGAGAGCCTGGTAAGGACTTTGATCGAGCGGCGAGGGCTGGTGCGGGAGCTGATTGAGGCGTTTCAGGTTTCGCCGCGGAGGCCGTTCCCAGGGTGGAGGGAACACTGAGCAAACATCTACCACGGAGTCACGGAGTCACGGAGAAAAACTTCTTGAGAGCTTGATGGCTGAGCGAAAGCAACTCGAATTCTTCTTGCTGCGGTATGTGCCGGACGCGGTTAAGGATGAGTTTGTCAACATTGGGGTGGTGATGGTCGAGACTGGCGCGAAAGACGGCGGGTTTGCGGAGGTGCGTTTCACCCGGGATTGGGGTCGCGTGTGGTGTTTGGATCCGGAAGCAGATGTAGAAATGTTGGCGGCGCTGGAGCGGGATATTCGTGGGCAACTAGCGACCACACATGATCGCGAAGTCCTGCTGCGGCGGATGGAGGATTCGTTCTCGAATGCCATTCAGCTTTCGCCGGCCCACGGCTACATGGCGGAAGATCCGGTGCGGGAGATCGAGGTAGTGGCTTCGATGTATCTGGAAGTGGCGAAGGTCGCGGGAAAGCGGGAGCCGAGGGGAAGGCAACGGATTCTAGTAAAGATGCGGGACGCATTTGAGCAGGCTGGAGTGCTTGGACTTCTGGCTCCGATTGCTGCCGAGCCTTATACAAAGAAAGGTGACCCCTTCCAATTTGATTTTGGATACCGCGTAGGAGAAGAGATTAAGTTGTTCCATGCGGTTTCGTTAAAGCGGAACGTGGAGACGGCTGTTACGCTGGCGGCGCGGTATCCGCGGATTGCGCCGGTGATGTCGAAGGTAGCAGGGGCTACACCAGCGCTGACCGCTGTGATCGATGACGATCTGGATCGAGGGCAGGAAAGCGTGCAGTTTGCCTTAAGCATGATGGAGGAGGAAAAGATTCGAATCGCAGTAGCGACAGAGATGCCGATGATTGCGGAGATGGCGCGGCGGGAGTTGAGGGCGTAAGAGGATGACGGGAGCAATAAAAGAAATTGCACTCGTTCTGGGAGTCGTTGGCGTTTGTGTGTTGCTCAAACGCCCCGCACCTGGCGGCAGAGTGGAAATGGTCACGTTCTGGATCGTTCTACTTCTTCCGTTCGTGTTGAATACGGCAGGGTGGTTGCGATGGCGAAGCGTGGAAGTGGGCACCCGCATAGAAATCCTGTTTACAACCTCACCGGAGTAGTCCGATGATGGCTGCGGGAGTAATGATGTGGGTGAATTTGTGATGCTTAAGGCTGAGCAGTCGCTTATTGCAGGTTACCAGGAATTGGGCCTCTCCGGCTTCGGCGAGCGCAAGAAGGTGATTGTCTTCAGGATCGGGTGAGCGGTCGACCTTGGGTAGTTTCGCGACAACGATGGCCAGGTCTCGAAGCTGATTGACGAGCCGCCCGGCAAGCGCGGGAGCAAGCCGGGCGCGAATCTTTGGATACCGCGTAACGCGTGAGATTTCTTCGATTTGCTCGGCCGAAGTGACAAGCTCGAAGGCACGGTTGCGCCAAAGAGCAAAGAGTTGCGCGGGCGGCGAGGATAACGACAGGAGAGCGCCGAGAAGCACGTTTGTGTCGAGTGCCAACCGCATCCGTCACTTTCGCGGACGGCTACGAAACTGCGGGCGCTTCTGTTTGCGAACGTGCAAGATGGCATCGTCGATGGTGCCGCGAAGTTCTTCGGCGGGCACAGAGGCGAAGGCTTCGCGTACCTGGTTCACGGTCTGGTCGAAGAGGCGCCACTTGACGGCGTCTTCGACGAACTTCGAGAGTGCGCCTTTCTTGAGGCCTTGGGCGCCGAGATAAGAGCGCAGAGCAAGATCAGTATCCTTCGACCAGACGATTGTTAGACGGGTGATTTCAGCTTCGGGCAAGGTTTCCTTGCCGTATATGCGTACATCTGTTTATCAGTATATGTAATTATACATGATTTGGAGGGCCAATTCCTCTTAGGCATTGGTGCGCGAGTGAGAGAATGACCCGAGGATAGAACGGGAAGCAAAGTCCTACTCTGTCGTTACAAAAAACGCACGGACAAGAGGCGCGATCGCTTCCTAGCCGGTTAGGGTTTTCGCGGGCGAGGGCGAGACGCCCTCGCGACAGCCGGCGGGACGCCGGCGTTACAAAATCTTATGAACATTAAAGAGACGTTGCGCGGCGCTTTGCGCCGGATTGCGGGAGTGTCTTCGGCTTCATCTTCACCGGCGACAGCCGAGAAGAAGCGGCGAACATTGCCACTGCCATCTATTTTCAACTCTTATGGGCCTCCGGGTGACATCATGCCGAAGCCGACGGCTTATAACCTGCGGCGATTTTCGGAGATTCCGGTGCCGCGGCGGGCGATTAACACTATTAAGGATCGCATTGCGGGGATGCGTTGGCGCATTCAGCCACGACAGGGGATTTCGCTGGAAGCGATTCCCGACGGCGCAGAGCGCGCGCAGATTCTGACGGAGAATTTTAATGCGCCGAATCCGGACGATTCGTTCCGGTCTTTTTCGGAGCAAGTGCTGGAAGACATTATCGTGGGCGGCTACGGGGCAATTGAGGTCCAGTTGTCGGGAAATTCGCAATGTCCCATGCTGCTGTGGCCGGTGGACGGTGCATCGATCCGAATGAATATGCAATGGGACGGGTCGCCGCAAGGAGCGCGCTATCTGCAGGTCACGGATCAGTCGGGGTCGAAGAGTCAGATCACCCTCGATGATGACGAACTGATTTATATCCGGTTGAACCCGCGGACGCACACTCCATTTGGATTGGGACGGCTGGAAGTGGCGTTCGAGACAATCAACGCGTTTTTAGGGGCACACCGCTACGCGTCGAGGCTTGCTTCAAATTCGGTGGTGCAATATGCGCTCTGGCTGCAGGATTTGACGCCGGAGCATCATGAACGATTAATCCGGTGGTGGCAGGACGAAATCGAGGGCACGGGCCGAGTGCCTATCCTATCGGTGGAAAGCAAACCGGAGGTGCTGCGTTTCGGTGGCGGCACTGATGCCGACTTGCGACTGCAGTGGCAGGAATTCTTGCTGCGCATAATCGCGGACGCTTTCGACCTGCCTCCGTTTTACCTCGGGGTGGAGCGGGACGTGAACCGCTCCACCGCGGAGGAATATAACGACATGGCGTTCAGGCAAGCGATTGTTCCGACGGCGCGACTGTTCGCGGAACATCTGACGCGAGATGCAATTTACAAGAGACTGGGATGGAACGATCTGGAATTCGTTTTCGCGGAGTTGGACACGCAGGATCCCTTGGAAGAGGCTCAAATTCAGCAGATTCTACTGCAGAACGGAGTGCTGACGGTGAATGAGGTGAGGAGAATGCGCGGGCTGCCGGATTTGGGAGCGGCGGGCACAAGTTAGACAACGGTAATTCGAAGGTTCGTAGGCGAGTTCTTGCGTCATTGATGACTGCAGAGATCCTTCGACTGCGCTCAGGACGACAGAACGGCAAAGGGGGAAAGCGATGATTGAGTTGAGAAGTATGGCAGTGGCGATGCCGGAAGTGGTGGGGCATCCGAACCGCACAGGGTTTCGGGGCGTATTGACGATGGTCGATGTGCCCTCACAGCGGGCGCCTTCCGGTGCTCGAGGGCACCTGGTGGTGCTTACCAGGAAAGCGGCGGAGGCGGCGTTGCCGTCGCTACTGGGTATGGGTGTGGACTACTCGCCTTCACTCGACCGTCACGATGTGCGTCGCAAGGTAGGGGTGATCACCCGGGCCGAGGTGGTTGGACGAAACCTGGAGTTAGGTGGATATCTTTTCGCGAAGGATTTTCCGGAGATTGTGGAGGAGATTGCGAAGTCCGGAAACGGTGGTAGCCAACGGCGAATCGACACGGCGCGAGAAAGCACGGGGAAGACCTATTCATTGCATGGAGCAGCGGGGCACTTAAACGTCAATCGGGATATCGATGGACGGCACTTGAGAGCCTCGTTGCGGACTGCCGCAAAACGGATTCTCAGGTTGACTCAAAGTTTTGGGACCAAAAGTGTGCAGCGTTACGCGGCTCAGAATCGTCCGATCATATGGGCGGAGGCTGGCGTGACAGCGCCATCGAAGGGCCTGGGAATGTCCTATGAGGTAACGGATGTTCACTTAACGGACACAAGGGCCGCGGTTTGGATTCTGGAGAAAGTGACATTTACGGGAGCTGCGATCTTGCACCGGGAGAAAGCTGCATACCGGGATACCTGGATTGAATTGGGTATTTAGCACCTAGTACGAGTGGTAAAAGACGAAGGAAAAGAAGCACGTTTTCAGGCGGATAAACCTAGGAGGAACAGGTATGAATGAAGAGACAGTGCAGCAGTTGATGACGACGGCGGAACGACTGGCAAATGCAGCCGAATCGTTGGATCGTGTGTTGGGGCGACTAGACGCGCAACAGGAAGCGCTGACGACGAAGGTGGACAGGATCGTGGCGGCGGTGGAAGAGCAGCCATCGTTTGCGCTGTCGGCGCGGGGGGAAAGCACACGGCATTTGCAAGAGCGGATGGCGGAATTGGAGAAATCCAACGCGGACCTGAAAGCACAAGCGGCACGGATGGCTCGCAAAACGTTGCCGCCCATGGTTTCGTCGATCCTCGCAAAGAGCTGCGGAGAAGTGGACGGCGAAAAACTCGACAAGGCGGTACTGGATAAGACTCTGCAGAGCTTGAGTGTGGAGCAACGGATCGCGGTGAAGTCAGAATTAGCGCGAGCGGGAATCATCGAATAAGCAGGCGCTGGGTCTGGTCGTAGGCGATAAAAATGCGGAACGAATCATCGGCACGACTTGATCGTGCCTTTTTCATTTGCAGCAAAGAATGAATTCGAAATGCGGCAAAAATCAATCGAGGAGAAACCATGCCAGGAAAATTTGTAGATCTGTACGCGTCCGCCGACTACCTTGGGCCGGGCGCGATAGAAATTGACCGGTATCAGACAGAGATCTTTGACATCGTGCGCCGGCGAGGTGCGTTTGGACAGAGAATCAAGCAGGTGCCAGCAACCGGGCATCCGTCGCGGTTCTTCGAAGAAACAGCGATCAATGCGCCGACAGCGACCCAGGCATTCGTCGATCCTCGGAACATAGCACCGACTGTGGGATCCCCGACGCGAGTGGAGTTGGCAGTGCCACTCAAGGCACTGGTATCGCAAATCAACTACAACCTCTTCGACCTGGAAGTGACGGCACAACAAAGTCAGTTTGCCTACTTGCAGGCGAAGGATCTGGCGGACTCGGTGGACGGGCTGCTGCGCACACACGATGTGGCGCTGTGGAACGGAACCGACACTTCACTCAGTTCGCCAACGACGCTGCAGTATTTCGGCGTGATCGGACAGATTGTAGCTGGCGGGAACACAACAACAATCGCAACGACGGCAAGCATCGTGGACGGCATCAAGGGCACAATCGCTGAGATGGTTTCGAATTCGTCCTACGCAGTGCGTCCCACCGCCATTTATTCCAATCCGGTGCTGCTGGATCTGATCGACCGGGAAATGAAAACGGAATACAACGTGGTGCTCAACACAGTGGAGATTACTGCAGGACTTCGCGTGAAGGCGCTGACCACGCAGGCTGGAGAGTTGCCGCTGATTCCGGACTGGACTATTCCGTACACGCCCGGCGCTGTAGGCTCCGCGGTGTATCCGGTGTACATCGTGACCGAGGATTTGATCGAGTATCACTGGCTGAGCGATCCGAATCCGCGAGTTTTCAAGCTAGGATTGCCCAATGCCCTAACTCAGCAGATGGTAGTGGTGAAATTTGGCGCACCCGTAGTGAAGGGGGCAAACTTCGCACATTACCAGGTGATCGTGCAGCGGTAGTGAAAGATCGCTGGCCGTTGGTCGTTCGTCGTTGGCTACTGGAAAGGTTGCTTCATCCATGCCGATGACCGGCAACTGACGGCCAACGACATTTTTGTATAACCGGGAAATTGAGAACTCTTTATGAATTATCTTGCTACAACAGATTATCTGACGTTCGGGCTGGATGCGACCACGGATCCTTCGTGGATCACAGCCGCGTCTGCCATGATCGATGCGCACTGCAGGCGGCAAACATTGGGTGTGAATCAATATGAGGAGCGGCTGAAGCTGCCGCCGGAGCTCAACACGGTAAGGGTGAGTTATCTGCCGCTGGTTACGGTGGCTCCCGCGACTACACCGATCATAACGCTGCAGGGGCGTTACGGGATTCCACGAAGAGGCGAGTGGTCCTTTCCGGAAATGAGCCTGGAGTTTGCATTGGTGTTTTCATTGCCGGGCATGTGGACGGCGATTGATCCAACGACAATCGATATTTGGGGCGCGAGCGGAGAACTGACTTTTCCGGTGAATGCATTGGGATTATTTTTTAACGAAATCGACGTGGTCTATAACGCGGGGTGGAGCACGATCCCAACTCCGGTGCAGGTGGCATGTGCACAGATTGTGAAAAATGCGCAAGCGACGCCAGGACTGAATGTGCAATCAAGCCAGATCAATCAACTTCGGTTGCAGTATTTCGCGCCGACTTTGATGGATGACATGGTGCGCAGCTTGTTAGCACCATATGTCGCGCAAAAGGGTACGTAGGAATAGCCGCGGCGAGGTAAGAGGCAGGGTTTCCGAGGTCGGTCAACTTTCGAAGGAGGAACCATGGGAAGCGGAATTTGCGGAACGGCGCTGGTGCGGGCTGCGAATGCAATGTTGGCGGCACTGGGGGGAGATGAAGTGAGCTTGTTGTTGCCCGCGCTGGCCACGGCGAGCGATGCAGCTGGACAGTTAGGATTGGTTGACCCCGGAGTGCAGCAGCTCATCGTCGGGCCTGTAGTGACAAAGAATCTGCCAACGGGCAATCTGGGACCGAGTCGTAGGATCGAGTTTACGTTGCCAGCATCGGCGATTGAAGTGCAATTGTCCACGCTTGGAATGGCGTCAGCTGAGGATTTGTTCAAAGCTGCCCTTGGGCTGCAATACGACGGCGATCTCTTTCACATCGAGGCAGTGGTGACGGAGAATTTTGCTGGAACAGCATACTTTTATGTGGTCACGGCGGTGGAGTGAGAAGAAGCTTTTAGTCGTTTGCCATTAGCCGTAGCTTAGGCGTTCGATACACGCGATGCGGTGACTCGCCACTACCGAGCAGACATTTATTCGCTCTCAATTCCAACGAACAACTCTCCAGCTAGGCTCACAGCCGGGAGCTAGCGGCTAGAAGCGGGTGTCCATGCAATTTACCAAAGACAGTTTTTTGCTCGCGCTGCAGCAGAGGCTCGGCGGGCTAAACCCGTCCCGAACGGTAACGATCAATGGTGCGACATCACCGGCAGTGGTCGCCGTGGAGAACTTGCCCCCTGTGTCAGTAGAACCACAGCCGAATGTGTTTTATATCGAGTGGGGCACAGCAAATGTTATCGATGGGCATGCGGGCAATGCTGCGCTGATGAGCCTGGAATGCGTGATGTCGTATTACACGTTGGGAAGCGTGCCAAGTATGGTGGATCGCGGGCGACTGCTGGGACAGCTTGATTCCGAGCTTCTCGGTATTTGCCAGCCGACGAATACAGAGAAGTACGATTATTCACAATCACCAAGTGTAGACCAGGGAACGAGTATCTTCTGGAATCAGCCCGTATTCGTACAGGCAACAACGCTAGGTGTAGAGGATAATACCCTGGCTTATCAAGGCCGTGCGGTCCGTCGAGCGATGTATGAGCAGGCTTATCAAGATGGCCGCGCCGAGCGGCGGGCGCAGCTTACAGTTTTCTTCTTCTCGGAGGTTACCCTTTTATGAGTACGGCTCCACTGCGCTCAGCGATGGTTCCGGTGACGAGGCAGATGCGGGCGTACTTTGCGCCTGTGGATCGAACGACAGAGACGCCGACAGTGTTCGATCCGGCGGCAAGTGGTGAGTTTCCACTGGACCTGCCACCGGTCCCATGGCTGGATTTGGGCTGGATCGAAAGCTTCGAACGGTTCTATGACACTCCGACAGAGGTTGTAAGGTCGGGAGCGAAGACGTTGCCGTCGATTCAATTTCGTGGACCGATCGAGGCGAGGGTGGAGTTTGATTTTCGGGAGTGGGGGAAGCTCCAAATGGCGTTGGCATGCGGGTCTGAGCACATGAATGTGCTGGCCACCAGTGCGAGTGCGACCCCTGCACCGTCTGGTGGGACGCCGATTCCGGCGGTAGCCGTATTGCCCGGATCGACGGCGAGTCAACTGATTCTTGGGACTGGCGGCATCACAGGCTTTGCACCGGGAAATCTGCTGGCTGTCGATTTGGATTATCAGCAGCAGATTGGCTATGTAGGATCCGCAATTTCTGCAGCCTATGTGACCAATCCGGTGGCAGTGAACAATGACGCGAATTACGTCCGAAGAGTGACGTTCAATGTGGGGCGCGTCGCGGAAGTGACGGCGACCTCTTTGATATTGGCCCAGCCACTTCTTGCGGGCGTGCCGGCTGAGGGATCGTCAGTGCAGGTGGTGAAGGCGTTCGTGGATCGAGAAGGCGGATCATTTTTCCAAGAATGGTCAGCACTCTTTGTGGCTGAACCGGAGTCAGGTGGGCGAGTGTGCTTCTACTATCCGAGACTGAGTCCGAACCCGGGAGCGGGATCGCACGGAATAAAAGTGAAGTCTGGTGCGGGATGGAAGCCCTCGAAAATCGGTGGCGCGGCAAACACAACATCTAAAGCAAGCCTACAAGGTGGCGAGGCGGTGAGTTCGGCGCAGAAATACTTGCGCGAAGCGTTCGGGGAGATTGCAAAACCAATCATGTCAGTTGCTCTGCACGCCTCCTTCCTGGCGCTACCGGATGAGGACACGAATGATGGACAGGCTGTGTTGTCCTATAGAAGCTATTTTCCGGCGGCAATGGCAGCGTTGTATTGATATCTCGAAAGTTCAGTCTTGATTTCCACCCACGCGACCAATTGCGATCCTTTCGTGTCGGGATTCCCGTGGCGGGACAAAGTATTGACAACATTCACGCCCAGATTGTGCCAATGTAAATTCACATTCTTTATCCGTCCGAATGAACGCTCTGGCGGTCTGCAGGTATCTGCGGCGGGTAAGCGGTAGTCGCGAGCAAGAAAGGAAACACCGCAGGAACTTAAATGAAGCTAACCATCGACAATCTGCAGGGACAAGGGCCACAGGACTATTCAGCAACCTTAGACGGAACAAAGTTACCCAAGGTCGACCGCAAGCTGAATCAGCCTGCGGAGTTGCAGTTCAGCCTGGTGGCAAACACGCCGGGTTTTGTAGTCCCGACTGTCGGAGCGAGGGTGGCGCTTGGAAGAACCAATGGGAGCGATGTATTCACCGGATATGTTGTCGGAGCGCCGCAATACGAGTATCTGGGTTGGGGAGAGCAAGGTCCGGTGTATCGCTACAACGTGGCTGCTCAAAGTGACGAGGTCTTGTTGGACCAGAAGGCCTTGCCAAACCGATCCCCTTTTGTGGATCGGAGCGCGGGTGACGCGCTCCGGCAGCTCTCGCAGGATCTGCTACCCGGATGGTTCGATACGAGCGCAGTGCAGGATGTGGATACACTCGCAATTTATCAAGTAAACCCGCAAAAGAATTTCTCGTTTCATGCGGCGGAAATTGCTTTGTCGTCCAGGGGAAGCTACCGCACAATGAATGGAGCTCTGATCCTGGCGCCAATCGGGACGGCCCCATATGCATTAAATGAGGGCGACGCTAACTTTTCGCCGGCTGGGCTTTGGCTGAGCAGTCCAAACCTACTGGTGAATAATTTCACTGTTATGGGGCAGGACGAGCCACAGGCGTATATTCGAGATTATTTTGTTGGTGATGGTCTGACTTTGAAATTTTATCTCTCGCAGACGCCGTTCGCCCAGGCGAAGCCTGCGTTGATTGATGAGCAATTTCTTGGCCCGGCTCTGGATGCAGCGACCTGGGTCTTGAATGATCCGTCATCAGCCGTTTCGGTATCAGCTCAGACATTGCAGATTGCGGGCGGCACCGGGGTAGACGGACAGACAGCAGTCAGTTCTATTGAGCTAGTCGAACTAG
>JBAVZU010000229.1:0-30204 GCA_049588915.1 Candidatus Sulfotelmatobacter sp.
AAAAGGAAAGCGGCATGAGTGGTTGGGTAGAGATCCTTCGACTGCGTAACGGCTTCGCTGATCGCGAAGCTGTTACTGCGCTCAGGATGACAATTCGATTTAGCACAAGGAAAAACGGGGAGCAGAAGCTCCCCAAGTGAAGCGAACAGAGGCGATGTTCATTTAAATAGAATCGAAGCGTGGGCAAAGAGTTGTCCGAAAGATGTTTCCAAGAGATGGAAGATGGGGAAGTGATGCCGGCTGTTTCTGAAATTCCTACCGCGCCTTTTTGGGGGTACAGTCCGGGCGTTGAGGAATGTTGGATGGATATGGACGGAGCTCGCATGCGGTATTTACGCGCGGGACCGGCGAGAGGCCCACTTCTCGCAAAAGAGGCGAGAAATGGGGCACCCACAGCCACCACGGAGTCACCGCTGATCTTGCTTCATGGATTGTTGGGCTATTCGTTTTCCTGGCGATACACGATGCCGGCCCTTGCCCCATATTCCGCGGTTTATGCACCGGACATAATGGGAGCGGGATTTTCGGATCGCCCGCGCGGCATCGATCACTCGGTGCGCGGAACGGCGAAGCGAGTTCTTAAGTTTATAGGAAAGCTCGGAATATCTTCATTCGATCTCCTGGGAACCTCGCGGGGCGGCGCGGTTGCGATGATGGCGGCCGCGGAATGCTTAGCGGGGCATGCTGGTCTGAAGTTGCGGCGGCTGATTCTGGTGGCGCCGGTGAATCCGTATTCGGCGCATGGTCAGAGGCTGGCGCCGTTTTTCGGCACTGACCTGGGTGGGGTATTGTTCCGAACCGTAATCGCGCGCACGCGATTCTCCTATCCTTACTGGCACCGGCGATTATATGCCGATCATGATCGCATCCCGCCGGAAGCCCTTGCGGGCTACGAGGCTCCGCTGGCAAAGCCGGGGTTATTTGAGCATGCGCTGAGTATTGCGCGCACCTGGACCGCGGATCTGCGCGAACTTGAGGCGACTCTGCCGAAACTGGGGAGCATTCCTACGCTTTTGATTTGGGGAGAAAAAGATCCTGCAGTTTACGTTTCCTCGGCGAAGCCGCTGGCGAAATTCTTTCCAAATTCGAAGTCGATCATCTTTCCTAATATTGGGCATCTTCCCTATGAGGAATGTCCCGATGAATTCAACCGGGTATTGATTGATTTCCTGACGCGTGAGAAGCTTCCCGCCTGAGTGCTGTAAGGAAGCGAGCCCAACGCGCTAATACGATCACAAAGATGCTTTGTCGTTGCGCTTGTGGCAGGCTACGCTGCACCGCGCGGCTCGAGGACTGCCGAGTTTTGCTCGGCACGGACAGCTTAGAGCGGCTGTCCTCACGTGAGCGCGATACTCTCGGGATGACAGTTTTTCCATCATGACCCACCACATTCTCGATCTGCTGCGGGGCGCGCTGGTGCATTACGGGTACTGGGCCGTGGCGGGAGCGCTGCTGCTGGAAAATGCGGGTGTGCCCGTGCCGGGAGAAACGGTCTTGTTGCTGGCGAGTTTTCTGGCGTACTCGGAAAAAGATCTTCAATTGGGATGGATCATTCTGGTGGGAACGCTGGCGGCCACGGTGGGTGACAATGCTGGATTTGCAATTGGGCATTATTGGGGGCGGCCGATGCTCGAACGCTATCGCCACTTGATTGGCGTCGGCGGGGCGGCGGTAAACCGAGCAGAGGGTCTGTTTGAACGGTATGGAGCGGGGACGATTTTATTTGCACGATTTTTATTTGGAATGCGAGTGATCGCGGGTCCGGCGGCGGGAGTATTACGGATGCCGTGGAAAAGATTTTCCGCCTTTAATTTATTGGGAGCGGCGTTGTGGGTGAGCGTGATCTCTTGTGTCGGATATTTCTTTGGGAGTCAATGGGGAATGCTGATGCACTTCATGAGGCGCTTTGATCTGGCCTTGTTTGCGCTCTTCATCCTGATTGCAGGCATCCTCTGGCTGAGGAGCCGGAGGGTGCAAAGTTGATGAGAGATGGGCACCTTAGGAGTCAACTCCGATCTCGCAAGATTGCGATAGCCACGTCATATACTGTGCGGGTGTCGCGGGCGTCGAACGCGAAAAGCGTGGTCCGAGGGCATTGATTCTTCAAGGCGCCGTCCGCGCCACAGATCGGACGAGGAGGAGAGGCATGAGGAAAATCGGGTTCTTGAGTCTATTGATCACAGCAGCGCTAATGTTAACTTTGGCATTTCCGGTGGCGGCGGCAGGACCCAAAGCGCCAGCAGCACCGGTGGCAGCGGCTCCGGCGAGTCCGGCGGTCGCAGCTCCGGCGCCAATGCCCCCACACCCGCGGGTGCACGAGGCGATCGAGGCGATGCGGAATGCCCGGGAGCATCTGGAGCATGCCGAGGGCGAATTCCACGGCCATCGCGCGAAGGCGATCGAGCATCTGGATGCGGCAATCCACGAAGCGGAAGAATGCGAGCGGGAGCCGTAGGGAATTCTCAAAGCTACCCAAATTCTAAATGTGATTCGTGGACTGTTCGTGGTTAATTAACTTAAGACACGACCGAAGTTTAGCGGTGGAAACCTGAAGGCAGCGTCTAGCGGCGTTGCCTTTTTTATTGGACAAAGCGAGCTAATGATTCCGGAAGGCGAAGTTAAGGGTTTCCGATGGTGTAACCGACCGACCCGCCCACGCGAAACACATTATCGGAGTTGAATTGAAAATTATTCTGGATGTGATAGTAGTGGACCTCGGGGCGGACAAAAATGCGAGGTATACGGTGCCAGACGTAGTATCGGACGCCTCCGCCGAGGTCTTCCATGAAATGATTACTGCTGGTGTAGAAGACACATCCGCTGGTGGGGACAGCGCACGAGGTCGAGCCCGGCAGGGTGAAGTGAGTACTGGCGACGCCTACGCCTGCAAAGAGGTCAAGGCCAATTTTCTTGCGCAAACGCGGCTGGAAAAGCACGTTTACGTCGGAAAAGAAAGGGCGATAGCTTTCCCCATTGCCGGGATAGTAGTTGACCTTATCCCGCCAAGCAACTTCTGCGTTGAAGCCGAGGCGGTGTTTAAGTTTGATGAAATCACCGCTCACGCTGGGGTAGGTGCCTCCCTTTTCCGACTGCGGATGGAAACTTACCGAGTCGTTGTTGGGGGAAGGGGCCATAAGTATGCCGTAGCCGACCATGATGTCCCCTTGCTGAGCGGAAGCGACCTGAGTGAGAAATACAACCGCACAAGCGGCCGTGAGCAGCGCGAGTTTGATCAATACACCCTCTTATCGTTGCGGGCTTCTGGAATGCAGCCAGTGGGATTGCTGGCGCAGCGGTGAAAGCAGCCGCGAACGCCTGCGAACAAAATTATCCCGGCTCCTGGTTATCCTGTTTCCGATTATTCCGGTCCCGAATTATTCCGGTTACTGGAATTGGCTCGTCCCGATAATACCAAACCCGCGACCGCGTGGCGGAGTCAAGAACTAGTCGTTGCCGATGGTATATCCGATGGAGCCGCCCACACGGAATACGTTGTCAGTGCTAAAGACGTCGGTGTTGCCTTGAATGTGGTAGTAGTGAATTTCGGGGCGGACAAAGACATGGTGCCAGACGTAATAGCGGAGACCAGCGCCTATATCTTCCAGGAAGTGATCACTGGTGGTGTAGTTGATGCAGCCGGAAAAATAGCTGCACGAAGTGGCGTAGGGCACGTAGAAGCGAGTGCTGGCAATGCCGATACCGCCAAAGAGGTCGAGGCCGACCTTCTTCCCGAGCTTCGGCTGGAAGAGCGCGTTAAAGTCGGTCAGGATGGGACGGTAGGTTTCGTAGCCGAGGTAACTTGCCTGACTCGCTCTCCAGGAAGTTTCAACGTTAAAGCCGAGCCGTCTCTTGAAGCCAACAATATCTCCGCTGACGCCGAGATAAGTGCCACCCTTTTCCGCGATGTTCCCGGAAAACAACTGACTCGTGCTGGGCGAGGACGACAGCAGCGTTCCGCCGAAGAACATGATGTCTCCCTGTTGGGCAGCGGCAAAGTGGCAAGAGAACAATAGAGCGAAGACCGGTGTGAGCAGCGCTAACTTTCTCAAGAGAACCTCCAATCAGTTCGTGTAAGCCTTAGGATGCGCTTTCGAAATCGTTCGGATGCAACAAAATTAACCACGACTCATCATAGTTTCAGCCCTCCGCCAGATTCAATTAGGAGTAAGGTTCGTGTAAAGAAACGTCAAGGACGTCCCATGCTCCAGAATTATCTCGGGTATCTGGCAACGCCAATCAAACCCGCGAGCCAGCAGAAAGTTGCGCGGGAAGGACAGCGGTTTTCTGAACCCGGCAATTCAGCTAACGGCGCGGAAGTAACTTTAGTTATCAGTTATCTGTTTTTTGCTCCGCTGCCCGGGGCGCGGATGTGGTCGAGAGCAATCGGGCCAGCACCAAGAAAGATAAGACCGAAGGCGAGAGCCGCCAAGGCGAGGGGGAATTCCATGCCATGCTCCCCCATGAGTCCATTGTGAAAGTGAACTTTTGCGATGGCGACCGAGAGATCGAAGCAAATGGCGAACGCGGCCACTCGTGTGAAGAGGCCGAGAATCACCAGCAGGCCGCCGAAGAATTCAGCGAAGGCTGAGAGATAGGCGGTCCACGCGGGAAGTCCGAGGCTGGCGACGAATTGAGCATGGTGATGAAGTCCGCCGAAGACCTTCTGATATCCATGCCCAACCATGACAGCGCCGAGGGCAAGACGCATGACGAGAAGCGCAAGGGGCTGGAGACGATCGAGATAGCGCAAGTAGGTCCTCCAAGGAAGACAGGATAGATTACAGCAGGCGGGGGATGGAGGGAAGCAATCTGCCAGATGCTATGGGCCAAGCGAAGGGACCTCTGCGGCGGATGGGAGCTGGGCCAGGTATTGAAGTTATAGCTGAACTCACAACAGAATGATTGCGCGAGCGGCGAAGTTCTGGTAACGTTTTTTCGCCCCACGATGCGTGGTCCCGATGTACGATTCAGCAGTCGGTTGCGCTTCTTGAGGGTCCTCTCCCCCGGGGCCCAGAAATTTGATTCAGTCCGCTACTTGAGATCGGCGGGATTCGTCCAGGCCGCAGTGCGAATCCCACGCGGACTTTGCAAACGGTAAAACCGGGACCTCATTTCGGCGGACACAACGGCGTTTGATGTTTTGACGATCAGGAGGCGGTAATGACAAGTTCTTCGAGAATTGAAAAAATGGCGCAGAAATGCGTGGTGCTTCTGCTATCGCTCGCGATTCCAACCTTGGGGTGGGGTCAGCACAAAACGAGCGCACCTGCATCTCACGCGAGTGCGCCCTCGCACGCATCGGCACCGGCGCATACCGCGCCACAGAGCCATAGCGCGCCCTCGCATGCGGCGCCCTCGCACAGTGCAGCGCCGTCGCACAGCGCAGCGCAATCGCATGGAGCGACGAATACCCACACAAACACGGCGAGCCACACAACTACGGCCGGCCACTCAAACACGGCGGCGGGTCACACGAATACTGCCGGTCACACGAACACGGCGGGTCACACAAATACCGCCAGTCATGCAAACACGGCCGGGCATACGAATACCGCGGGTCATACGACTACTGCTGGTCACGCGAATGCGGCGGGCCATGCGAATACGGCAGCAGGCCATACGAATGCTGCGGCAGGGCACACGAATGCGGCAGGTCACGGCAACACGACTGCCAGCCGAGCGGGTAGTCACACTCCGCCGGGAAGGACAGTTTCTCTCAAGGGTGGAGGTAAGGCCAGCGTCCGTCCCAATGGGCAGATTCGTTCCGTCGACCGGAACGGAATGCATATTGAGCACGGCGTTCGTGGCGGCCGAACGGTGGTAAGCGAACACAACGGGGCGCGGGTCGTGACTCGCGGCCATGGTGGTTATGTGCAACGCGCGTATGTGACGCGCGGCGGACACTCCTATTACTCGCGCACTTATTACGATCACGGCGCCTACAGGGTTGGAGTTTACCGGGGATATTACTGGGGCGGGCGTCCTTATTACGGATATTACCCAGGAGTTTGGTACAACCCGGGATTCTACGCCTGGGGCTACCAGCCGTGGGGAGCGCCGGTTGCGTGGGGCGTCGGAGCATGGGGTTGGGGAGGAGCACCGTGGTGGGGATACTACGGAGGGTGGTGGAATCCTTACCCCGTTTACGCAGCCCCGTATTACTGGCTGACGGATTATCTGGTTGCGGCCAGCTTGCAGGCGGCGTACGCGGCTCATGCCGAGGCTAATGCGGACGCGATGGCGGCAGACGCCCAGGCCAGCAGCGGCGGCGGGGGAGGGGACGGTGGCGGAGATACATCGACGCAGGCATCGGGTCCTGTAGCCTTGACTCCCGAGGTGAAGCAGGCCATCGCCGAAGAGGTGAAAGCTCAACTGGCGGCGCAACAGGCGCAGGCCGCGCAGCCTTCGAGTGGTGGACAAGCGGCGGCGTCGGCAGCACCGGCGGCGACCAGCGGCCAGGTGCCTCCGGCACTCGATCCGGCGAATCGCACCTTTGTGGTGGACTCCGACGTGACCGTGGTCGCAAACGGACAAGAGTGCGCACTCAGTTCGGGCGATGTGATCACCCGTCTCACGGATACTCCAGATGCAGACCAGACGGTAAATGCCAGCGTTGCGGCGACGAAGAAGTCAGACTGCGCGTCGGGACTGACAGTGGCCGTGAAAGTGGACGACTTGCAGGAAATGTACAACCACTTCCAGGAGCAGCTCACCAACGGTCTGGGGGAAATGGCCAAGAAGCAGGGTACGGGCGGTATGCCGAAGGCGCCGGATACCAGCACGAAGCCTTCGGATGTTCCCGCTCCGGCACCTGATACGACTGCGGCAAAAACTCTGCAAGACCAGCAGCAGCAGGCCGATCAGACGGAGTCGCAGGTCAAGCAGGAAACCGCAGCTGGAGGCGGGTTATAGAGCCTCTGGTTAGAGCTGGTTGGAAACACCGTTTGGAAAAATAGAATGGGAGCGTCGCAGATGGCGCTCCCTTCTGTAATTGGTCAAAGCATAATTGGTCAGGCGCAATTGGGCAGGCGTAGTCTTTCCGGCTCTGCACTCAGAAGAGCATCAGTCGAACTCGCGCATAAAAAAACTGAATCGGAGGTTCTAATGACGTCGCGTGCATTTTATAAATGGGCTCCTGGGCTGATGCTGATAGCCAGCACATTTTTTTCGGCGTCCCTGGCTGGTGCGCAGGCAGTTTCCTTACAGGAGCAACTGGCGGCCCAGTACAAAATGGTCAAGATAGGGTCGGATACCAGCGGATATTCCGTGGTGGAAAAAGGAACGTTGTTGGCCGTTCAAAAGGGCGGAATTTTAGCCGTACCTTATGGCGATAACAACGTTCTCTCCAGCAAGTATGAAGGCGGCACGATCAAAGGTCCGAGCGGCCTGGCCTTGATGGGACGGAAGTCGATCATGGGAAAGTTTGGGAAAGAACAGACGACCCATTTATTCGCGGTGGGAGACAAAGTCTACCCCATGAAGATCGACGTAAATGTGGCCAAGGACACGGTAACTCTTGGAATTGTGGCCTGCGACACCTGCAACAAGACCGATCCGCCGACCTATAACAAGGCGAACGTGGTTTTTCAGTTTCCCAAAGGATCCCTGGCGAATGCGGCCGCCGGTGGGGTGGAAGATACTATTGGACAAGTGCTGTCGATCAGCAACGAAGAGGCGCAACAGGATCAGGGTGGTCAGCAACAGGGCGGTCAGCAACAGGGCGGAGATCAAGGTGGCCAGCAGCAGGCATCGGATCAAGGCCAGCAGCAGCAAGCCGACCAGCCGGCCGCCGAACCGGCCAGCATCGAAAAGGGAATGACGACTGACCAGGTCGAAGCGGCTATGGGCAAACCGGAAAAGAAAGTTACGCTCGGCGCCAAGCAGATCTACTATTACAAGGACATGAAGGTGATTTTCCTGAACGGGAAGGTTTCCGACGTGCAGTAGCTTTATTCAGTAAATTCGGAGATGAGTCGACGGTCCGCGGCGTCTCGGGTGGTATAGGTCTTCCGGACCAACGAGCTTTCCAGGCGAGGGCTTAACGCGCGGGTCTTTCCAGGCAGCGGGGCTTGCCGGGCTGGTTCTCAAACTTCGAAAAACAAAGCACTTGCGCTGGCGATATAGTACTTCCGTACCGTCTCTAGTACTTCGGTTACCGACTCACCGAAGAGTCCCTGGCCCTCGCATGCCAGCCACTAGGAATAGACATATTTTCAATCAAACCTACTACATATAGATTCTTAGCCTCGTCGACGTTTTCTGCGCTTCCACGGAAACCTTAAAAAACCCAGCAAAAACAGGAAATTCTCGGGAGGGCTGGGTTTTTCCGGCCTGATATATCCTCTGGACACCGAAACCCCTTCGACACACGGAATGGGCTAGGGCGTCTCCTGAAGTGGAACTGTGCGCCGAAGCGGGCAGCCGAGGACTTTTGGAGAACCGGTAAGGGAACTATGGCCGACTCGCGAGAAGTGATGAACATCCGCCAGGCGTCTCAGTATCTGGGAGTGAGTCCGGACACGCTGTACAAGTACGTGGGCGAACAGAGCATTCCCGCTTTCAAGCTAGGCAACCGTTGGCGTTTCAAGAAGTCGAGACTGGACCAGTGGATGGAAGAAAAGTCGAGCCAAATGGAATTGGGAGCGAAACGTAAACCGAAGGCGGCGATGAAAGCCGCTGGAGCGCAATAGTGAGGAAAAATGCCGGCGGCCGCCGGCGCTAAAAAAACCGGGAATACTGGTCTACAAAAGCCAGGAACGCCGGAGCGACGAAAGGTGGGCACATGTTTGGAATGGGATCGAAGACGATTGTAGGTCTGGATGTGGGCTCTTCCAGCATTAAGGCCGTGGAGCTGAAGAAGAAGGGTGGGCAGATTGAAGTAGCGCACCTGGGACTGGAATCCCTGGCCTCTGACATCGTGGTGGATTCGATGATCGTGGACTCGGGAACGGTTTCGAGCGCGATTTCGAAGCTGTTCGCCGACTGTCTGATTAAAACGAAGTCGGTGGCGACCGCGGTGAGCGGCCATTCCGTGATCGTCAAGAAAATCTCGCTGCCCTCAATGAGTGATCAGGAACTGGCTGAAACCATTGAAAAAGAAGCGGCCCAGCATATTCCCTTCGATCTGGCCGACGTGAGTCTGGATTACCAGATCCTGTCGGAAGAGGCGGGCAGCCCGCAGATGGATGTGCTTCTGGTAGCGGTTAAGAAGGACAAGATTTTGAACTACACCAACGTACTCTCGATGGCGGGACGTACTCCGGCTATCGTGGACATCGATGCGCTGGCTCTGCAGAACTGCTACGAGTACAACTACCAGCCGGCGCCGAGCCAGGTGGTGGCGCTTTTGAATCTGGGCGCCAGCGTGATGAACATCAACATTGTGAAGGGAACAACGCCGCTGTTCCCGCGCGACGTGAGCGTGGGCGGCCATCAGTACACGGACTCGTTGCAGAAGGAATTGGACCTGAACTTCGACGATGCCGAAAAGCTGAAGCTGGGAGAAAAGGTCGGCACGGTGAGCGAAGATGCGAAGGCGCCGATCCTGCAACAAGTGACCGAAATCATCGTGCTCGAAATTCAGAAGACATTTGATTTCTTCCGCGCCAGCGCGGCGGGTGAGCATATCGAGAAGATTTATCTGGCCGGAGGCTCGGCGAAAGTGCCGGGGTTGATGGAAGCGTTACGGCAGGAATTTTCCATGCCGGTTGAGTTGCTGAATCCATTCCAGCGCGTTGTTCCTCCGGCGGCCGGGCCGGGGGCGGAGTTGGTGGAGCAGAATGCGGGCCAACTGGCGGTAGCGGTGGGTTTGGCTTTGAGGAGCTTTGAATCCCTATGATCAAAATCAATCTGCTGGAATCCTCCAAGGGGAAAAACAAGCGCGGCGGCAGTAACGCCCCGACGATGCCGACGATGGAGATGGGCGATTTGGGATCGCCCAAGCTGAAGGTGCTGGTTGTCCTGCTGGTGGCGGGGGTACTGAATTTCGGGTACTGGTACCGGTTGGATCGTCAAAGCCGGACGATTGCGGCGCAGATGCAAGCTGCCGAGCAGACAAACCGCGAATTGAGCGATGTGAAGGCCCGTTACCTGGAGCGCCAGACTCAGGCCAACAACTACAAACGCAGAGTGGATGTAATCGATTCGCTGCGTGCCGCTCAGACTGGTGGGCCGGTTGATCTGCTGGCCATGCTGGGTCAGACGGTGAACGGAACAGAAGCGGTCTGGCTAAGGAGCATGGACGATACCGGCCCGAATGTGAGTTTGGAAGGCACTGCCCTGAGCACGGATGCAGTGGCGAATCTGATGACGAATCTGCAAAAGACAGGCTTCTTCAAGACCGTAGAAATTAAGGAAACCTATCAGGACGATGCAATCAAGGACATGCAGGCGTTTCAGTTCACGCTGACCTGCGAGAAGGGAAAGTCGTAAAGGCGGACCTATGGCAATGAACTTCATCGAATTGTCGGGCGTGAAACAGTGGGCCACGGTGATTCTGGGCGGCGCGATCGTGACCGCAGCGCTGTATTTCACGATGTTCAAGAGTCAAAGCGATAAGAATGCTGCGGCTCAACATGCGCTGCAAGACAAAGTTCGGGAAAACAACGAACTGGAATCCTACCGGCCGAAGCTGAAAGACATGGATCGGCAGCTCGCCAACCTGAAACAGCAATTGGAGATCGAACGGCGCATCGTTCCGGACGAGAAGCAGGTGGACGGATTCATCGAAACGCTTGACGGCGAAGCGCAGAAAGCCGGAGTCGAGCTGCGACGCTATACAGCCAAGCCGGTTGCTGCCAAAGAATATTACTCGGAACTTCCGTTTGAGATGGAGCTGGACGGTCCGTATTACTCCATGCTGAATTTCTTCGACCGCGTGGGCAAACTGGAGAGGATCATCAACATCAGCGGACTCCTGGTTTCAGACACGAAAAACCCCAGTGGAGCCAAGGCGAAGCATACCTATCAGTATGCCCCGAACGAGAGCGTAGTCGCCACGTTTACCGCCACGACATTCTTCAGCCATGATTTGGCTCCAGCCGCAGCTCCTGGAGCCAAACCCGCAACAGCAACCGCGGGCGCGAAATAGGAAACGCTTATGAAGCTAACGACAGGCATTCTGGTAGCGGGACTGATGACGGGCGGGGTCTGGGCACAGAATCCGAACATCATCAACAAGGTGCAGGGCACCATGAATACCGTGCAGCAGCAGAAAATCAGTGATTCGAATGCTGCTCTGGGGATAACAGGTACGACAACGGGTACGTCGGCGAAACCGGGGGCATCGACGCAAGCACAACCAGCAGCGGGTTCGCCCGTGGTTGGTCTAGGGAAGACCGCTCCTGATGCCAGTCCGTTCCGGGCGCAAGCGGCGCCTGCGAGGAAGCATTCTGCGGGGAAGCATCCGGTGATTGTGGCCGCCGAGAGTCCCAACTCGGAGGGCAAGCGTGTAGTGCCCAACGCCAAGGACGCTGATGCCAGCAACATCTCGAATGCGGCAAAGGTCGCGAAACCCGGGGAAAAGAAGTGGTCGATGACCGGGAAACGCGATCCCTTCTTCAGCCCGGTAGTTCAGCAGGTCTCGGCTTCGGGCTGCTCGACGGGGAAAAAATGCCTGGAAATCGGTCAGATCAACTTGCGGGGCGTGGTGAAGTCGGAAGACGGATTTATCGCCGTCGTCACCAATAGCTTGAACAAGGCGTATTTCCTCCGTGAAAAAGACCCAGTCTTCAACGGCTACGTCGTCAGAATCACCGGCGACGCGGTTGTATTTCAGGAAACCGTGCAAGACAAACTGGGCAAGCCGTTAACCCGGGAAGTGACAAAACGAATTATCACGCCAGCTGTTTAGCGTGTGCAAGGGTGCGCCGGAAGGCCGGTGCGCCAACCAAATTGATTTCTTGCAAGGACACGCGGGGCAGACCCGCGAGTTGGGGAGAAGCGAAATGCGAAAGCAACTGCTGAGTGTAATTCTACCGTTGCTGCTGCTGAGGCTGGTTGCTTCAGCGGCAGAGGCTCCGGCGTTACAGGCGGCGATCCAGAGAAATGAACTGCAGCGAGTCGACGTGGTGCGCGGCGCGGATGAGATCCGCGTCGAGATCACCGCTCGTGGCGCACTGACACCGAAGGTGAGCAAGGCGAGTACGCCGTCACGCGTGATCGTGGACTTGCCGGGGACAGTCATGCTAACCGGGCAGAAGCTGATCAACGTAGGAACTGCCGGTGTCCAGGACGTGCGCATTGCCATGGACGCACAGAGGCCTCCGACAACCCGCGTGGTGGTCGATCTGGATCACGCTTGCCGCTATGAACTGGGCCCAATGGCCAACGGGAAGCTGGTGTTGACGCTGCACACGCAGGCTACCACTGCGGCGGCTGCGAAGGCTCCGAAGGCTTCCGCGAATGCAGTTACTCCCCGAGTCGCGGAAGTCAAGGCTGCGACCAATCAGGACGTGCCGGCACCGACGGCTGCCAGTGAGCCGGCTCCGAAGACGACGGCGAGCGCCGCTGCCGCACAGCAGAAGACGCAGACGGCTGGATCAAGCGATTTTGTGTTCGTCGAGCCCACCTATGCCACCAAGGCCAATGTGGCGGACACTCAGGCTGAGCCGGTTGAGCGCGCTCAGGATGCAGCCGCGAAGTTTTCCGATAAAACAGCAGCAGAACTTCTTCCGGTCAGCATGAACGCTGCGCAATCGCAGAACGCTTCAGCGGGCAGCGGCACACAGCCGGCGGTCAATCTTGCGGCAGAGCAGAAAGCGCAAGCTGGACAGCCACCTGTTTCGGCCGGCCCAAAGTACACTGGGGAACCGATCTCGGTGAATCTGAAAGACGTGGATCTGAAAGACTTCTTCCGCCTGATTCATGAAATTAGCGGTTTGAATGTGGTGCTGGATCCAAATGTTCATGGCACCTTGACGATAGTTCTTGACGATGTGCCGTGGGATCAGGCGCTGGACATCGTACTGAAGAACAATGATCTGGCAAGAGAGTTGGAAGGGAACGTACTGCGAATTGCCACGGTTGACACGCTCAAGAAGGAAGCGGACGGCCGCCGTGCCCAGGTTGAAGCCGAGGCTCTGGCGGTGGAAAAGGTTTCCGTCACGCGCTTCCTGAGCTATGCCCATGCCAAGGATGTAACGCTGACTGTGAAGAAGTTCCTCTCACAGCGTGGCGACGTGGTTGCGGATGAACGTACCAACGCAGTGATCGTCAGCGACATTCCGAAAGTGATTCCGATCATTGACCGCCTGCTGACGCAGCTGGACCGCAAGACGCAGGAAGTGGAAATCGAAGCCCGAGTGGTCGCCGCGACGCGGCAGTTTGCGCGCGATATCGGCACACAGTTCGGCTTTGGCTGGGGCGATGGCCACAGCGCGGTCGGTGGCGCTTCGGCTGCCGGCGCATCCCCAACGACTGTTGGAAATTTGACCCCGGGCTACATTACGGTGCCAGGCACGGGAACTACCTCGGGATCCTCGATTCCGTTGTTCTCGAACCTGGGCTCAACTGCACCGACCAGCGGACTAACTTTCCTGAACGCGAGCAACACGGTGCGCATCGATGCCGTGCTTTCCATGGCCGAGTCGAGGGGCTTGCTCAAGGTTCTTTCCCGGCCGCGCGTAGTGACCCAGAACAACATCCAGGCGCTGGTCAAGCAGGGCGTACGCGTTCCGATCGTGACGCAGGCGCAATTGGGTGGGCCTCCGACGGTGACCTACGTTGATGCCTTCCTGCGACTGACAGTGACCCCGCAGATCACTTCGGAAAACACCATCTTCCTGAACGTAGACGTGGAGAACACCACCCCGAACTTCGGACAGGAAGTGCAGGGGAATCCGGAGTTGATCACGCAGCAGGCTACGACGCAGGTGCTGGTGACCGATGGCGGCACGGTGGTGATTGGTGGCGTCATCCAGACACAGAACTCCATCAACATTACGCAGGTGCCGTTGCTGGGGAACTTGCCGATCCTGGGCAATCTCTTCAAACACACGCAGGTGAACACCTCAAACCAAGAGTTGATCTTCTTCATCACGCCGCGAATCATTCAGACATAGCAGCGCGCAGTAGAAGATTCAGCCGCCGGCCCGACGAACCTGTCAGAGCCGGCGGTTTTGTTTTTGGGGCAGTTCTCAGTTCTCGGTTCCCAGTTGGCGGGATGCTGTGTCACAGCGATGCATAAATTTGGGCCGAAGGGATGTTCAGATGTCACAGTTGTCGGAAGGCAGTGATGCGAGGATCTTTGAAGAGACGATGTGGGCGATTCATACAGAGACCTGATTGCATGGCGCAAAGCAATGGACCTCGTAACGGAGATCTATCGGGCGACCAAGGTATTCCCTCGAGACGAACTGTACGGTCTGACAAGCCAACTGCGCAGGGCGTCTGTCTCCATCCCAAGCAACATCGCAGAGGGACAAGCACATTTATCTCGGAAAGAATTCCACCACTTTTTGAGCCATGCGCGAGGCTCGCTAGTCGAGATTGAAACGCAGCTCATGATCGAGCAAAATCTGGGTTATATCAGCCCGCAGGACACCCGCCTCTTACTCGATCAAGCCGCCGAGCTGGGCAAGGTTCTCAACGACCTGATCGCATCTACAAAATCAGTTGCCTGACATTTGACAAATGTCGTGAAATCGTTCTTGCCTTACTGAGAACTGAGAACTGCGTTTCCCCTGCTAAACTCAAGCCGATGAACTTTAAGGCACGCCAGAAAAAATTGCGGGAGCAGCTTGCTGCGAG
This sequence comes from Candidatus Sulfotelmatobacter sp., assembly GCA_049588915.1. GTDB lineage: Bacteria > Acidobacteriota > Terriglobia > Terriglobales > Acidobacteriaceae > Sulfotelmatobacter. The sequence continues at coordinate 14,749 of JBAVZU010000229.1, forward strand.
CCGCTTTGACACATTGTTGATCAGCCATCTTCCTAACATTCGATATCTCTGCGGCTTTACCGGCAGCGCAGGATTTCTGCTGGTCGAGGAAGATAGTGCTGTTTTTTTTACGGATGTCCGCTATGACAGACAATCTCGTGATGAGGTGAAGGGCGCCAAAATCGTGGTCGCGCGCAAGTCCGTGCTGGAAGCGCTTGCACAATATATGAAGCGCAAGCGATCGGGAGTACGGACGATCGGCATCGAAGGCGAACATATGACGGTGGCGGAGACGAAAAGGCTGGCGGATCTTCTGCCTTCTGGTCTGGGTCTGCGGAGTGCGCCTGCGCTCGTCGAGCGCGCACGCATGGTGAAGGATGCCGATGAACTGGATTGTATCCGGCGAGCGGTGCAGTCAGGAGCGAAGTTGTTCGACCGTGCGCTGGCGGTGATACGGCCAGGGATAAAAGAAATGGAAGTGGCTGCTGAAATGGAGTACGCGGCACGATGCGATGGCGCCGAAGCCATGTCCTTCCCCACGATCATCGCTTCGGGGGCCAGATCCGCATTGCCTCACGGGAGAGCCACGGCACAGACCATTGGGGCCGGATTCGTGGTGTGCGATTTCGGTGTTATACTCGACAGTTATTGTTCGGATCAGACGCGTACTGTATGGGTTGGCAAGCCCTCGGCCGAGGCGCGGCGCGCCTACGAATCGGTGAGGGAGGCCCAGCAAGCAGCGGTAGCTACAGTCCGTTCAGGGATAACTGCGGGAGAAGTGGACGACGCAGCCCGTAAAGTACTACGCAAGGCCGGATTGGGACGCTATTTCACTCATTCGACCGGGCATGGCGTGGGACTGGAAGTCCACGAGCGTCCCAGGGTGGCCGCGCGGCAGACGGAAATATTGCGGCCCGGCATGGTGATCACGATCGAACCCGGAATATATTTTCCCGGCAAATGGGGCGTAAGAATTGAAGACATGGTGGCCGTGGCTGAAAACGGGTGTGAAGTGTTGACTCCAACCAGCAAGGACTTCGTGACGGTTTAAGTCTTCCAGGATTCAAGCAGTAAACGATCGCGGGCCGCTCGAGGAGCTGTTTTTCGTCGATACGTCTCTGGCCCGGCATACTAAAAGGTTCACATTTATACGAATGAATCAAAAAGAGCTGAAGGAACTCATTGAGTTCATAATCCAGAAAGACATCGCCGAGTTTGAAATGGAACGGGGCGATGTGAAACTGAAGATTAAGCGGGCTGGAGCGCAGACTGTTGTGCATACTCACGCGGAAGTGCCTTATATATCCGCGTCCATCCAGCAGCCGCAGCCCGCGCACGTGCCTCCGCCTACTCCAGCGCCCCCGGAGACGGTCGAAATCGCAGCGGAAGAGAAGCTGCACATCGTGAAATCTCCCATCGTTGGAACGTTCTATGAGGCGCCATCTCCCGGTGCGCCGCCCTTCGTCAAGGTGGGGGATTTGGTGGAGGTCGGACAGGTGCTGTGCATCGTCGAGGCGATGAAACTGCTCAACGAAATCGAGTCCGACGTGGCTGGAGAAATTGTGAAAAAGATAGGAAGTAACGGCCAGCCGATTGAATACGGTCAGGAACTGTTCGCCATCCGGACGAAGGAGTAAAGGCCGAGGGAGATTGAGTATAGTAATCGGGTAAATTTGTAAGTTAAAACTCCGGAGGCGCTTCCGTTTACCAAATTACCCGATTACAAAATCCTCTCAGGTTGTCCCCGCACATTTGATCTGAAATGTTCAAGAAGATATTGATTGCGAATCGCGGTGAGATTGCTTTGCGTGTTATTTGCGCCTGCAAGGAACTCGGCATCCGCACGGTTGCTATTTACAGCGAAGCGGACCGGCATTCCTTGCCAGTGCGGTTTGCGGACGAAGCCATCTGCATCGGACCGCCGCAACTGGCGTTGAGTTATCTGAACATTCCGGCGGTGATCAGCGCGGCGGAGATTGCCAACGTGGACGCTGTCCATCCCGGCTATGGATTGCTGGCGGAAAACGCCAACTTTGCCGAGGTGTGCGAGACCAGCGGGATTAAGTTTATCGGTCCACGGCCGGAGGTGACGCGGCTGATGGGAGAAAAAGAAAAAGCGCGCGCGGCCATGAAACGAGCGGGCGTGCCGATTCTGCCGGGATCGGAGGGGATCCTTGCCTCTGAAGGCGAAGCCGTGGAGTGGGCGCAGCAGGTGGGCTTTCCGGTGATTGTGAAGGCTTCGGCGGGCGGGGGCGGACGCGGTATGCGCATTGTGCGCACCGAGGAAGAACTGCCGGGTTTGTTTAGAGCGGCACAGTCGGAGGCGGCGGGGGCGTTTGGCAACGGCGATCTTTACATGGAGAAGTACGTCGAGCACCCGCGGCATATCGAGTTTCAAGTGCTGGCCGATGAACATGGCAATGTTGTGAGCCTGGGCGAGCGGGAATGTTCCATCCAGAGGCGTCACCAGAAATTGCTGGAGGAGTCGCCGTCAACCCAGGTGACAGGTGAGCTGCGCGATCAGATTGGCGCAGTCTTGTGCAGATCGCTGGCGGACATCGGTTACACCAACGCTGGCACGATTGAGTTCTTGATGGATCAGGACCGTACCCTCCACTTCATTGAGATGAACACTCGCATCCAGGTAGAACATCCAGTGACCGAGATGGTGACAGATGTGGACCTGGTGAAGAGCCAGATCATGATCGCCGCTGGCGCGAACATGTCCGAGGTGCTGCAGGGTCCGATCGTGCATCGCGGCCATGCCATCGAGTGCCGCATCAACGCAGAGCATCCCGAGAAATTTACGCCTTCGGCAGGCAAGATTACGGCATTTCATCCGCCGGGAGGCACCGGGGTTCGAGTGGACACGGCCGCTTATGCGGAGGGCGTGATTCCTCCTTATTATGATTCGCTGATCGCAAAGTTAATCGTGCGCGCCAAGGACCGCAACGAAGCTCTCTCGCGCATGACGAGGGCGCTGGAGATGTTTATCGTGGAAGGAGTCTATACAACAATTCCGCTTCACCGGAAGATTATGGCTGATCCAGATTTCCGGGCAGGGAAGTTTGATACCGGATTTATTGAGAGGTTTCTGGCGAAGAATGGGAAGTGACTCCTAGCGAGCGCCACGTACGTGTCAAACTAGAGCATAGGCTATGATTCTTGAAGTCAAAGAAATGGCTTCGCGCGCAATCCGCGACATACCCACATCGAACGACGCATGATCGTCCTTCCCCGCCTATATCCCATCCTCGATGCCGGTTGTTTTCCCAACCCTGCGGGCTTGATTTCTGCGGCTGAGGAATTAGCTTCTGCTGGGGTGACCCTGATTCAATACCGCAATAAATCCGGCAACGCGCGAGTGATGCTGGAGCAGGCGCGAGAATTGCGCAGGCGGTGTCGGACAGCAGTGTCCGACCCACACGTTCGGCTGATCATGAACGACCGAGCTGACTTGTGTCTGGCAGCGGAGTTCGACGGTGTTCATGTGGGACAGGAGGATCTCTTGCCGGAGTCAGTGCGAGGGATTATCGGACCGAACCTGTGGCTGGGCGTTTCCACTCATAATCCGGAGCAACTGCAGGAGGCGGACCGAACCTCAGCGGACTATCTTGCCATTGGTCCCGTATTTTCGACATCCAGCAAAGACAAGCCTGATCCGGTGGTTGGCCTTGAAGGTGTGCGCCGGGCGCGGCAATTGACGCGCAAGCCGCTGGTGGCTATTGGTGGCATCACTCGATCTAACGCCGCTTCCGTGATTGCAGCCGGGGCCGAGTCCGTGGCGGTGATATCTGACTTGTTACCAGATCCGGGCAAATCAGCAGAGGAATTTTTCCGCATCTTGAGGTAAAGTCGTGTGACTTGATAATCGTCCCTGATGGGCGAAGGCGGAACGCTCTCGCGACAGCCACCGGGACGCCGGCGCTACGGCTCCGGTGCTAAAAATCTTAGGAGGGATCCTGAGTACACCGACAACGCAGCCGGCGGCCGGAAGCGACTGGGAAGTTCATAGCCATCAGGATAAGGAGCTCATCAAAGGACTCGGGTTGACCAGCGCCACGATGCTGGTGATGGGGTCGATGATCGGCTCGGGCATCTTTATTGTTTCCGCGGAAATTGCCCGTGAAGTAGATTCGCCGGCGCTGCTCATCGCGGCCTGGGCTGTGGCGGGTTTCATGACCATCGTAGCTGCGCTCAGCTATGGCGAGCTGGCGGCGATGATGCCGCGGGCCGGCGGACAATATGTTTATCTGCGCGAAGCGCTCGGACCTTTGTGGGGATTTCTCTACGGCTGGACGTTATTCCTTGTAATTCAGACTGGAACGATTGCCGCAGTGGGCGTGGCTTTCGGCAAGTTTCTTGGAGTCTTCTTTCCCGCGATTTCTTCCTCGAATTGGATTCTGCACATTTGGAAAGTTCCACCAATCCCGATCGGGCCCATGGTTTTGGGCAATATGGACGTTGGAATCAACACGCAGAATCTGATGGCAATGTTGCTTGTCGTTCTGCTCTCGATCATCAATGTCTTTGGAGTGAAAACTGGCGCGCTTATTCAGAACGTTTTTACCGCCGCCAAGGTGTCGGCGCTCATGGGCTTGGCGTTTTTCGGATTGGCGCTGGGACGGAATGCGCAAGCTCTCGCTGCAAACTTCAGCGGGCATTTTTGGAGGAACGCGGGACTCGGCGCGCAGCACGCCGTGCAGGTGGGGGTGGGCGGACCGGTCGTGATGGTGGGAACGCTGACCATTCTGGCCGTAGCGCAGGTTGGTTCGCTGTTTTCCGCCGATGCCTGGAACAACGTGACGTTCACCGCCGGGGAAGTGAAGAATCCCAGCCGCAATCTGCCGCTGTCCCTGGCTCTGGGAACGGGTGTGGTGATCGCACTCTACATTGCGTGCAATTTCATCTATCTGCTGGCTCTGCCTCTGGAAGGAACAGCGGGTGCAACAACGATCTTGGGTCGGGGTATCCAGTATGCGGCGGAGGATCGCGTCGGCACTGCCGTCATGACGCAGATGTTCGGCGCGGTGGGCGGCTTACTGATGGCTGGGGCGATTCTGATTTCCGCCTTCGGTTGCAACAACGGACTGATTCTTTCTGGCGCGCGTGTTTATTACGCCATGGCAAAGGACGGCCTATTCTTCAGGAGCGTCGCGAAACTGCATCCTACATACAAGACGCCGGCAGTTTCTCTGATGGTGCAGATGGTGTGGGCATGCCTGCTATGCATATCGGGTAGCTACGGGCAGCTTCTCGATTACATTATTTTTGCAGTGCTGGTTTTTTATATCTTGACGATCGTGGGATTGTTTGTGCTCCGCCGAACCCATCCGGATGCAGAGCGACCTTATCGCGCGGTGGGCTATCCGGTGCTGCCGGCGGTTTATATCCTGATGGCTTTGTTTATCGATGTCGTACTATTGCGCTACAAACCGCAATTCACGTGGCCGGGGCTGATTGTAGTGCTGCTGGGAATCCCGGTATATTACGCGTGGTCAAGAAGCGGGGGCGCCAAACGCGTATCGGCGTAGCCTCTAAGGAGAAACGAGACGAATGGCAAATCTGTTCGCAGTGAAGCCTTTGAACCTCCTGCTGGAGGAATCCCGTGAAACCGGCGAACATAGCCTTAAACGGACCCTCGGAGTATTTCAGCTCACCGCGCTGGGCGTGGGCGCCGTCATCGGAGCGGGCATTTTTGTCATGGTGGGGCTGGGAGCGCAATACGCCGGCCCGGGACTTACGTTATCCTTCGTCCTCTCCGGTTTAGGATGTGCGTTTGCGGGGCTTTGCTACGCGGAATTTGCGGCGATGATTCCACTGGCGGGCAGCGCCTACACTTACGCTTACGCTACGTTGGGCGAGTTGCTGGCGTGGATCATCGGCTGGGATCTGACGCTGGAATATGCCATGGGAGCCAGCGCGGTTTCTTCGGGCTGGTCGAATCACTTTATCGAGCTGCTGAAAATTTTCCACATCAGGATGCCGCTGTGGTTGGCCTATGACCACTGGACAGCCCTGAAGACCGCCGAGAATATTGTTGCGCGGCAGATTGCGCAGGCTTCAGACCCTTCTCTCGTAGAGGGCACGCAGAGGTTTCTCGATAAGGTCAGCGCGATTATGAGCACGCAGTCTCCGGAATTGCTGCAGCGGGCGCACGATCTGCTGGGAGCGCCACGCCTGTTTGGGATGGAGGTTGGATTAAACCTTCCGGCTTTTATCATCGCCCTCATCATCACGGCAGTTCTCGTTGTCGGGATCAAAGAGAGTGCGGAGTTTAACACCGGGATCGTCGTAATTAAGGTTTCGGTCGTGCTCTTCGTGATTGCGCTGGGCGCGCGCTACATTAACACCGCCAACTGGGGCTCAGACTGGCATTCCTACGCGCCCAATGGCTTAGCCGGCATCGGGGCGGGAGCGGCGTATATATTTTTCGCCTACATCGGCTTCGATGCGGTGTCGACCACGGCGCAGGAGGCCAAGAATCCGCAACGCGATTTGCCTATCGGCATGATTGCATCTCTGGCAATCTGTACGGTCTTGTACATCGCGGTGGCCGGGGTTTTGACGGGAATGGTACATTGGCAACAAATCAACATTGAAGCGCCGGTCGCCCGCGCGTTTCTGGATCGCGGCCTAAGCACGGCGTCGCACATCATTACCCTGGGTGCTCTGGCGGGACTGACCAGCGTAATGCTTGTAATGTTGCTGGGCCAGACCAGAGTGCTTTACGCCATGGCCAGCGACGGACTCTTGCCGAAGAAATTCTTTGCAGATGTCCATCCGAAGTTCCGCACCCCGTGGAAGAACACGATCCTCGTGGGCTTGCTGGCCGCGGTTGTTGGCAGTCTGACACCGATCGATGATATCGGACGCATGGTAAACATCGGAACGCTGCTGGCGTTCGTGATTGTGTCCGTGTCGGTAATGGTGCTGCGCTACACCAATCCGAATCAGCCTCGACCATTTAAAACTCCATGGGTGCCGCTGATTCCGATACTCGGCGTGGTTTCGAACGGATACATGATGTACAAGCTGGGCTGGGTGAATTGGGCGCGGCTGGTAATCTGGCTGGTGATTGGCCTGGTTGTTTATTTCACCTACAGCGTGAAGCACAGCCGGGTGCAGGCGCTGCAGCCACAAGATCGACCGAAGGTTATACAATAAGCTAAATTCTTTCCGCTGATTTCGGCCCTCCACACGGCGTGGAGGGTCGATTTGTTTTATAGTCGGTTCGAGAAGACGGTGATCAGAAAGAAAGCGGTCGAGCATGAAGATTGTTACCGCAGAAGAAATGCGAGTTATTGATCGCGCCACCAGCGTGCGCTTCGGCGTGCCTTCGCTGACGCTCATGGAGAACGCGGGCGCGGCGGTGGCGGACTATGTGCTCGAGCATCACGGCGCGGCGCAGCGTATCGTAGTTTTTTGCGGCAAGGGAAACAACGGCGGCGATGGATTCGTGGCAGCGCGGCGACTGCACGGGCAGGGGAAGAAAGTTCAAGTGATCCTGCTCGCCGATCCCTCTGAGTTGCGCGGCGATGCGGCGGTTATGTTTGGCAAGCTGCCGATGGCCGCAATCGCGGTGCATTCCCTGGAAGAGTTGAAGAGCGAACGTGTGCAGTTGTCTCTGCGTGCTGCTCTGTATCTCGATGCGATTCTTGGAACTGGTTTTAAGCCTCCGGTGGCGGGACTTTATGCTTACGCAATCGCCATCATGAACTCGAGCGATGCGCCGGTGATCGCCATCGATATTCCTTCCGGCGCTGATGCGGACGCGATGCGGACACAGGACGGAACAATCTCCCGGGCGGATGCGATCGTCACGTTTACAGCGCCACGTCCGGCGCATGTATTTAGCTTGCTGACGTTGGGGCCGACGTTGGTGGCTGGGATCGGATCCCCGGAAGAAGCGATCGTTTCGTCGCTGAACTTGAATGTGACGACTGCCCTCGATATTGCGCCGTTGATCGGGCCGCGCCCAGCAGAATCGAATAAAGGGACGTACGGGCACGTGCTGGTCGTTGGGGGCTCGTTCGGCAAAGCGGGGTCGGTAGCCATGGCGGGCATGTCGGTGCTGCGAGTAGGCGCGGGACTTTCAACGGTGGCGACAGTGAAATCCGCACTTGGAACCGTGGCCGGATTTCATCCGGAGTTGATGACCGAACCGTTGCCGGAGACGAATGAGGGGACGATTTCGGCGGATGCGCAGGAGCGAATTGCGGAATTGGCGAAAGGGATGACCGTACTGGCGATTGGTCCCGGCATTTCGCGACAACAGGAAACATCCGGACTGGTTCGCGCACTGGTCGCGAAAAGTCCGCTGCCAATGGTGGTAGACGCCGATGGCCTGAATGCATTCGAAGGCCGCACGGATGAATTGAACGGCGAAGGGCGAACGATCGTGATCACTCCCCATCCCGGAGAGATGGCTCGGCTGATGGGATCGAATATTGCTGACGTGCAAGCAGATCGACTGGGAGCAGCGCGAAAATTTGCTCGCGAACATGCATTGATTGTCGTGCTCAAAGGACATCGCACACTGGTGGTGCGGCCGCATGGAGAGGCGTGGGTGAACACCACGGGCAATCCTGGAATGGCGACGGGTGGCACGGGAGATATTTTGACGGGCATGGTTGCGGGAATGATTGCGCAACGTCCAAAGGATGCTTTTAAGGCAACGCTGGCTGCGGTTCATCTACACGGACTTGCCGGCGATGTGATGCGCGAGAGTGTAGGCGAGCATTCGCTGGTTGCCACCGACCTCTTGCGAGGTCTGCCTGAGGCTTTCCGCCGTACGCAGGAGGCAGCGACGAGGAAGCTAGTTTCCTGGTAGTGCGCGGAATCGCCATTATCTGGAAGCGGGCAAGCGAATCGTTTTGCCCGACGCTGCGGAACGGCGTGCTGCGTCTAGGATCTCCGTCACGGTGAGATTCGTTTCAAGTGACGACAACCCATCCGGTTTTATTCCATCGACCACAACTGCCTTCAGGAGCGAGAGAGAATTGTCGTAGGGAGCGGAAAGTGGTTTGGCTCTGATCTGTTCTTCTTGCCCGCCAGCGCGCCGCACGCGAATGTCGTCTCGCTTTACTGTGATTACGTATCCCGTCTGTCCGTAGACTTCCATGTCTTTGCGATCGAAGGGCCAGTTCCAGGAGGCTTGCACGATGGCCTGCGCTTTCGGATAGGTAAGGATCACGGTAGCTTCGTCGTCGACTCGCGGGTAAATTTCTGGTTTGATCTGCTGAGTTACGGCTGTTACTGTCTCCGGGCGTTGCCCGTCCATCAACCAAGTCATTAGGTCCGCGCCGTAGCATCCGAAATCGAAAAGGGCCCCTCCTCCGTTCAGTTTTGGATCGGTCAGCCATGACAGAAACTCCGGAGCAACGGCGATTTCTTTGGGACCACTGTGGCCGTCGTGCACAACTACTTTGCGTACGTCGCCGAGAGCTTTATCGTGTAGCAGGTCGTATGCCGCGCGATTGCTGGGGTACCAGGTGGTCTCGTAATTGACCAGGACTTGAATCCTGGCATCATGAGCCGCTTTCTCGATAGCCAGCGCGTCCTCTAAGTTGACGGCCAGCGGCTTTTCCATCATGACGCTGACGCCGTAACGGGCGCAGACCTCCACGACACGGCGATGATCATAAGTATTCGTATAAACGAGAACGGCTTGAGGATGCGTGCGTTCGAGCATTGCTCCCAGGTCGGTGAAGAGTAACTTGGCATCAAAACCGTACTGTTGGGCGTATCGCGCAGAAAGCGATTTATCTGCTTCTGCAATGCCAACGATTTCAATCACGGGACTGTGGAGCGAATGTTCGAAGAATCCCTGAACATGACCGTGAACCAGACCCACGATGCCGACACGTAACGGCACTTGGGACTGCGCCGAGGCATTTTGGCATTGACTGGGTGGGGCTGCAAACAGGGCAAAAAGCGAGGTCGAAATTATTAAGGCAAGGTTACGCATGCGATTCTCCGTAGTGTTCGTTCTCCGTGTCGTCCCGTGAGCTAAGTTGTTCTTACGAGCAAGTAACTCGTGCAGTCGATCTGGAGGTACATTGTATCAACAGTAAACACGCGGCTAAGTACACGCGTTTCACAAGTTTGGAAGAGCTGGGAAGCGGCTAGCAGCGCGGGAATCCGGCCATCCTTCCGTAATCTTTTGCCATGTTGCTACGAATGCGATAGTTCATTCCAGTTATGACCCACTTCCCCCAACCGCACCCATCAAGGCGCGCGGCCCGGGTCCAGCTTGGAGATTCAGTCTTGGCTGCGATCCGTTTAGAAGATGGCCGGCGTACAAAAGCTAAGTTACAAACCATTTCAACAACCGGTGGGCTGTTGCAACTGCAGCACTCGCTGGGAAGCGGCTCGTTCGTCGAGCTTGCTTTTCAAACGCAATCTGGCCCAGTCCGCGGGATGGCGGAGATACTTAGTCCCATGCAGAAGACGGCAGAGGGCGTGCTGCAGCCGTTCCGCTTTGTTGCGTTTGAGGATGACGACCATCGTCGCTTGCGCACGTCGGTCGATCATGTGGCGGACCGCAACAGCCTGCTTGGAATGAAGTCTTCGGTATTCGTAGTGCCGAAGATGATCTGAGCCGACTCCGACGTTGCCGGCTCAGGGTCCCGTCCAGCAAGCACTACTCTCGTTATACTGGTCGTGGTTTGCGTGGCGTGCCACGCCGTATTTCGAGAGATGACTCGGGAAATTACAACAAACTCGGCAGAGGAGACGATTGCCTTCGGCCGCACGCTGGCGGAGTTGCTCGCGCCACCGAAACTTGTGCTGCTGCGCGGCGACCTGGGCGCGGGAAAGACCACGCTGGTCAAAGGAATCGCCGCGGGCTTTGATGCGGCTGACGAAGAGGACGTTACCAGTCCCACGTTTACGCTTGTGCACGAGTATCACGGGCCGCGAGCTAATCTTTACCATATCGATCTTTACCGCGTGGACACCCCGCGCGAATTGGAGACACTAGGGTTGGATGATCTGCGATCCGAGAACAGCGTGTTGCTCATTGAGTGGGGAGAAAAGTTTCCGCGCTTTGTGCGCGAGCGGGATGTCGAGATTGCGCTGGAGCGTAACGGAGAAAGCGGGCGAAGGATCAGGATTATCGGCTGAGCCCGATGCCAGTAAGGTGCCGGTCGGATAGTGAGTGTAATCGCCTCGTAGTAACAGTTGTCGCCCATTGAAGTTTTGAATGTGCTTTCACCGCAGGAATGTGGCATTATGCAGGCATTGCTCTTATGTTGATGCCGTGGGATGCAGCGAAAGTAATAATCGTCGGCGGCTGTTTGTGGCTGGTGCTGTCCCTCGCTCTTCTGGTTGCTTTCGCTTCTGCATTCAGGGTCAGCAGTGTCCCTAGACCACCTTGGCAATTTGCAGTGATATTGTCTATCCTTTGTTTTTTCTGCCTGCTACTTGCGGCGCGTGTGGTCAATCGCGGCGACTTCTATCACCCGGTTAAGAGTATTTCCGACTCAGCCAGGCATTAGGCCAAGATTTCAAAAGTTGCGTGCTCGTAAATCGAGAGTTTGGAGTGTAAACCCGTTTTCATCAATTGTGATAAATCTCGGTTACACTCATTGTCCAGGTCAATGAGCGCTAACGCAACTACGATTGGGGCAGCGTGTACTCCGACCCGGTCGGAAATATCTCAGCCAGGAAACAGCGATAACGAGTCCTCGAGTACCCGTCCGGCAGCTTAGTCGTCTCTTCTGCCGTCATCAGCGCTTAGAGAAGTGCAAAAAGAGCGCCACCGCTAGGCCGAGAGGCACGGCTCCGAGAAAAAAAATCGGCGCAAGAGTGGGCATGCTGACGAGGCCTAGGACCACAAATCCCGCGGCGATTGTAATTCCCACAACTCCCGAGTCCACTTGCATTACACGCCACGGGCCGGGGTGCGGTTTCTTGTCGTCACGCATAGCTTTACTGTGTCACTGTTCTGAGCCAGAGGGAAGCTTCCGAACCGATAACTGTCGTAACATCGCCATTACACTCATTGGCGCGAGCAGCAGATCCTCACTCTGTACCTAGTTTCTGACTAAGCTCCGATCAGGGGCGACCTAGCGGCGGTAGCCTTCTAGAATCCCATAATGTTATACCCGCAATCCACGTAAATCACTTCGCCGGTGATGCCGCTGCTGGCGTCGGAGGCGAGGAAGACTCCGGTTGATCCCACTTCTTCCACTTCCACGCGGCGGCCGAGCGGGGCGCGCTCCTCGTGGCCTTTCAGCATTTCTCCGAAACCGGCGATGCCGCGCGCGGCCAGCGTTTTGATCGGACCGGCAGAGATCGCGTTCACTCGAATTTTTTTCTTTCCCAACTCATAGGCGAGATAGCGAACCGAACATTCCAATCCCGCCTTGGCCACGGCCATCACGTTATAACGAGGCACGACTTTTTCCGACGCGTAGTAGGTCATGGTGATGATTGAGCCACCGTCTTCCATGAGGGGGGCGGCTCTGCGAGTAACTGCTACCAGCGAATAGACGCTCACATCCAGCGCGGTGCGAAAGCCTTCTCGCGACGTATTGATGAAGTCGCCTTTCAGTTCGTCGGCGGGAGCGTAGGCGACGGAGTGCACCAGCGTGTGCAGCTTGCCTTGGCGTTCTTTGAGTGTGGCGAAGAGGCGGTTGATCTCTTCGTCTTTGCTGACGTCGCACATGTAGGCCTCGGCACCAGGCAGGGAGAGAATGAGATCCTTGGCTTCCTGCTCCAGGCGCTCGTTCTGGTAGGTGATGGCAAGCTTCATTCCGGCGGCGTGCAGGCCTTGCGCGATCGACCAGGCAATGGAACGTTTATTGGCGACTCCGAACACGACGCCGTTGCGGCCCTGCAGATCAGCGGACATAGAGGCTCCTTGGAATGGGAAAGAATAACAGCGGAGGGCGTGAATTTACCACAGAGTCACAGAGCAGGCAGTGTCCTAATAGGACACTACCACGGGCAGGCAACGCTGGCGCAGTCCGGGTCGCGTCCCTGGCTGATGTTCCGCGATCGTGGCGACGGAGATCCCTCCGCGCGCGAAACAGAACGCGCGCTGTCGGGATGACATCGCATGGATTTTCTGCCTTACACGTGGCTTTCTTTTTATTTCGCGGCGCCGACTTCTTCGATAGCGGCTGTGGTTTCAATTGGCCAGCTTGCTGCTACGAATGACAATCCGTAGACGCAAGCCAAAATTGCGAATGCCGCCACCAGGCTGACTTTGTGCGCGACCGCGCCGACGGCCAAGGCGAGCACAAGCTGGAAAAAAGTTCCCAAGAAATAAAAGGTGTTCTGCACACGTCCCATCAAGTGCTGCGGGACCATCTCCATCAGGCTGGTGTTCATGGCAATGCCGCCGACGCCCCGCGCCGAGCCCATCACTCCGTAGACAAGAACAGCTGCCACAAGCCAATGCGAGACGGGAGCGCAGATCACGCAGACGGCAAGGATGGCCATGGAAAATGCCACGGAACGGCGACCGCCCAGGCCGGCAATGATGGCAGGCGCGTACAGAGCGCTGAGGAATGCTCCAGTGCCCCATCCGGCGTTGAGCCATCCGTAGCCGACCGCTCCCGCGTGGAATATGCGCTCGCTCAAAGCTGGAGTAACGACAATCCCCATGGTCATGGCTCCGAGAAATAATGCCCAACTAATGCCGAGCAGGATGACGGAGCGATGGTTGCGCAGAAAGTGCAATCCCTCGCGCATCTCGCGACTGAAGCGCTGAAGCTGGGTTTCGGCAGCCAGGATATCGGCACGAAGTTCTTCTGGGCGCAGGACGACGTGGCGGCCTTTGCGAACGGCGAAGTAGCACAAGAACGAAACCACGTATGTGGAAACGTCGATCAGCAGCACGCCGCCGAGGCCAATGTGGTTGTACATGAATCCCACCAGGGAACCAGCGATGAGCCATCCGCCTTGAACGCCGGCGAGAAGGAAGGTATTCGACTGGACAAACTGGCCTTCGGGCGTGAGTTCCTGAATCAGCGCGGTGATGGTTGGCCAGAACATCCAGAAGCCAGCCGCTACCAGAGTGTTCATCAAATACAGCTGCCACACTTGTACCCGGTGGCGAAATGCGAGGATCGCGACGGTGACAATAATGACAGCACGCACAGCATCCAGCCACATCACCAGGCGGCGGCGATCTTCGCGATCGATAATGACCCCGGTGAAGGGAAGCATGAGCATGGCGGGAATGGTTTGCAGCACGGCAAAGGTGCCGAGCGCCATTTCCGAGTGCGTGGCTTCAAGGATGTACCAGGCGACCGCAGCCGAATTCATCCCGCTGCCCAACATAGAGATCACGTTGGCCGCAAACACAAAGCGCAGCGGGCGCCGGCTGAGTATGTTGCGCATACTTCTACTTTAGCCGAAGGACACGAGGAAATTCAGCGAAGCTTGCTCATGCGACGGTGGCCAACTTGTGCGATTCCTCGCGAATTCTCTTCCATGCGCGCTCAACGTGCTTCCCCTGCGTGTGAGTCTGGCCGACGCAGAGTCGCAGTGTCAGTTTTCCATTCAGCTTGGTGTGGGTAAGGAAGAGATCACCGCTTTGGTTGAGGCGATCCATGATGGTTTGATTTGCTGCGTCTCCGGCTTTGTGGCGGAAGCAGACGAGGTTTAATGGAACGGGAGCGGCCAGTTCGAAGTCTTTGTCGTTCCGCACCCACGCGGCGAACTGCTGCGCGAGTTCCACGTGGCGCCGGATGTGATACTGCAAGCCTTCCACACCATAGTGCCGAATCACAAACCATAACTTCAGCGAGCGGAAACGGCGGCCCAGTTGGATGTGCCAGTCGCGATAGTCGATGACTGCTCCGGATTCCGTCGCCTGGTTGCGCAGGTATTCCGGCAAGATGCTGAGAGTCTGGATCAAAGCTTTGCGATCCGCGACCCAAAAGCAACTGCAGTCGAAGTTGGTGAACATCCATTTGTGAGGATTGAAATTGTAGCTGTCGGCGAGCTCGACCCCGTTTTGAAAATGTCGAAACTCAGGGCAGAGCGCGGCGGTTCCTGACATGGCTGCATCCACATGCAGCCAGAGATTGTGCTGCTGCGCGACAGCGGCGATTTCTGTGATGGGGTCCATTGCATTCGACGAAGTGGTACCTGTAGTCGCGCAGATAAAGAAAGGTAAGAGACCGGCGCGCTTGTCAGCTTCGATCTGGCGGGTAAGAGCGTCAGGGCGCATTGCGAAGTTGTCATCTACTTCGATGGAGCGCAGATTGTCGACACCGATTCCCGCGATCATGGCGGCCTTCTGCAAAGACGAATGGGTTTGCGTGGAAACGTAAGCGACCATGCGGCCGTTACAGCCGGTTTTGTTGGTAGCGTAGTTCGTCGCGCGTTCGCGGGCAGCTAGGAGCGCGCAGAGCGCGGCACTTGAGGCAGTGTCTTGGATTACCCCGCCGCCGGTGTTCGACGATAGAAACTTCTCCGGGAGGCCCAGCATGGGCACGAGCCAGTCCAGCACATGGG